>NZ_LKBR01000001.1:0-482107 GCF_002723595.1 Pseudomonas sp. ICMP 460
CCTGATCCGTTACCAGTGAAAGTAACGTTCAGTCTATCTTTCTATCACATACCCAAATTTTTAAAGAACGATCTAATCAAAGACTAGAAATCAACATTCACCATCACAATGATGGAATGCTCATTTCTAAGCTTTACTTACGTCAGAAGCAGTAGTGGTGGAGCCAAACGGGATCGAACCGTTGACCTCCTGCGTGCAAGGCAGGCGCTCTCCCAGCTGAGCTATGGCCCCGTATTTCTACAGGCGTTTCCCACACAAAATTGGTGGGTCTGGGCAGATTCGAACTGCCGACCTCACCCTTATCAGGGGTGCGCTCTAACCAACTGAGCTACAGACCCAATTTCGAACAAAATTGGTGGGTCTGGGCAGATTCGAACTGCCGACCTCACCCTTATCAGGGGTGCGCTCTAACCAACTGAGCTACAGACCCAATTTCGGGCTGCTTCTATCGTCTTCTTCAATGAATCAAGCAATTCGTGTGGGAACTTATGGAGCAGCTGATGTCGTCGATTAAGGAGGATATCGTCTTCTTCAATGAATCAAGCAATTCGTGTGGGAACTTATGGAGCAGCTGATGTCGTCGATTAAGGAGGTGATCCAGCCGCAGGTTCCCCTACGGCTACCTTGTTACGACTTCACCCCAGTCATGAATCACACCGTGGTAACCGTCCTCCCGAAGGTTAGACTAGCTACTTCTGGTGCAACCCACTCCCATGGTGTGACGGGCGGTGTGTACAAGGCCCGGGAACGTATTCACCGCGACATTCTGATTCGCGATTACTAGCGATTCCGACTTCACGCAGTCGAGTTGCAGACTGCGATCCGGACTACGATCGGTTTTCTGGGATTAGCTCCACCTCGCGGCTTGGCAACCCTCTGTACCGACCATTGTAGCACGTGTGTAGCCCAGGCCGTAAGGGCCATGATGACTTGACGTCATCCCCACCTTCCTCCGGTTTGTCACCGGCAGTCTCCTTAGAGTGCCCACCATGACGTGCTGGTAACTAAGGACAAGGGTTGCGCTCGTTACGGGACTTAACCCAACATCTCACGACACGAGCTGACGACAGCCATGCAGCACCTGTCTCAATGTTCCCGAAGGCACCAATCTATCTCTAGAAAGTTCATTGGATGTCAAGGCCTGGTAAGGTTCTTCGCGTTGCTTCGAATTAAACCACATGCTCCACCGCTTGTGCGGGCCCCCGTCAATTCATTTGAGTTTTAACCTTGCGGCCGTACTCCCCAGGCGGTCAACTTAATGCGTTAGCTGCGCCACTAAGAGCTCAAGGCTCCCAACGGCTAGTTGACATCGTTTACGGCGTGGACTACCAGGGTATCTAATCCTGTTTGCTCCCCACGCTTTCGCACCTCAGTGTCAGTATTAGTCCAGGTGGTCGCCTTCGCCACTGGTGTTCCTTCCTATATCTACGCATTTCACCGCTACACAGGAAATTCCACCACCCTCTACCATACTCTAGTCAGTCAGTTTTGAATGCAGTTCCCAGGTTGAGCCCGGGGATTTCACATCCAACTTAACAAACCACCTACGCGCGCTTTACGCCCAGTAATTCCGATTAACGCTTGCACCCTCTGTATTACCGCGGCTGCTGGCACAGAGTTAGCCGGTGCTTATTCTGTCGGTAACGTCAAAACAATCACGTATTAGGTAACTGCCCTTCCTCCCAACTTAAAGTGCTTTACAATCCGAAGACCTTCTTCACACACGCGGCATGGCTGGATCAGGCTTTCGCCCATTGTCCAATATTCCCCACTGCTGCCTCCCGTAGGAGTCTGGACCGTGTCTCAGTTCCAGTGTGACTGATCATCCTCTCAGACCAGTTACGGATCGTCGCCTTGGTGAGCCATTACCTCACCAACTAGCTAATCCGACCTAGGCTCATCTGATAGCGCAAGGCCCGAAGGTCCCCTGCTTTCTCCCGTAGGACGTATGCGGTATTAGCGTCCGTTTCCGAACGTTATCCCCCACTACCAGGCAGATTCCTAGGCATTACTCACCCCTGCTTTCTCCCGTAGGACGTATGCGGTATTAGCGTCCGTTTCCGAACGTTATCCCCCACTACCAGGCAGATTCCTAGGCATTACTCACCCGTCCGCCGCTCTCAAGAGAAGCAAGCTTCTCTCTACCGCTCGACTTGCATGTGTTAGGCCTGCCGCCAGCGTTCAATCTGAGCCATGATCAAACTCTTCAGTTCAAACATCTTTGGGACTTGCATGTGTTAGGCCTGCCGCCAGCGTTCAATCTGAGCCATGATCAAACTCTTCAGTTCAAACATCTTTGGGTTTTTAAGAAACCCTAAACTTGGCTCAGCAATCGTTGGTTACATCTTTGATTTCTCGCGGAGTAACTTGTGATGCTGATAATCTTGTTGACTATCATTCTGACTCCACAAGCACCCACACGAATTGCTTGATTCAGTTGTTAAAGAGCGGTTGGTTAAGACCTTTCGTCTCAACCGAGGCGCGCATTCTACAGCAGCCTCATTTGCTGTCAAGTGGTTATTTTCAGAAGTTTTCGAAGAATTCCTCAACAACTTCAACCACTTGCGCTTCCGATCTCTCGTTAGCGGGAGGCGAATTCTACAGCGTTACACGCTGCTGTCAACACCTCTTTTTCTCCGCTTTCGACCGAGAAGATCGAAACGTTAATAGAGCCAAACAACACCGCCCTACCAACTCCTTCTGGGCTTCGATGAACTGAAGCAACTCGCTGTCGAATCTCGCATAACTCTTTGTTTACCAAGGAGTTTTCCGTTTCGACTGCGCCGGAAGTGGGGCGAATTATAGACAAATATAAATCGCCGTCAACACTTAATTCCAGGTTTATTCGGATTTAAGCGAAATACGCGCAAATGCCTTCTTCCCGGCCTGGCAGACGTGGGTAGCGCCCAGCTCGTATATAAAGGTGCGATCCACAACCTCACCATCTATACGCACACCGCCGGAAGCCAGAAGGTCACGCGCAACCGCCGAGTTCTTCACCAGGCCCGCCTTATTAAGGACGGCAGCAATTGGCATCGCCTCGGTAGCCGTCAGCTCGATCTCCGGCAGATCATCCGGCAACTCGCCATCCTTCATGCGGTTACCCGCTGCACGATGAGCGCTGGCCGCAGCCTCCTCACCATGGAAACGCGCAACGATCTCTTCTGCCAGCTTGATCTTCACGTCACGCGGATTCGCACCCGCTTCTACTTCTGCGCGCAGCGCATTGATCTCATCCATCGAGCGGAAGCTCAACAGCTCGAAGTAACGCCACATCAGCGCATCCGGAATCGAAACCAGCTTGCCGTACATCACGCCCGGTGCTTCCTGGATACCTACATAGTTACCCAAGGACTTGGACATCTTCTTGACGCCATCCAACCCCTCCAGCAACGGCATGGTCAGAATGCACTGAGCCTCTTGCCCATACGCACGCTGCAGCTCACGGCCCATCAGCAGGTTGAATTTCTGGTCTGTGCCACCCAGCTCAATATCCGCCCGCAACGCCACCGAGTCATAGCCCTGAACCAGCGGGTAGATGAACTCGTGAATAGCGATGGGTTGATGGGTGGAGTAGCGCTTGTCGAAATCATCACGCTCAAGCATGCGTGCAACGGTGTACTGGGACGTCAGGCGAATGAAATCCGCCGGCCCCATCTGGTCCATCCAGGTGGAGTTGAACGCCACCTCGGTCTTGGCCGGGTCGAGAATCTTGAACACCTGAGTCTTGTAGGTCTCGGCATTCGCCAGAACCTGCTCACGCGTCAACGGTGGACGCGTTGCGCTTTTGCCGCTCGGATCACCGATCATCCCGGTGAAGTCACCTATAAGGAAGATGACCTGATGCCCCAGTTCCTGGAACTGACGCAGCTTATTAATAAGCACGGTGTGGCCGAGGTGCAGATCCGGCGCCGTCGGATCAAAGCCAGCCTTGATCCGCAAGGGTTGGCCACGTTTGAGCTTTTCGATCAGCTCCGCCTCGACCAACAGTTCTTCCGCACCACGTTTTATCAGCGCTAGCTGCTCTTCAACCGACTTCATAACAGACCCGCAAGGCTCAGATTCAAAAGGGAACCAACCATACAAGATCAGGGACTAATTACAAGTTTTGCCCTGCGCACGGCCACCGTTCGGCAAGCCCGGCGTTCGCGAGCTTGCACCACAGATGATTTGGTTATATTTTATACAGTTATTTCATCTTCATCATGTCATTCATCTTTTCCATTTCATCTTCAAAGTCAAAATTACTTATGACCACAGAACCGTCTAAAGCGCCGCCGCTTTACCCGAAGACCCACCTGCTCGCCGCAAGTGGTATCGCCGCCCTCCTCAGCCTGGCACTCCTGGTATTCCCTTCCAGTGACGTAGAAGCCAAACGAACCTCCGTGAGCCTTGACCTGGAAAGTCCCGCTGAGCAACTGACACAAGACCAAGACGCTGCAGACGCACAACAAGCCACAAATGCACCCGCTGAATCGCCGTTTGCGCAGATAGAAAGCACGCCCGAAGACACGCGGCAGGCCACTCAAGACCAGCCTGCGACACCTGCTGCCAAGAACCCGCTGCACCGCGAAGTGATCGTGGCCAAAGGCGATACGCTTTCAACGCTGTTCGAAAAGGTTGGCCTGCCCGCCTCTACGGTCAATGAGGTGTTGGCGAGCGATAAACAAGCCAAGCAATTCACCCAGCTCAAACACGGCCAGAAACTCGAGTTTGAATTGGCGCCCGACGGCCAGTTGAACAACCTGCACAGCAGCGTCAGCGACCTCGAAAGCATCACCCTGACCAAGAACGCCAAAGGCTTTGCGTTCAACCGCATCACCACCAAGCCGGTGATGCGCTCCGCCTACGTGCACGGCGTGATCAACAGCTCACTGTCACAGTCCGCCGCCCGCGCCGGCTTGTCCCACAGCATGACCATGGACATGGCCAGCGTGTTTGGCTACGACATCGACTTCGCCCAGGATATTCGCCAGGGTGACGAGTTCGACGTGATCTACGAGCAAAAAGTCGCCAACGGTAAAGTCGTGGGCACCGGCAACATTCTTTCTGCACGCTTCACCAACCGCGGCAAGACCTACACGGCGGTTCGCTACACCAACAAACAAGGCACCAGCAGCTATTACACGGCTGACGGCAACAGCATGCGCAAGGCCTTCATTCGTACACCGGTAGATTTCGCGCGTATCAGTTCGCGCTTCTCCATGGGCCGCAAGCACCCGATTCTGAACAAAATCCGCGCGCACAAAGGCGTCGACTATGCGGCCCCACGCGGCACGCCAATCAAGGCAGCCGGTGATGGCAAAGTACTGCTGGCCGGGCGTCGCGGTGGCTACGGCAATACCGTGATCATCCAGCACGGCAACACTTACCGTACGCTGTATGGCCACATGCAAGGCTTCGCCAAAGGCGTTTCGACCGGCAGTAACGTGAAGCAAGGGCAAGTAATCGGCTATATCGGCACCACCGGCCTGTCCACTGGACCGCACTTGCACTATGAATTCCAGGTCAATGGCGTGCACGTCGACCCGCTGGGCCAAAAGCTGCCAATGGCTGACCCGATCGCCAAGGCCGAGCGCGCTCGTTTCCTGCAACAGAGCCAACCGCTGATGGCCCGCATGGATCAGGAACGCTCCACCCTGCTGGCTTCGGCGAAGCGTTAAGGTATGCCGCTCTATATAGGTGTGATGTCCGGGACCAGCCTCGATGGCCTGGATATCGCCCTGATCGAGCAAGACCCGGCGATCAATTTGATCGCCACTCACTACATTCCGATGCCTGACGCCCTGCGCACCGAGCTGTTGGGCCTGTGCGCCAGCGGTCCGGACGAGATCGCTCGTTCGGCGATTGCCCAACAACACTGGGTCACGCTTGCCGCCCAAGGCATTTACGCCCTGTTGAACCAGCAGCATTTAACACCTCAAGACATCCGCGCCATCGGCAGCCACGGGCAAACCATCCGCCATGAACCGGCGCGCGGTTTTACCGTACAGATCGGCAACCCTGCATTGCTCACCGAATTGACAGGCATCACCGTGGTCAGCGACTTTCGCAGCCGCGACGTTGCCGCCGGTGGCCAAGGCGCACCGTTGGTGCCAGCCTTTCATGAAGCATTGTTTGGTGAAAGCAGCGGCAACCGTGCTGTCTTGAACGTCGGCGGGTTCAGCAACCTCAGCCTGATCGAGACCGGCAAACCTGTCGCCGGCTTCGACTGTGGCCCGGGCAACGTGCTGCTCGACGCCTGGATACACCAACAACGCGGCGAGCACTTTGATCGCGGCGGCGAGTGGGCAGCCAGTGGCAAGGTCGAGCCTCAACTACTGAATGCCTTGCTCAGCGATCCGTTCTTTGTGACCAAAGGCCCGAAAAGTACCGGGCGCGAAGTCTTCAACCTCGCATGGCTGCAACAGCACCTCAGCCGTCTGCCTGCTTTCCAGCCGCAGGATGTGCAGGCCACGCTGCTTGAGCTGACCGCCCTGACCATCGTTGAGTCGCTGCAAGCGGCTCAGGCAGAAACCGAAACGCTGTTGATTTGTGGGGGCGGCGCGCACAACGCCACGCTGATGAACCGTCTGACGGCGCTACTGGCGTCTACCCACGTCAGCAGCACCGCCACTTACGGAGTGGACCCGGATTGGGTCGAAGCCATGGCGTTCGCGTGGCTGGCCCATTGCTGCCTTGAGGGCATTGCCGCCAATCGCCCCAGCGTAACCGGCGCCCGTGGGCTGCGTGTACTGGGCGCCATCTACCCGGCCTGACTGCCCGGCATAATCGGCAGACAGCAAAACGCCGCGTGGCTTATCAAGCCACGCGGCGTTTTTATTCGCCCTGAGCCAGTCTGCCGATCAGATCGAGAACGAAGACCCGCAACCACAGGTGGTGGTGGCGTTAGGGTTCTTGATCACGAAGCGCGAACCCTCCAGACCTTCCTGGTAATCCACCTCGGCGCCTGCCAGGTATTGGAAGCTCATCGGGTCCACGACCAGGCTGACGCCCTCGCGCTCGACGATGGTGTCGTCATCGGCCACTTCTTCATCGAAGGTAAAACCGTACTGAAACCCTGAACAACCGCCGCCCGTAACAAATACGCGCAGCTTCAAGCGATCATTACCCTCTTCATCGACCAGGCTCTTCACCTTGTGCGCAGCACCGTGGGTGAATTGCAAAGCCGTGGGGGTGAAGGATTCAACGCTCATGCTGATAATCTCCCGGCGTAACGCCGCCATATGCGTAATGGGCAGCATTATCCGCTTCTCCTAGAAAAGCGGTCAACTATTAAGGGAGCAAAGGCAGATTTGAGCTTCAAGCTTCAAGCTTCAAGCTCAGATCTCACAGCCTGCGACTTTTCGCTTGTAGCTTGTAGCTTGTAGCTCGTAGCTCGTAGCTCGTAGCTTGCCGCTGCCTTTAAGGCAGCATGCCTGCATGCGACAGGCCGAGCTTCTCGTCCAAGCCGAACAGGATGTTCATGTTCTGCACTGCCTGGCCCGACGCGCCCTTGACCAGGTTATCGATCACCGACAGCACTACCACCAGGTCGCCATCCTGCGGACGGTGCACGGCAATACGGCACACATTGGCGCCGCGCACACTGCGGGTTTCCGGATGGCTACCGGCAGGCATGACATCGACGAACGGTTCGTTGGCATAACGCTTTTCAAACAGCGCTTGCAGGTCCACCGAGCGGTCCACGACGGTTGCGTACAACGTGGAGTGAATGCCACGGATCATCGGCGTCAGGTGCGGCACGAAGGTCAGGCCGACGTCCTTACCGGCAGCACGACGCAGCCCCTGGCGGATTTCAGGCAAGTGGCGATGCCCTTTTACCGCATAGGCCTTCATGCTTTCCGACGTCTCGGAGTACAGCGAACCTACCGCCGCACCGCGACCGGCACCGCTCACGCCCGATTTGCAGTCGGCGATCAAACGCGAAGCGTCCGCCAGCCCGGCCTCCAGCAACGGCAGGAAACCCAGCTGCGTCGCGGTCGGATAGCAACCCGGCACCGCGATCAGGCGCGCCTGCTTGATCTGCTCACGATTGACTTCCGGCAGACCATAAACGGCCTCCTCAAGCAGCTCCGGTGCACCGTGCGGCTGGCCGTACCACTTGGCCCACTCATCGGCGTCCTGCAGGCGGAAGTCAGCCGACAGGTCAATGACCTTGGTGCCGGCCGCCAGCAGTTCGCCAGCCAAGGCATGGGCAACACCGTGAGGCGTGGCAAAGAACACCACATCACAAGCGCCAAGGGTTTTGATGTCCGGCACGCTGAACGCCAAGCCGTCATAGTGACCTCGCAGGTTCGGGTACATGTCGGCAACAGCCAGCCCGGCCTCGGATCGGGAAGTGATGACCACCACCTCAGCTTGCGGATGCTGAGCCAACAGACGCAGCAACTCGACACCGGTATAACCCGTGCCGCCGACGATACCGACCTTGACCATAAAACTGCCCTCAACGAACCCATTGGAAAGCCGTCGATAATAGGGGCCGTGCCGTCCTGCGACAACCATCAACGTGACGTATGGGCGCATCAGCCACTACTATCCCTATTACCGTGAACCTGGGAATAACTAAAAATGCTCTATTTATGGGTCAAAGCTTTCCATATCGTCGCCATCGTGTGCTGGTTTGCCGCGCTGTTCTACCTGCCGCGACTGTTTGTCTACCACGCTCAAAGCAAGGACACCGTCAGCAAAGACCGCTTCTGCGTGATGGAGCGCAAGCTCTACCGCGGCATCATGGGCCCGGCGATGATCGCCAGCCTGGTATTCGGCATCTGGTTGATCATCCTTAACCCGGCCATTTTTCAATCAGGCGCCTGGATCCACGCCAAGCTGACCCTGGTAGTGCTGCTTATTGGTTACCACCATATGTGCGGCGCGCAGGTAAAACGCTTTGCGCGTGGCGAAAATACGCGTAGCCATGTGTTTTATCGCTGGTTCAATGAAGTGCCCGTGCTGATATTGCTGGCTATCGTAATTTTGGTTGTGGTCAAACCGTTCTAACGTCAATCACTTGGGGTCATTACGATGTCGCTGCCCGCTTTGCTTGAACAATGTCTGCGCCTGCCTGTGGTGGTGGCGCCGATGTTTCTGATTTCCAATCCGCAACTGGTCCTGGCCTGCTGCCGTAATGGGGTGGTCGGGAGTTTCCCGGCGCTCAACCAACGCGAAAGCAGCGGCTTCAAGGCCTGGCTGGAAGAAATCGAAGCGGGCCTCGCGCAACTCGACAACCCCGCGCCCTATGCGGTCAACCTGATCGTGCACAACAGCAACCCACGGCTTGAAGCCGACTTGGCGATCTGCGTCGAGCACAAGGTGCCGATTGTCATTACCAGCCTGGGCGCGGTAAAGGAACTGGTCGATGCCGTGCACAGTTACGGTGGCCTGGTGTTTCACGACGTCACCACTCGGCGCCATGCCGAAAAGGCTGCCGAAGCCGGGGTTGACGGCCTGATTGCAGTGGCAGCAGGCGCCGGTGGCCACGCAGGCACCTGGAGCCCGTTCGCGCTGATCGCCGAGATTCGCCAGTTCTTCGATAAAACCCTGCTGTTGGCCGGCTGCCTTAACCACGGGCACGAGATCCTTGCCGCCCAATTGCTGGGCGCAGACCTCGCGTATTTCGGTACGCGCTTTATCGGCACCACCGAAAGCCACGCCCCGGACGCGTATAAAGAGATGCTGCTGACCTCACGCGCCGCCGACATTGTGCACACGCCCGCCGTCTCCGGAGTACCCGCGAGCTTTATGCGCCAGAGCCTGGAAAACGCTGGCTTCGACATCAAAGCGCTGCAGGCCAAAGGTGACGGCAGCGCCGGCGCCAAGCTCAAACCATTGGGCGATGAAGCCAAGGCGTGGAAAACCGTATGGTCTGCCGGCCAAGGTGTCGGCGAAATTGATGACTTGCCCAGCGTTGATGAACTGATTACTCGCCTGGATGCCGAATATCGCAAGGCGCGCGAACACGCAGCGCAGTTACACTGGCCACGCTGACAACCACCAGGCCTGCCAACTGAAGCCGGCCTTTAACCCCCTTCCTGATCAAGTGACAAGGATGCCTGCATGAGCGACAACCGTTTCAAGATCGTGTTTGACGGAGCCTTGCTCCCAGGCGTCGAAAGCACTACTGCCAAGCTGAACCTCGCCGAGCTGTTCAAGTGCGATGTGCAATCCATCGAAAGGCTCTTCACCGGCGGCACCGTGGCGCTTAAGCGTGACCTCTCCAGCGCCGATGCCGAGACCTACCTGCTCGCGTTGAAAAACGCTGGCGTTGATGCGCGTATCGAGCCTGAACAGCCGCTAACCTTGAGCCTGGATAAAACCAACCAGACGGCGCCTGCTGCCGCTGATTTTGCAAACCCTTCGGCGTCGCCGTATGCCCCGCCACGCGCGGCAGTCGGTGACCACACCGCAGAGTTCTCGACACTTAAAGTCTTCACCACCCACGGGCGCATCGGCCGCCTGCGCTACCTGGCCTGGACGCTGGTAATGTCGGTTGCCATGCTGGTCGCCTCGGGCATCATCAGCACGGCGAGCTTCGCCGTAGCGACCGCCTCGCCGACTGCAGGCATCATTCTCGGCGTGCTGCTGGGGCTGGCGCTGTTTGTGGCGCTGGTG
The DNA here is from genome assembly GCF_002723595.1 of Pseudomonas sp. ICMP 460. Classification (NCBI taxonomy): domain Bacteria; kingdom Pseudomonadati; phylum Pseudomonadota; class Gammaproteobacteria; order Pseudomonadales; family Pseudomonadaceae; genus Pseudomonas; species Pseudomonas sp. ICMP 460. The sequence continues at coordinate 10,615 of NZ_LKBR01000001.1, forward strand.
TGCGTCAGCGTACAAATCGGTGTGCAGCGCCTGCACGACCTCGGCTGGTCCGGCTGGCTGTACCTGCTGAACCTGGTGCCGCTGGTGAACAGCATTTTCCCCCTGCTGCTGCTGGTGCTACCCGGCAATACCGGCGCCAACCAATACGGCCCGCCGCCGCCGCGCAACTCCAAAGCGGTAAAAGTGCTCGCTGCTCTGTGGCTGGCGTTCATTCCGGTGATACTCGCCATCGCGCTCGCACTGGGCATGAACGGCTACTTTGACCAGCTCGAAGCCAACCTGGGCAGTCGCTACGAGAACAGCTCGATCACCGCTGATGACGCCGCCGATCAAAGCGCGAACGTTGATGAAGAAGACGTGCAAAGTGCTGACGACACAGCCGAACCTGTAGACTCTCCAGAACAGTGAGAAAACGCCCGTCGCCTGTGATGCCTCTGTCACAGGCACGGTGGCGTTGCGATGGAGAAAGGCATGACCCGTTACGCTCTGATCACCGGTGCTTCCAGCGGCATCGGCCTGGCCTTGGCCGAAGCATTGGCCCGTCGCGGCCGCAGCTTGATTTTGGTAGCCCGCCAGCGTGATCAGTTGGAAAGCATTGCAATCGAATTGACTCAACGCTTTGGCGTCGAGGTGCTGTTTCGTGCCTGTGACCTGGGCGAGCCGCTGCGGTTGTCCGGGTTTCTGCTGGAACTTGAAGAAGGTGAGCGGCAGATCGACCTGCTGGTCAACTGCGCCGGGATCGGCACCAGCGGGCCATTTTTGGCTCAGGACTGGATGACTGAACAAGACCTGATCGAAGTCAACATTCTGGCCCTGACCCGCATGTGCCACGCTCTGGGCAACGCCATGGCGCTGCACGGCGGTGGGCAGATACTCAATGTCGCCTCGATCGCAGCCTTTCAGCCCGGCCCCTGGATGAGCAGCTATTACGCCAGCAAGGCCTATGTGTTGCACTTCTCCGAAGGCCTGCGCGAAGAGTTGAAAACCTGCGGCATCAAGGTCTCGGTGCTCTGCCCTGGCCCCGCGCGCACAGCGTTCTTCGGCACCGCGCAAATGGACACGGCCAAACTCGACCGCAGCACAACACTGATGAGCGCCGAAGAAGTGGCGCTCTACACCGTGCGCGCGCTGGAAAAAAACCGCGCGATCATCATTCCCGGGCGACGCAACCGCTGGCTCACCCTGAGCCCGCGTTTCAGCCCGCGCTGGCTGACGCGCAAGATAGCCGGCGCGATCAACAAGGCCTATTGCCGGCGCTGACAGGCTGGGTACACTGCCCTTGCACTTTCATAATGGAGAAACAGCTGTGGATACTCTGTTCACCAAAATCATCAACAGAGAAATACCCGCCACGATCATTTACGAAGATGATCAGGTGCTGGCGTTCAACGACATCGCACCGCAGGCGCCAGTGCATTTTCTGGTCATCCCGAAAAAACCCATTCGCACCCTCAATGACCTGACCGAAGACGACAAAGCCCTGGCGGGGCACATTCTGTTCACCGCCCAGCGGCTGGCGGTGGAACAAGGCTGCGAGAAGGGTTTTCGCGTGGTCATGAACTGCAATGAAGAGGGCGGGCAAACCGTCTATCACATTCATATGCACGTGCTCGGTCAGCGCCAAATGCACTGGCCGCCGGGCTGAGTGCCCTTGCCATAGAGGCAAATTGACTCAGCACAAACGCTTCGCCCTCTCTTGCGGTAAACTGACCGCCGAGATTCTTCCGGAGGTCAGCATGACTACCCAACGTCACTACTCGCCGATTGACCGTCTGTTGCTGCAAGCCGACACCGCCATGCGCACGTTGTTGCCGTTCAGTGGCCAACCGTATCGCCCATCGCCCGCCATCGTGCAGCCCGATGCGCAGATGAGCGAGACCGACACGCGCCACGTCGCCGGCCTGATGCGCATCAACCATACCGGCGAAGTGTGTGCCCAGGCGCTGTACCAGGGCCAGGCGCTGACCGCCAAGCTGCCGCAAGTGCGCGCCGCGATGGAGCATGCTGCCGAAGAAGAGATCGACCACTTGGCGTGGTGCGAGCAACGCATTCGCCAACTGGGTAGCCACCCGAGCGTGCTGAACCCATTGTTTTATGGTTTGTCGTTCGGCATTGGCGCGGCCGCGGGCCTGATCAGCGACAAGGTCAGCCTCGGGTTTGTCGCCGCGACAGAGCATCAGGTGTGCAAGCACCTGGATGAACATCTGGAGCAACTGCCGGCCGAGGACGAGAAATCCCGCGCCATTCTTGAGCAGATGCGCATTGATGAGCAGCACCACGCAGACAGCGCTTTGGATGCCGGCGGCTTTCGCTTCCCGGCGCCGGTGCGGTTCGGCATGAGCCTGCTGGCCAAAGTCATGACCAAAAGCACTTACCGCGTCTGACACTGACACTACCGCTTGGGAGCCAGGCATTCTCCTGGCTCCAGCCGCCTTAAACTGATCAGCCCAGCTCGATGATTTCGTAATCATGGGTGATGGCCACACCGGCCGCGCCGAGCATGATCGACGCCGAGCAGTACTTCTCCGCCGACAACTCGATGGCACGCTTGACCTGAGCTTCCTTCAACGCGCGCCCCTTCACCACGAAATGCATGTGGATTTTGGTAAATACTTTGGGGTCTTCAGTCGCGCGCTCGGCTTCCAGGAACGCTTCGCAGCTTTCCACGGCCTGGCGCGACTTCTTCAGAATGCTGACCACGTCGAAATTGCTGCAACCGCCGACACCCAGCAGGAGCATTTCCATCGGGCGTACGCCGAGGTTTCGGCCACCGGCTTCCGGCGGGCCGTCCATGACTACCACATGACCACTGCCCGATTCACCGAGGAACATGGCCTCGCCCGCCCATTGGATGCGTGCCTTCATCGCCCTGACTCCACTGCTAAAAAAGGGTCGTCAGCTTAGCACAGGGCCTTGCAACCACAGCGCTCTGCATAAAAACCATCAAGGTCAGCCAGTGGCCCGATAAATTCCCCAATCGAGACAGAATGTGTCTGTTAAGCTGGCGCCAAATGAATGGCGCATCGCCATGCTTTGTACGGCGTGTATCCATCACGGCACGCTGAAAGAATAAATCCAATCACATTGCGCAGTCTTTTCGGGATACAACCATGGTTGCTCTGACTCCCACACCCAAGATCAAGAATCTCGACAAGCTGCTGATGCACTGCCAACGCCGACGTTACCCGGCCAAGCACAACATTATTTGCGCGGGCGAACGTTCCGAAACACTGTTCTTCATTATCAAAGGCTCGGTGACCATCCTGATCGAGGATGAAGACGGCCGCGAGATGATCATCGCCTACCTCAATACCGGGGATTTTTTTGGCGAGCTGGGGCTGTTTGAACAAGCCGGTAAAGAACAGAAACGCAGCGCGTGGGTGCGGGCCAAGGTGGAATGCGAAGTCGCCGAAATCAGTTACACCACATTCCGTGAATTGGCCCAACAGGACCCGGACATCCTCTACGCCCTGAGCGGCCAGATAGCCCAGCGCCTGCGCGACACCACACGCAAAGTGGGCGACCTGGCGTTTTTTGACGTTACCGGCCGGGTTGCGCGCTGCTTGCTGGAATTGTGTAAACAGCCCGACGCCATCACCCACCCCGATGGTATGCAGATAAAAGTCACGCGCCAGGAAATCGGGCGGATTGTCGGCTGTTCACGGGAAATGGTCGGTCGCGTGCTCAAAGACCTGGAAGAGCGCAACCTGGTAAACGTCAAAGGCAAGACGATGGTGGTGTTCGGTACACGTTAAACCGTTGGAAAACCGGCCAGCATCTGGCGGTACGCGCGGTCGAGGCGGCTGAGCACATCTGCTGCGGGAAACGCTTCATGCAGCGCGATGTGGCTGTCTGCACGCACCCGCTGGTCGAGGCCGCACGCGTGATTGAAGCGATTGACCGCCGCAATCAATTCCTCGCGGTGGTTATCCAGCAACAGCGCCCCGTGCACCAACCCCACCGGGCGACCCGCACTTTGCCGCCAGCGCTGGGCGGTGCCGACCATCTTGCGGCCATTAAGGTTGACATTGTAACGGCCGTCGCAGAATGCACCGTCGATTTCACCGAGACTGGCATCGCCGCCCAATTCGATCAACACGTCGCAGATCGGCTGGCACAAACGCTGGTAACCGGTTTCGATGCGCCCTTGATCGCCTTCGCTGCGCGGCGGCGCGTAAACCAGGGCGATGTTGACCGTAGCGGCAGACTGCGGCACCGGTTCGCCGCCGGTTTCGCGCAGCAACACCGGCCAACCTGCGTCTGCCGAGACTGTGCTGGCCGCATCAAAGGCCGGCAAGCGGCTCAAACGACGCGGCATGACCAACGCTTGATCGCTGGGCTGCCAGAACAGCAACCCGAATGCCTGCTCACCGGCGCAAACGGCAGCCAACAAGTCCTGCTCGGCGGCAAGCCCTGCTTCAACGGTCATCCTGACTGGCTGAGTCATCAAACACCTACCCATCGGAATAAACACAACAGCCAATGTGGGAAGGCGCTTGCGCCCTCCCCACTTTGATGGTGTTTCAGATCAATCCAGGGTCGAACCACTGACCGCCGTAGCGCCACGCTCCGGGAAGAACAGACGTTGCAGTTCCGCCCCCGGGTTTTCGGCGCGCATGAACGTTTCGCCGACCAGGAACGAGTACACGCCGCTGATTTCCATCAGCTCCACGTCGGCACGGTTGACGATGCCGCTTTCGGTGATCACCAACCGATCACGCGGAATACGGGGCAACAGGTCGAGGGTGTTTTCGAGGCTGACTTCGAACGTGTGCAGGTTACGGTTATTGACCCCAACCAGCGGTGTGTCGAGGGTTTTCAGTGCACGCTCCAACTCATCGCCGTCGTGCACTTCAACCAATACATCCAGGCCAACGCTTTTGGCCACGGCCGCCAGCTCAGCCAGCTTCACGTCATCCAGTGCCGAAACGATCAGCAGCACGCAGTCAGCGCCCAAGGCACGCGCTTCGATAATCTGGTACGGGTCGACCATGAAATCCTTACGGATGACCGGCAACTTGCACGCAGCGCGGGCCTGTTGCAGGAACAGGTCGCTGCCCTGGAAGAAGTCAATGTCGGTCAGCACCGAGAGGCACGTTGCGCCACCCTTCTCATAGCTTTTGGCAATCTCTTCGGGAATGAATATCTCGCGAATCACGCCTTTGCTGGGTGAGGCTTTTTTAATCTCGGCAATCACCGCGGGCTGCTTTTCTCTGGCCTGCTTTATCAGCGCATCGGCAAAGCCGCGCGGCGCATCGGCGCTTTTCGCCAAGCCTTCCAGCTCGGCCAGGCTGATACGCGCACGTCGCTCGGCAACTTCTTCAGCCTTGCGCGCGAGAATTTTTTCCAGAACGGTCGGAACACTCATCCTTCATTCTCCATTTTGAACACAGCGGTAAAGGCTCCCAGCTCTTCGAGTTTTTCGCGAGCCAGCCCGGTGTGTAACGCATCGTGGGCCAAAGCGACACCTTCTTTGAGACTATAAGCATGGTCCGCCGCGTAAAGCGCCGCGCCAGCATTCAGAACAATCATTTCTGCAGCTTTCTGGCCGTTTTCAGTCTTGCGGCGCCCCAAGGCGTCGCGAATCAGTTCCAGCGATGCTGCCGGGCTTTCAACCGCCAGGCCATGCAAACTCTGGCTCTTCATGCCGAGGTCTTCGGGCTCCACCCAATACTCGCTGATCTGGTCATTCTTCAGCTCCGCCACAAAGGTCGGTGCCGCCAGGCTGAATTCGTCCAGGCCATCTTTGGAGTGCACCACCAACACATGTTTGCTGCCCATGCGCTGCAACACTTCGGCCAATGGCCGGCACAGCGCCTGGCTGAACACCCCGACTACCTGATGTTTCACACCGGCCGGATTCGTAAGCGGGCCAAGCATGTTGAACAGGGTGCGCAGGCCAAGGTCCTTGCGCGGGCCGGCGGCGTGTTTCATCGCGCCGTGGTGCGATTGGGCAAACATGAAGCCAATGCCCACACTGTCAATGCACCGCGCCACTTGTACCGGCGTGAGGTTGAGGTAGATCCCGGCCGCTTCCAGCAAGTCGGCGCTGCCGCTCTTGCCGGAGACCGCGCGGTTACCGTGCTTGGCCACTGTGCAACCGGCCGCCGCAACCACAAAAGAGGCCGCGGTCGACACGTTGAAAATATTCGCACCGTCACCGCCGGTGCCCACCACATCGACGACGCCGTCGAGGGTCTTCAGCTCGACCTTGTCCGCCAGCTCACGCATCACCGACACGGCGCCGACGATTTCGTCGATGCTCTCGCTCTTCATGCGCATGGCCATCATGAACGCGCCGATCTGCGCGTCGGTGCATTGGCCGGTCATGATCTCGCGCATCACATCGCTCATTTCAGCGGTGCTCAGGTCCAGATGGCCGACGATACGGCTCAGGGCAGTCTTGATATCCATGGAAAGTCCTTAGCGCGTGCCGCCGCTCTGCTTGAGAAAGTTAGCGAACAGCTCGTAGCCCTGCTCGGTCAAGATCGATTCAGGGTGAAATTGCACCCCTTCGATATTCAATGTCTTGTGGCGCAGGCCCATGATCTCGTCGACCGAGCCGTCTTCCAATTGGGTCCAGGCCGTGACTTCGAGGCATTCCGGCAGGGTTTCGCGCTTGACCACCAGCGAGTGGTAACGGGTAACGGTTACCGGCAGGTTGAGGCCGTTGAATACGCCAACATCGTTATGGAATACCGGGCTGGTCTTGCCGTGCATCACCTGGCGTGCGCGCACCACGTCACCACCAAAGGCCTGGCCGATGGACTGATGCCCCAGGCACACGCCCAAAATCGGCAACTTGCCGGCGAAATACTGAATGGCTTCGAGGGAAACACCCGCTTCAGTCGGGGTGCAAGGGCCAGGCGAAACCACGATGCGCTCCGGGTTCAGGGCGACAATTTCGGCGACGCTCAGCTCGTCGTTGCGCACCACCTTGACCTCGGCACCGAGTTCGCCCAGGTACTGCACAACGTTATAGGTAAAGGAATCGTAGTTATCAATCATCAGCAACATGTGGGTTCAAACCTCTTGAATTCACTGATTTCGAATGACCGCCTTCCAAGAGAGTGACCCGCTGCCAGACGCACGTTCCGGTTGCCGGGGTTGGCCGGCAAGGGGCGTCAAACAACGGGTGAAGAAGGCAAATCGGTACAGGTCCGGCCGGGCCGGCAGAGAAAATGTCAGGCGCGCCAACGCCAACGGGCGTGTGCCTTGATTACTCGCATCAAGAGTTTGCTGATAATCAACACGGGGAGGGTCTCATTCATACGTTTAAGCACAGTAACGTAGCCTCGCCAGCGGTGCAATATGGCGCAGCGAATACGGGGGCATCACCGCAGAGTGTTTATCGGAAAAAACTGTTTTCTTCGATGAAAAGCCTGAATACATTATTAGTGTTTCACTTCCGATACAAAAATAACGAGATGGAATCCCGCATGCTCAGACCACCGTTTTTTGCGCCACTGGCCAGTTGCCTCCTGTCACTGGCCTGCGCGCAAGCATTGGCAGCACCTTCGCCGTACACGACCATGGTGGTTTTCGGCGATAGCCTGGCCGACGCAGGCCAGTTCCCCGATGGCTCAAATGGCGCCACCTTGCGCTTTACCAACCGCACAGGGCCGACGTTCCAGGGCGATTTTGGCCTGGTCTCATCAACCTTGTTGGGCTCAAAGCTGGGCGTGGCGCCAAACGACCTGAACGCCTCGACCTCACCTGTGCGTGCGGCGCAAGGCTTGCCGGACGGAAACAACTGGGCAGTCGGCGGCTACCGTACCGACAATGTCCTGGACTCGATCAACTCGGTCTCCAACGCGGCGATTCCGCCTGGAAACCCCGGTGGCGGCACCGTGCTGCGCAGCCGTCAGGGTTATCTACCGGCAAACGGCGGGCGGGCCGATCCCAACGCGCTGTACTTTATTTCGGGTGGCGGCAATGACTTCCTGCAAGGGCGCGTGCTCAGCGCCGGCCAAGCCGTTGCCGCGGGCGGGCGCCTGGCCGACAGTGCCCAGACGCTGCAACAAGCCGGCGCGCGCTACATCATGGTGTGGATGCTGCCCGACCTTGGCCTGACCCCGGCCCTCAACGGCACCCCGTTGCAGGCGACGAGTTCGGCGCTGAGCAGTGTTTTCAACCAGGCGCTGGTGCAACGCCTGTCGCAGATCGACGCCCAAGTCATCCCACTGAATATTCCGTTGTTGCTGCAAGAAAGCTTCGCCGACCCAGCCCGCTTTGGCCTGGCCACCGGGCAAAACCTCACCGGCACCTGCTTCAGCGGCAACGGGTGCACCGCAAACCCGACCTATGGCATCGGCGGCACCAACCCGGACCCGACCAAGCTGATCTACAACGACTCGGTGCACCCCACCATCGCCGGGCAACGCTTGATCGCCGACTACGCCTATTCCCTGCTCGCGGCGCCATGGGAACTGTCGTTGCTGCCGGAAATGGCCCAAGGCACAGTGCGCGCCCACCAGGATGAATTGCGCAACCAATGGCAAGCAGACAACGGCAGTTGGCAAGCCGTCGGGCAATGGCGGGCCATTGTGGCAGGCGGTGGGCAGCGCCTGGACTTCGATGATCAAAGCAGTTCGGCCAGCGGCGACGGCAGTGGCTATAGCCTTAATCTCGGCGGCAGCTACCGGCTCGACGAGAACTGGCGCGTAGGCATTGCAGCCGGGCTGTATCGGCAGACGCTCGAAGCAGGCGCCAGCGATTCGGACTACAAACTCAATAGCTACATGGGCACCGCGTTCGCCCAGTATCAACAGAATCACTGGTGGGCCGACGTAGCCTTGACCGGCGGCAAACTGGACTTCGACAGCCTCAAACGCAAGTTCGCCCTCGGCGTCAGCGAAGGCTCGGAAAAAGGCGACACCGATGGCTGGCTGTGGGCCTTGAGCAGCCGTGTGGGCTATGACATCGCCGGTGCCGGCAGCGACTGGCACCTGTCACCCTTCATCAGCGCCGACTATGCGCGCGTAGAAGTGAATGGCTATTCGGAGAAAGACAACCGCTCCACCGCGCTGACATTCGACGATCAGCAACGCGACTCCAAGCGCCTCGGCGTTGGCCTGCAGGGCAGCTACCGCATCACTGCGCAGACTCAGGTGTTTGGCGAAGTGGCCCACGAGCATGAGTTCGAAAATGACACCCAAAAGGTCAATATTTCGCTGAACAGCGTGCAGGCGATCGACTTCAAACTGGACGGCTACACACCGCGCAGCAATTCGGACCGCTTGAGCCTCGGCGTCAGCCACAAACTGACTGAGGCGCTGGCGTTACGCGCGGCTTATAACGTGCGCAAGGACGACAGCTTCACCCAGCAAGGGGCCAGTGTCGGGGTAAGCCTGGATTTCTAAGCCAGAAAACCACTGTGGGAGGGAGCGTGCTCCCTCCCACATTTGGATTTTCATCTGGCTTCAGTCTTGCGGGGTTTGCTCAGCCAACGCCACCGCACGGAACATCGCGCGGCGTTTGTTCAGAGTTTCTTCCCATTCGAGGGCCGGCACCGAGTCGGCAACAATTCCGCCGCCCGCCTGCACATGCAACTCGCCGTTCTTGATGACGGCGGTACGGATCGCAATCGCAGTGTCCATATTGCCGTTCCAGGCAAAGTAACCCACGGCGCCGCCGTAGACGCCACGCTTGACCGGCTCCAGTTCGTCGATAATTTCCATCGCGCGAATTTTAGGCGCGCCCGACAAGGTGCCCGCCGGCAGAATCGCCCGCAGTGCATCCATTGCGGTCAACCCGGCTTTCAGCTCGCCAGTGACGTTGGACACGATGTGCATCACGTTGGAGTAACGCTCGATAACCATCTTATCGGTGAGCTTCACCGAGCCGATTTCCGAGACGCGCCCGGTATCGTTGCGGCCCAGGTCGATCAGCATCAAGTGCTCGGCGATTTCCTTGGCGTCGCTCAGCAGGTCTTTTTCCAGCGCCAAATCGGCCTCTTCGGTCGCGCCACGCGGGCGAGTACCGGCGATCGGGCGCACGGTGATCAAGTTGTCTTCGACGCGCACCAGCACTTCCGGCGAACTGCCGACGACGTGGAAGTCGCCAAAATTGAAGAAGAACATGTACGGCGTCGGGTTGAAGCAACGCAGCGCGCGGTACAGGTCAATCGGCGCGGCCTTGAAATCGATGGACATGCGTTGCGACGGCACCACTTGCATGCAGTCACCGGCCAGGATGTAGTCCTTGATCGTATCGACTGCGCGCTCGTAGTCAGCCTGGGTAAAACTGGAGCGAAACACCGGGTCGGCGGCCGGTGGACGGCTGAGGTCCAGGCCGCGACGCGGAGTGATCGGCTGACGCAGTTTTTCCATCAGCGCTTCGAGGCTGGCCAGGCCTTGCTCGAAGGCGTCCGCCTGGGACGGGTCGGCGAGCACAATCGCGTGCATCTTGCCGGCGAGGTTGTCGAACACCACCACCGCATCAGACACCATCAGCAGAATATCCGGCACGCCCAGAGGGTCCGGGTTCGGGCATTTGCCCAAGCGTTTTTCGACGTAGCGCACGCAGTCGTAGCCGAAGTAACCGACCAGCCCGCCGTTGAAACGCGGCAGGCCAGCAATGGTCGGCACGTTGTAGCGCGCCTTGAATGCTTCGACAAAGGCCAACGGGTCTTCTACATCAAGGCTTTCGATCTCGACGCCGTCATGCGTGATGCTCACATGGTGGTCATGCACGCGCAGTACGGTGCGGCACGGCAGCCCGATGATCGAGTAACGGCCCCATTTTTCGCCGCCCTGCACCGACTCCAACAAGTAGGAATTGGGCGCATCGGCCAGCTTCAGGTAGATCGACAGCGGCGTATCGAAGTCGGCCAGGGTTTCGCAGGCCAAGGGAATACGGTTGTAGCCGGCATCGGCCAAACGCAGGAATTCTTCGCGGATCATGGGGTGCCTCGTGGCTTGAGGGTCAAACGGTCAGGTGTGCAAACGTGCCGCAGCGCGGCCAGGCTCGGTCAGGCGCGCCAACGCCAGCGGGCCAGGGCCTTGATGACTTTCATCCAGAGTTTGCGAGTGACCACCACGATGGGATTTCCAGAAGGGGTTGAGTCGGTATCGGGCAACGTTATCTCAGCGCCCGCTCCCAAGCAACCGGGGATTAACAACCGCAGATCATCAATCACCAGTGCCGGCGATTCTTCGGCAATCGGCCGGCCATGGTTATAGCCGTAGCTCAGCGCCACACACTGCACGCCCGCAGCTTTTGCGGCGAGTACATCGCTGCGCGAATCACCGACAAACAACGACTGTGAGGCCGGAATATTGGCCATTTTCATCACGAAAAACAGCGCCGCCGGGTCGGGCTTCTTCTGCGGCAAGGTATCGCCACCGATGATCCAGCGAAAATACCGGCCAATTTTCATCTGGTCCAACAGCGGCGCAACAAAACGCTCTGGCTTGTTGGTGATCAAGGCCATTTCCACGCCTTGCTTGTGCAGCCACTTGAGGGTGTCGCGCACGCCGGGGTACACCACCGTCAGCTCGTGGCTGCTTTCATACGCCGCATTGAATAACGTCAGCGCGTGCTCGGCCTCGACCTCGTCCACCCCTTCGGCATTGATGTGGTTGGCCAACGCGCGGCGCACCAGCATCTGCACGCCGTTGCCGACCCAGTCGCGTACCGACTCGACCCCGGCCGGCTTGCGCCCCAGCTTGAGCAGCATCTCGTCCACGGCTGCGGCCAGGTCTGGCACCGAGTCGATCAACGTACCGTCCAGATCGAACATCACCAGCCGTGGCAGTTTGCCGGGGAACAACTGCTCGAAGCCGCTCATGGACGCGCCAGCGCCAGTTCGGCTCGCATCGTGTCGATGACTTGCTGGTAGTCCGGCGCATTGAAAATCGCCGAACCCGCGACGAACGTGTCGGCACCGGCAGCAGCGATTTCGCGGATGTTATTGACGTTGACCCCACCGTCGATTTCCAGGCGGATGTCACGCCCCGAGGCATCGATCAGCGCACGCGCCTGGCGCAGCTTGTCGAGGGTGCCGGGGATGAACTTCTGCCCGCCGAAACCCGGGTTGACGCTCATCAGCAAGACCATGTCGACCTTGTCCATCACGTACTCAAGCACGCTCAGCGGCGTGGCCGGGTTAAATACCAGGCCCGCCTTGCAGCCGCCTTCGCGGATCAGTTGCAGGGTGCGGTCAACGTGCAGCGAGGCTTCCGGGTGGAAGGTGATGTAGGTCGCGCCGGCGTCAACGAAGTCGCCGATGATGCGGTCTACCGGGCTGACCATCAGGTGCGCATCGATCGGCGCGGTGATGCCGTACTTGCGCAGCGCCGCGCAAACCATCGGGCCGATGGTCAGGTTGGGCACGTAGTGGTTGTCCATGACATCGAAGTGCACGAAGTCGGCACCGGCGGCCAACACCTTGTCCACTTCTTCACCGAGGCGGGCGAAATCGGCGGAGAGAATCGATGGAGCGATAACGAAGGGCTGCATGACGCACCTTTTTGAGCTAAATCACGATGGCGCGCATTGTATACCTCATGCTTTGCCCTGCGCACCGTGACCTGACTCAACGACTAGTAAGCTGCCCGGTAGATTTTCTCGATATCCGCCGCGCTGAGCTTGCGCGGGTTGTTGCGCATCAGCCGCTCGATGCCCGCCGCTTCCGTGGCCATGGCCGCGATAGCATCCTCGGGAACCCCGAAGGTGCGCAGGCCCGCCGGGATCTCGACCGCGGCGCAGAGTCGCGTCATCGCCTCTACGGCCTGGTCGGCGGCATCGTTAACACTCAAACCCGTTACGTTTACGCCCATGGCTTGGGCAATGTCGCGCATGCGCTCGACACAGGCCAGCTTGTTCCAGTGCATCACGTAGGGCAGCAACAAGGCATTACTCACGCCGTGGGCGATATTGAAGCGCCCGCCCAACGGGTACGCCAACGCATGCACCGCGCCCACGCCGGCATTGCCGAACGCCATACCGGCCATCAGGCTGGCGGTGGCCATGTCATCGCGCGCCTGCAGGTTGGCCGGGTTGGCGTAGGCCTTGGGCAGCGCGTTGGCGATCAGCTTGACCGCGCCGATGGCCAGCGCGTCGGTGATCGGCGAGGCGTTCAGCGACAGGTAAGATTCGATCGCGTGCACCAGCGCATCCACGCCACTGGCAGCGGTAACGCTGCGCGGGCAAGTGAGGGTCATTTGTGGACTGATCAGCGCCACATCCGGCAGCAAGTAGTCGCTGACGATGCCTTTTTTCAGCTGCGCGACCTTGTCGGAGAGGATCGCCACATTGGTCACTTCCGAGCCTGTACCGGCAGTGGTCGGGATAGCGATCAGCGGCGGGCCTTTACGCGGCACTTGATCGACGCCAAACAAGTCCGCCAGTGCGCCGTGGTAACCGGCATAGGCCGCGACACTCTTGGCAATGTCGATAGCACTGCCGCCGCCCAGGCCGATCAGGCCGTCATGCCCGCCCTCGCGGTACACGCGCATGCAGTCTTCGACGATGGCGATTTCCGGGTCAGGCAGCACGCGGTCGAAAATCTCGTAGGCGCGATCGCCCAAGTGCGCCAGCGCCAGCGCAACCGTGCCGGATTTGACCAGCGCGGCATCGGTGACGATCAGCGGGTTATCTACATCCAGGCGCGTGAGTTCGGCAGCCAATTGCTCAATGGCACCCGCGCCGGTCAGCAGTTTGTGGGCGATCTTGAATGAGGAAGTACTCATGTGCGCGGCCTCTTATTAATAGATGGGCTGGCATTGAGAGTAGCTGACTGAAAAGCGTTGTCTTCCATTCAGCAGCTGAATGGTCATTACCCGGCCAGCACAAAACCAGTGGGAGGGGGCTTGCTCCCGATAGCATTTTGTCAGTTGATAAATAAGTCGCTGACACTCCGCCATCGGGAGCAAGCCCCCTCCCACATGTTGACCTCTGCCGGGCTTCAGACCTGAGCGGTGGGGCAGCACAGTAATGGTGACCTCAGGCTCAACACAAAACCACTTTGGGAGGGGGCTTGCTCCCGATAGCATTTTGTCAGTTGATAAATAAGTCGGCCGGCAATCCGCCATCGGGAGCAAGCCCCCTCCCACATGTTGACCTCTGCCAGGCTCCAGACCTGAGCGGTGGGTCAGCAACAGTAGTGGTGACTTCAGGCCCCATACAAAACCACTGTGGGAGGGGGCTTGCTCCCGATAGCATTTTGTCAGTCGATAAATAAGTCGGCTGACACTCCGCCATCGGGAGCAAGCCCCCTCCCACATATTGACCTCTGCCGGGCTTTAGACCTGAGCGGTGGGGCAGCAACAGTAATAGTGACCTCAGGCCCAACACAAAACCACTGTGGGAGGGGGCTTGCTCCCGATAGCATTTTGTCAGTTGATAAATAAGTCGGCCGGCAATCCGCCATCGGGAGCAAGCCCCCTCCCACATATTGACCTCTGCCAGGCTCCAGACCTGAGCGGTGGGTTAGCAACAGTAATGGTGACCTCAGGCCCAACACAAAACCAATGTGGGAGGGGGCTTGCTCCCGATAGCATTTTGTCAGTTGATAAATAAGTCGGCCGGCAATCCGCCATCGGGAGCAAGCCCCCTCCCACATGTTGATGGCTGCTGGGCTTTAGACCTGGGCGGTGGGTCAGCAACAGTAATAGTGACCTCAGGCCCAACACAAAACCACTGTGGGAGGGGGCTTGCTCCCGATAGCATTTTGTCAGTTGATAAATAAGTCGGCTGGCACTCCGCCATCGGGAGCAAGCCCCCTCCCACATGTTGATGGCTGCTGGGCTTTAGACCTGGGCGGTGGGTCAGCAACAGTAATGGTGACTTCAGGGCCAACACAAAACCACTGTGGGAGGGGGCTTGCTCCCGATAGCATTCTGTCAGTTGATAAATAAGTCGGCCGGCAATCCGCCATCGGGAGCAAGCCCCTTCCCACATGTTGACCTCTGCAGGGCTTTAGACCTGGGCGGTGCGCAGTTTTTCGCTGCGCCCACGCAGCCATTCCAGGGTCAGCAACAGCAGTACCGAAAACGCGATCAGCAAGGTCGCAGCGGCGGCAATCGTCGGGCTGAGGTTTTCGCGGATACCGCTGAACATCTGGCGCGGCAAGGTCGCTTGCTCGGGGCCGGCGAGGAACAGCGTCACCACCACCTCATCAAACGAGGTGGCAAAGGCAAACAGCGCCCCGGAAATCACGCCCGGCGCGATCAATGGCAAGGTCACCCGACGAAACGCAGTCAATGGCGATGCGCCAAGACTGGCCGCCGCCCGCACCAGGTTGTGATTGAAGCCCTGCAACGTCGCCGACACGGTGATGATCACAAACGGCACGCCCAGCACCGCATGCACCACGATCAGCGAGAAGAAGCTGTTGCCCAGGCCCAACGGCGCAAAGAACAGGTAACTGGCCACGCCGATGATCACCACCGGCACCACCATCGGCGAAATAACCAGGGCCATCACCAGCGCCTTACCGCGAAAATTCCCACGGGTCAGGCCAATCGCCGCCAAGGTGCCGAACACCATGGCCAGCACCGTGGCCGCTGGCGCCACAATAATGCTGTTCTTCAGCGCACGCATCCATTCGGCCGAGCCGAAGAAATCCTCATACCAATGCAGCGAGAAACCTTGCAGCGGGTACACAAGGAAACTGCCGCTGTTGAATGACAACGGGATGATCACCAGCACGGGCAATATCAGGAACAGCAGGATCAAGCCGCAGAGAATCCGCAAGCTGTAGAACCACAGGCGTTCCACCGGTGACAGATAAGGGCTCAGCATCGCAAGGTTCCTCAGCTCAGGCGCAGGCGACTGGCGCCCACCAGCCGGTTATAGATCAGGTACAGCACCACGGTCGCCAGCAGCAGCAAGCCGCCCAAAGCGGTGGCCATGCCCCAGTTAATGCTGGTGTTGGTGTAAAACGCCACGAAGTAGCTCACCATCTGGTCGTTGGGGCTGCCCAGCAGCGCCGGGGTGATGTAGTAACCAATCGCCAAAATGAACACCAGCAGGCAACCGGCGCCGACACCCGCGTAGGTTTGCGGGAAGTACACGCGCCAGAAGCTGGCGAATGGGTGGCAGCCCAGCGAAATCGCCGCGCGCATATAGGTCGGCGAGATGCCTTTCATCACGCTGTAGATCGGCAGAATCATGAACGGCAGCAAAATGTGCACCATTGAGATGTACACCCCGGTGCGGTTGAACACCAACTCCAGCGGCTTGTCGATCAGGCCCATGCCCATCAGGGCGCTGTTGATCAAGCCACCCGACTGCAGCAACACGATCCACGCCGCCACCCGCACCAGAATCGAAGTCCAGAACGGCAGCAACACCAGAATCATCAGCAAGTTACTTTTGCGCGCCGGCAGGTTGGCCAGCAGGTACGCGAGAGGATAGGCCAGCAACAGGCAGATGGCCGTGATTACCAGGCCCATCCAGAAGGTCCGCGCGAAGATGTCCAGATAGATCGCTTGGTCAGGGGTGGCCGGGGCCACTTCGCCAAGGTCATCGATACGGTGATCGACGGCCGCCAGCAAGTAGTAAGGCGTAAGGTTGCTGGTGTTACGCCGGATAGCCTGCCAGTACGCCGGGTCGCCCCAGCGTTCATCAAGGCTTTCCAGCGCTTCTTTATAAGAGCCCGGCGCTTGGGCAAACGGCAGCGCCCGCGCTGTTTTGGTCAGCAGGCTGCGATAGCCGGCCAATTCCATGTTCAAACGTTTCGACAGATCGCCCAAGGTCTGGTTTTTACGCGCTTCGCCCAAGTCTTCGCTCAGCGCCTGGTACACCGGCTCACCCGGCAGGCCGCGCCCATCCCACGTCTTGACCGCCACCACGGTGCGCGGCAAACCGCCCACCACTTCCGGGTTGCCGACGCTTTTGTAGAGCAGCGCTACAATCGGCACCAGAAACACCAGCAGCAAAAACAGCACCAGCGGCGCAATCAAGGCTTGGGCCTTCCAGCGATTAAGCCGCTCGGCACGCGCCAGGCGCTGCTTGAGGGTGGGGCTGGGAATGGCGATAACCATGGCAAACTCCGGAACGTGAAAATGAAAGCACTCTGCCCAACACAGCGGATCTCATGTGGCTGCGGGCTTGTGTGGGAGCGGGCTTGCTCGCGAAGGCGATGTGACAGTCAACAAATGAAGAGACTGACCCACCGCATTCGCGAGCAAGCCCGCTCCCACACTTACCGGTTCCCACAGGGGTTTAGCGGTGTGGCTGGTTACTTGGCGGCCCAGGAATTGAAACGCTGCTCAAGTTGCTCGCCGTTATCAGCCCAGAAGCTCACGTCGATCTGCACCTGGTTGGCGATGTTTTCCGGCGTGGTCGGCATATCCTTGAGGATGTCCTTGGCCAGCAACGGTACGGCCTGGGTGTTGGCCGGGCCGTAGGCGATGTTTTCCGAGTAGGTCTTCTGCTGCTGCGGCTGCACCGTGAACGCGATGAATTTCTTCGCGGCTTCAGCGCGGTCCTTGGCCAGGCCTTTAGGAATGGCCCACGCGTCGAAGTCGTAGATGCCGCCGTTCCACACCACTTTCAGGTTGCTTTCTTTTTGCACGGCGGCGATCCGGCCGTTATAGGCCGAGCTCATCACTACGTCACCCGAGGCGAGGTATTGCGGCGGTTGTGCGCCGGCTTCCCACCATTGGATCGACGGTTTGAGTTCGTCGAGCTTCTTGAATGCGCGGTCCTGGCCGTCTTTGCCGGCCAGCACTTTGTACACATCCTTGGGCGCCACACCGTCAGCCATCAAGGCGAATTCCAAGGTGTACTTGGCGCCTTTACGCAGGCCGCGCTTGCCCGGGAATTTCTTGGTGTCCCAGAAATCCGCCCAACTGGTCGGCGCGCTGCTCAGCTTGTCGGCGTTGTAGGCCAGCACGGTCGACCACACGAAAAAGCCCACGCCGCACGGCTGGATAGCGCCTTTCACGTAGTCAGCCGAGTTACCGAACAGTTTTGGGTCCAGCGGTTCGAACATGTCTTCGTCGCAACCACGCGACAGCTCCGGCGACTCGACTTCCACCAAGTCCCAGGACACGCTTTTGGTGTCGACCATCGCCTTGACCTTGGCCATTTCACCGTTGTACTCGCCGGCGACGATCTTGCCGTTGCCCGCGCTTTCCCACGGTGCGTAGAAGGCCTTTACCTGCGCCGCCTTGTTCGCGCCACCAAACGACACGACGGTAAGGTCCGGGCCTGCCATGGCCTGTGCCGCGCCCATCACGCCTAAAACCAGGGCTGAATATTTAAGGGATCTCAACATTGTTGTTCTCTCCGATGCAGGGGTGGTGAAGCCATGGGGGCGATTAATTCGCCTCTAGAAGTGGGTCGAGTGCACGCACGTGCTCGACTTGCCAGCCAATCGGTACCACGTCGCCGACCGCCAGTGCTGGGTCCAGCTCGGCAATCGGTTGTTTCACAAAAAAATCGGCCTTGCCGCAGACTTCCAGGCGCACGCGCACGTGGTCGCCCAAGTAGATAAATTCCGCCACGCGCCCGGAAAAACGGTTCACGCAGGCTTCGCTGGCGCTATTGAGGCTGACGCGCTCGGGGCGCACCGACAGGGTCACCGGGCCGCCGAGCTGGCCGACATTCACCGCCAGCGCCTCGACCTTCTCGCCGCGCGCCAACTCGACCACGCAGCGCTCGCCGGTGTGGCTGTGCAGGCGCCCACTGAGGCGATTGTTTTCGCCGATAAAGTTGGCAACAAAGGTGTTTTTCGGTTCTTCGTACAACGTGCGCGGCGCGGCGATTTGCTGGATCTCGCCCTGATGGAACACCGCCACGCGGTCAGACATGGTCAAGGCCTCGCCCTGATCGTGGGTCACGTACACCACGGTCACGCCGAGGCGCTGGTGCAGGTGCTTGATCTCCATCTGCATGTGTTCGCGCAGTTGTTTGTCGAGGGCGCCGAGGGGTTCGTCCATCAGCACCAGTTGCGGTTCGAACACCAGCGCACGCGCCAGCGCCACCCGCTGTTGTTGGCCGCCGGACAATTGCGCCGGGTAGCGCTGGGCGAAGGCGTCGAGCTGCACCATGCTCAGCACGCGTTTGACCCGCTCGCTGATGTCGGTCTTGCTCAAGCCGCGCACCGACAACGGGAAGGCCAGGTTCTCGGCGACGGTCATGTGCGGGAACAAGGCGTAGTTCTGAAACACCATGCCGATGTCACGTTTGTGCGGTGGCACGTTGTTGATGGAGCGCCCGGCCAGCAGGATTTCACCGGCGGTGGGGGTTTCAAAACCTGCGAGCATCATCAGGCTGGTGGTCTTGCCCGAACCCGATGGCCCGAGCAGGGTGAGGAACTCGCCCTTGCGAATCTCCAGGTTGAGGTCTTTGACGATCAGGTTCTCGCCGTCGTAGCTCTTTTGCACGCCACGAAAGCTGACCAGCACATCATTTGAATCCACCTCGCTCATACCCGCACCTTTGTATTTTGGACTGCTGTGGCACAAGCGTAGTCCAGCCGCGAGCCCCCGGAAATCGGGGGCTGGGAGAGAATTGCATCAGCCGGATGGAAGGTTTTGGGTAGGGATTGCCCTACACCGATGGCGGGGATGGAACGGTGCCGCCGCAAGGGTCGAGCTGCAAGCCACAAGAACGGGCTTGGCGGTGTTTTCGCAGTGTCGTTTATAGACAGGTGGTCAGATCAGTTTGTGTTCCATGGCGTACTTCACCAACTCGGCCAGCGAGGTGATATTGAGCTTCTGCATCAGCCGCGCTTTGTGGGTGCTGATGGTCTTGCTGCTCAGCGCCAGTTGCTGGGCGATGTCATTGACGTTGGCGCCTTGAGCCAGGCGCTCGAACACCGAAAACTCACGTTCCGACAGCAGCGAATGCAAGGGTCGGGAATCGGTCAGGCCGACCTCAAAGACCATCCGGTCGGCCAGGTCCGGGTCGATATAACGCCCGCCGGCGGCGACCTTGCGAATCGCCGTGAGCAACAGCGCAGGGTCGCTGTCTTTGGTGGCATACCCTGCCGCACCGACTTTAAGCGCACGCGCGGCCATTTGCGCCTCGTCGTGCATCGACAACACCAAAATAGCCGGCGGGTTGTTCAATGTACGAATGCGCGCGATGGCTTCCAAGCCATTCACGCCCGGCATCGAGATGTCCAGCAACACCACCTCGCACGGCACGTGGCGCAAGGTCTCGAGCAATTGCTCGCCATTACTCGCCTCGCCGACCACCAGCAGGTCTTTGGCCAGGCCGATCAATTGCTTGATGCCTTCACGAACAATGGTGTGGTCTTCGGCTACCAATACGCGAATCACAGGGCGTTCCTCTTAGGGTTATGTATCCAGCGGCACCGTGACACTCAAGGTGGTGCCCTCGCCCAATTCGCTGTCCAGGCTCAGTTGCCCGCCCATGATCAGCACGCGCTCGCGCATGCCGACCAAGCCGAATGACACCGCGCGCCCTTGCGCCTGCACGAAGCCAACGCCGTCGTCGCTGATGGTCAACCGCAGGTGGGCGCCCTCTACCACCAAACTCAGCTCGACAGTATGCGCCTGGGCATGGCGCATCACATTGGTCAGCGCTTCCTGCAGGA
This sequence comes from Pseudomonas sp. ICMP 460, assembly GCF_002723595.1. Taxonomy (NCBI): domain Bacteria; kingdom Pseudomonadati; phylum Pseudomonadota; class Gammaproteobacteria; order Pseudomonadales; family Pseudomonadaceae; genus Pseudomonas; species Pseudomonas sp. ICMP 460. The sequence continues at coordinate 31,133 of NZ_LKBR01000001.1, forward strand.
TACGGAACAGGCCGATCGCCTTGGCATCGCTCAAGGCTGGCAGGTTCTCCGGGACTTGTACCAGGCAAGGGATTTGCGTGCGCGCTTCGAAGCGGCGGGCTTGCCATTCGATAGCCGAGGCGATGCCGGCGTCCAGAATCGGCGGGCGCAACGCGGTCGCCACGTCGCGCACCAGTTGAAACAACTGGGCGATCAGGCGCTTCATGCTGTTCAAGCGCTCGTTCAAGCCGGGGTCGAGTTGCGCATAGGCCAGCTCGCACATCGAGGTTTCCAACTTGAGCACCGTGAGCATCTGCCCAAGTTCATCGTGGACTTCACGGGCGATACGCGCTTTTTCTTCTTCGCGCACGGTTTCGAGGTGGGCGGACAGCTCGCGCAACTGTGCCTCGCTTTGCAGCAGGGCGGCCACGTAGCGGCGACGCTCGGTGACGTCGTTGAGGTAGACCACCAGGTATTCAGCCTCGGCAAACCGCAGAAAGCTCAACGACACATCGACGGGCAGGCGGCTGCCGTCGGCGCGCACGCAATCGGTGGCGAAGTTTTGCGCGCCCTCCTCGCTGGCACGCGCGCGTTTCCACACGTCAAGCCAGCGGTCCATGTTCAACGCCGGGTCAACATCGATCAGCGGCCGCTCGATCAACGCGCCCGGGCGGTAACCCAGCATGGTTTCGGCGGCGAAGTTGGCGTAACGCACGTGGCTGTCCCAGTTGACCCAGAGGATGCCGACCGTACTTTGATCGATGGAAAACTGCGTCAACTGCAAGGCTTCGGCACCGGCTGCGCGCGCTGCACTTTCTTCCCGAGCCGCCAACAAGCTTTGCTCCAGGCCACGTTGCTGGCGACGCTGCCAAGCCACCACTGCGAGGCTGCCGAGCAGGAACATCGCCAACAGCAGGCTGAGGTTTTTCCACACGGCCGCAGACTCCGCCAACCGGGGGGCCTGCGGTTGCAGCCAGCGGTTATGCAACTGGTCGAGGTCGCGCGCGGGTATAGCGCGCAAGGCGCTTTGCATGATGCTTGCCAATGGCGGCCATTCCCGCCGGGTGGCCACGCGCAGCAGTTGCGGCAGGCCGATGTCGCCCACCACCGCCAGCCCGGCGAACTCCGCCTCGCCGGACAAGCGGCTCAGTTGCGCTTCATCCACCACGGCATAACGCGCTTGCTGGCTGACCAGCAATTGCAAGGCCTGGCGTTCCATGGGCACACCTTGCAGGTTCAGGTTGGGATAATTGCTGCGCAAGTAGTCGGCCACGACGCTGGGCATGCGCACGGCGACGCGAGAAACCTCATCGAGTTTCTCCAGCTCCACCGCGCCACCGCCTTCGCGGATACCCACAATGTGCTGGGGCACGCGCATATAAGGGTCGGTAAATAACCACAGGCGCAAGCTGGTCGGGGTCTGCTGCAGGCCGGGGGCGATGTCCACCTCGCCCTCGCGCACGGCGGCTTCCAATTGCTCCTGACTTTGGAAGTTGCGCCACGTCAGCTCGATATTCAGCGCTTTGGCCAGCCACTGCATCAACTCGACATTGGCCCCGGACAAGCGCTGCAAGCGCCGATCGTATTGCGCGTACGGCGCCTGCAATACCACGCCCACGCGCAGTTGCGGGTGCTCGGCCAACCACTCGCGTTGCTGCGCATTGAGCTGTGCCTGCGCGGCGGCGGGCGCTGGCGCGGCACTCGCCATCAGCGCAAAAAGCACACAGCCTATAATCAGCAGGAAGCGAAAACCCATGATCCACGTCTCACATCACTGACAAATACTGACCAACCTATTAGGCTGCTGTAATCACCTCTGGCCGGAATTTAACAATGCCCTATCGAAACCGCTCGGCACTGCCAGCATTGTGCCTGTCGCTGCTATTTACCAGCGTCTTTTCTGTTCAGGCCGCCGACGAACCCGCCTCCACCGCAGAAAAACCGCTGGAACGCCAAGCCCTGCCCGAACGCAGCAAGGAAGAGGCCAACGCCCTTGAACGCATAATTCCCCAGCAACAGCAGCAACAGTTGCAGGCCGGCAGTGATTCGTTCCTGGCCCTGTGGAAACCGGCCAACAGCGCAGAAGCCGAAGGCGTGGTGATTATCGTGCCGGGCGCGGGCGAAAGTGCTGACTGGCCGCAAGCAATCGCGCCGTTGCGCAACAAATTACCGGACGCCAACTGGGGCACCCTCAGCCTGTCGCTGCCGGATGTGAACATGGACACGCTGCCACCACGGGTCATCGAAGCCCCCAAGGCAGCCGTCGACACCAGCAGCAAAGACGGCAGCACGGCCGCCAAACCCATCGAGCAAGCCGCCAGCGCCGAAGCCGAAGGCACCGACCCGGCGGTGGTGCCGGGCGCAGATGAACAGGACAAAACCGACGCCAAGCGGATTTTCGACCGCATCGACGCCGGCGTTGCCTTTGCCCAGACCCAAGGCGCGCGCAGCGTAGTGCTGCTCGGGCATGGCACCGGCGCCTGGTGGGCTGCGCGTTACCTGAGCGAGAAGCAGCCATCTCAGGTGCAGAAGCTGGTGATGGTGGCCGGCAAGACGCCGGTGGCTCGGCAGCCAGACCTGCAAAAACTCGCGCCAACGCTGAAAGTGCCTACGGCGGATGTGTTCTATCAAGACGGCGCGCAAGAGCGTAAGGATGCATTGGCACGTGTTCAGGCGGCCAAGCGTGCGAAGAATGACGGGTATAAACAGGTGTCACTGAAGACACTGCCCGGTAACAGCTCGGCTGAGCAAGAGCAGTTGTACCGGCGAATTCGCGGGTGGCTGAGCCCACAGCCGGCCACCGACTGATTCGGGTCGGGTTGCGCGCGTTTGATCGTTCCCACGCTCTGCGTGGGGACGATCATCCGAGCCTATCGAAAATCGCGGCGCTCGCGAATCAACGCATAAGCATTGTGCAACTCGCGCGTTCGCTCAGTCGCCTCGCGCACCTGAGCAGGCGTAGCGCCACTGCCGGCGATTTTGTCCGGGTGATGCCGGCTGAGCAGTCGGCGATAAGCTCGTTTGATCGCATCAGGCTCAGCCGTCGCCGTCACACCCAACACCCGCAACGCCTCCTGATACGCGCCACCGCGATTAGCCAACGGTTTACGCTCCGGTGCGAAATCCAGCGCCAGCGCCTGCAACTGCTGCGGCGTCCAACCGAGCCACTTTCCCCACAGGTTGATCAAACGGCGCTCCACCTCATCCGCCCTGCCATCCGCCCACGCCATCCGCCAACACGCACGCAAAACGCCTTCCGCAGCATGCGGCTGAGCCTTGAGCACCCGCAGATACGTGCGCATGCCGTCAGAACCCGACTTGCCGCGATTAAACGCATTAATCGCCCGGCGCTGGGCTGACTCGCTCATGTCCAACGAGCGCATTTCTTGCCGCGCCTGCTGAATATGCCCGTCCACCACCCGCCCGTTACTTTTGGCCAGGCGCCCCAACAGCACGAACAGCAATTCATCGTTGCGTAACGCCGGGCGCCCGCCGAGGCGCTCGCGCAACTGCGCCCAACTCTGCAGTTGCAGGCGGCGGTCCAGCGCCTGCCCCAGCAATGCGCCCAACAAGGCCCCCGGAATACTGGCAATGGCATAGCCAGCCCCGGCGCCGATCAGCGTCCCTGGCCACAACATTTTATTGCCCCGCAATCAGCAAGGTTTCGACCTGCGCCAGACGCTCCAGCGTGCCGACATCAATCCAGCGTCCCGTCATGTGCTCCCCCGTTACCAGACCTTTCGCCATCGCCGCGCGCAACAGCGGCGCCAGCTTGAAGGCGCCCGCGCTGCAACCTGCGAACAACTGCGGGTCGAGCACTGAAATGCCACTGAAGGTCAGGTTATCGGCACCGGGCGCCGCATCATGAAGCAACTGCTGATCGAGGTAAAAATCACCGCCTGACGGGTGATGCGCCGGGTTATCCACCATCACCAAGTGGGCCAGGCCCTGAAGAGGCTGGCGCAACCGGGTGAAATCGTAGTCCGTCCAAATATCCCCGTTGACCACCAGGAAGGGTTCGTCGCCCAACAGCGGCAATGCCTGGAAGATCCCGCCGCCGGTTTCCAGCGGCTCGCCTTCGGCTGAATACTGGATGCGCAGGCCATACTGCGCGCCGTCGCCCAGGTAGCTTTCGATCTGCTGCCCAAGCCAGGCATGGTTGATCACAATATCGGTGAACCCCGCCTTGGCCAGTGCTTCCAGGTGATATTCGATCAACCGCTTGCCACCCGCCTGCACCAGCGGCTTGGGCGTGTGCAGCGTCAGCGGGCGCATGCGCTCGCCTTTGCCGGCCGCCAAAATCATGGCCTTCATAGGCCGGCCTCGACCGGTTGGCGCAAACTGGCCAGTAACTCAGCCAACGCGTCCAATTCAGGCCGGTCTGCCAGTACCGCTTCTATATAAGCAAAGAAGCGCGGCACATCCGCCAGGTAGCGCGGCTTGCCGTCACGGTGGCAGATGCGCGCAAAAATGCCGATTACCTTGAGGTGGCGCTGCACGCCCATCAGGTCGCTGGCCCGCAGGAACTCTTCAAAGTCTGCCTGCACGGGAATGCCCAGCGCACCGGCGCGCTGCCAGTAACCGCGCTGCCATTCACGCACGCGGGCGTGGGGCCAACTGAGGAACGCGTCCTTGAACAGGCACGTGATGTCATAAGTAACCGGGCCGTAGACCGCGTCCTGAAAATCCAGTACGCCGGGGTTCGGCTGGCTGATCATCAGGTTGCGCGGCATATAGTCGCGATGCACCAGCACTGTTGGCTGGGCCAGGGCGCTGTCGATCAAGTGATCGCTGGCGCGCTGCCAGAGCGCGTGTTGCTGGGCGTCGAACGTGATGCCCAAGTGCCTTTTAACGTACCACTCCGGAAACAATTCCAGCTCACGGCGCAACAAGGCGACGTCATAACTGGGCAACGGCGCGTCCATCGGCAATTGCTGAAACGCGAGCAACGCGTCGATGGCATCGGCAAACAATTGATCGGCGTTTTTGTCGTCAATTACGTCCAGATAGGTTTTTGTGCCCAGGTCATTCAGCAAAAGAAAGCCGCGCGGCAAATCTTCTGCATAAATTTTTGGAACGTTTATGCCGGATTTCGCGAGTAAATCAGCGATATCGACGAAAGGTTTGCAGTTTTCCTGGGGTGGCGGTGCGTCCATTACGACAAAACCATGCCCACCGCCCTCCCACCGGAAGTAACGCCTGAAACTCGCGTCACTGCTGGCCGCAGTCAATGTGGCCGGGGGTACGGAGCCCCAACCTTGCGCGTTGAAAAGGATCGGCAGCTGCTCATCCAGCCAGACTTTCAGCTGTTGTAAACGTAGATCTTGCTCGGGCATTACAAGGGTCTCCGACGGCGCTAGCCGTCAAGCGGGTCATGCTTTATTATCACGCATCTTTTTCAGACCATCGAGAGGCGTGCGGCCCACACCGCGGGCAGATGGCACGCAGGAAGCCCGGACTAATAAGATGGCATTGAAATCCCCCGCGTTTCGTAGAAAATTTCCGTTGCTGGTAACCGGCAGTCTGCTGGCCATGCAACCTTTCGCCACCTCATTCGTGGTCGCCGCGGAACAGTATGACTGCTCAGTCTCTGCTTCGGGTGCCTGGGATTGTGCGCCGAAAAGCGCCGCAGCCCCATTGCCACCGCGACCGGTGCATGACGGTGCAGCCGTCAGCTCGGCCAACAGCACGGCGCAAGCCGACGCTGGTGGCAGCGCCGACGCCGCACCGAAGACCGCTCTGGTTACCGAGTCCAAGGGCCGTGGCCTGCGTTCGCGCAGCGCCGACTATAGCCACCTGGACTGGGTGCCTCGCGAGAAGCTGACCGCCGCCCAGTTGGCCGAAACCGGTCCTTATTGCTCCGGCGCGTACGTCGAGCCGATGCGTCCCGGCATGAACGACAAGACCAACAAGAGCGATGCGCCGACCTTTATCGGTGCCAAGGCCTCTCGTTACGAGCAGGAACAGCAAGTCGCGACCCTGGCCGGTGACGTCGTCATGCGCCAGGGCAGCATGCAGCTGGAATCTGAAGAGGCGAGCCTGTATCAGGCCGAGAACCGTGGCGAGCTGAACGGCAACGTTCGCTTGCGCGACAACGGTGCGCTGATCGTCGGCGATCATGCCCAGGTACAGCTCGATACCGGCGCGGCCCAGATCGACAACGCTGAATACGTGATGCACAAGTCGCGTATCCGCGGTAACGCGCTGTACGCAAAACGTGCTGAAAACGCGATCATCCGTCTCAAAGACGGTACGTACACCACGTGCGAGCCAGACAGCAACGCCTGGCAACTGCGCGGCAACAACATCACGTTGAACCCCGCCACCGGTTTCGGTACGGCGACCAACGCGACGTTGCGGATCAAGAACATTCCGATCCTGTACACCCCGTACATCTATTTCCCGATCGACGATCGTCGTCAATCCGGCTTCCTGCCGCCGAGCTTCAGCACCGGCAGCGAAAGCGGCTTTACACTCGTCACGCCTTACTACTTCAACCTGGCGCCGAACTACGACGCCACGTTGTACCCGCAATACATGACCAAACGCGGCATGATGATGGAAGGCGAATTCCGCTACCTCACCAAGTCCAGCGAAGGCCAGTTCGGCGGTGCGTACCTGAACGACGACAACGACGAGCGCAACAAGCAGAGCGATTACGAAAGTACCCGCTACATGCTCAATTGGCAGCACCGTGGCGGCTTGGACTCGCGGATATCGACCCAGGTCGATTACACCAAAATCAGCGATCCTTATTACTTCCAGGACCTGAAGTCCTACGAGGAAGGGGTTCAAAACCGCGACTTCCTTAACCAGCAAGGTTCTGTGACGTATCGGGGCGACTCGTATCAAGCCCGCGTTAACCTGCAGGCTTACCAGCTGTCGACGATCTCCCAGATCACGCCTTATGACCGGTTGCCGCAGATCACCTTCAACGGTGCGCTGCCTTACCACCCGGGCGGGCTGAACTTTACCTATGAGACGGAAGCTGTTCGCTTTGACCGTGACCTGGAAACTGGCACGTTTACTAACGAAGACGGTGCTACGTCACCGCGTCTGGACACCAACGTCGCCGGCCTCACGCGTGCAAACGGTACGCGCCTGACCGCCGCCCCGGCCGTCGATTACCCGATGAACTGGACCTACGGTTTTATTACGCCGAAGCTCAAGTACGTCTATACCAAGTACGATCTTGACCTGGATAGCAAAGGCAAGAACGACATTATTGCCGCTCAAGCCGCTGCTCTGCAGCCGGGTGCCTCTCCTTATGCAGGCGGGGTGTTCAAAAGCTCCCAGGACCGCGCAATTCCAGTCGCCAGCGTCGACAGCGGCCTGTACTTCGACCGCAATACCAACTGGTTCGGCAAAGAGTATCGCCAGACCCTGGAGCCACGTGCCTACTATCTCTATGTGCCTAACAAGGACCAAAGCGATATTCCGGTATTCGACACCAGTGAGTACTCGTTCAGCTACGCCTCGCTGTTCCGCGATAACCGCTTCAGCGGCACCGACCGGATCGGCGACGAGAACAAGCTGTCCCTGGGCTTGACCAGCCGCTGGATCGAAGAGAACGGCTTTGAACGTCAGCGCGTTTCCGTGGGCCAGGCGGTGTACTTCAAGAACCGCGAGGTTCAACTGCCGGGCATCCTGGCGGCTGATCGTGCCGACGCACAGTCTGACGTGTCGCCAATCGCCCTGGAATACGAGTTCCGCTTCAACCGCGACTGGCGCGCCACGGCCGACTACAACTGGGACACCGAAGAGCACAGCCCACGTTCGGGCAGCGCGATGTTCCACTACCAGCCGGAAGACAACCCGAACAAGATCATCAACCTCGGCTACCGCTATCGCAACGACCAGGTGGTGTACAACCAGCTGACCGGCAAGTGGCAGTTTGGTGGTGACTACAGCGTGCCATCGGATACCGCGAACTACGTGAAGGATTACTACAAAATCCAGCAACACGACTTCTCGATGATGTGGCCGATCATTCCGCAGTGGAACCTGATCTCCCGCTGGCAGTATGACTATGCCCGCAACCGTACCCTGGAAGCCTTCGGTGGTTTCGAGTACGACAACTGCTGCTGGAAACTGCGCGTCATCAACCGTTACTGGGTTTCCAACGACGAATACAGCCAGATCGCCCCGCTTAACGAAAAGGGTGACCACGGGCTCTTCTTCCAGGTAGTCCTTAAAGGACTCGGCGGCCTGACCGGCGCCAAGGTAGAGAGCTTCCTCGACAAAGGCATTCAAGGTTATCGTGAACGTGAAGATCAAGCTTTCTGATTGCTTGCGCCCACTCGTGCTGGGCGCGCTGTTCCTGGGGACCGCATCGGCACACGCTGCGGTTCAACAGCTGGACAAGGTAGTGGCCATCGTCGATAACGACGTGATCATGCAGAGCCAACTGGACCAACGGGTCAAGGAAGTTCAGCAAACCATCGCCAAACGTGGCGGCGGCGTACCGCCTACCAGCGTCCTGGACCCACAGGTGCTGGAACGCCTGATCGTCGAAAACCTGCAACTGCAGATCGGCGATCGTTCCGGCATCCGTATTTCGGACGAAGAACTGAACCAGGCCGTCGGCACCATCGCTCAACGCAACAACATGAGCATTGACCAGTTCCGTGCTGCACTGGCCCACGACGGTTTGTCCTATGAGGACGCGCGTGACCAGATCCGCCGCGAAATGATCATCAGCCGTGTGCGTCAGCGCCGTGTGGCCGAGCGGGTTCAAGTGTCCGAGCAGGAAGTCAAAAACTTCCTGGCCTCCGACCTTGGCAAGATGCAGCTCTCTGAAGAGCTGCACCTGGCCAACATTCTGATCCCGACCCCGGACAGCGCCAACGCCGAGCAGCTCAATGCCGCCGCCGCAAAAACTCAGGCCGTTTATGACCGCCTGAAAGCCGGTGCTGATTTTGCGCAGACCGCGATTGCCGTATCGGGCAGCGACAACGCCCTGGACGGCGGTGATATGGGCTGGCGTAAAGCTGCCCAATTGCCACCTCCGTTCGACCGTGAGCTGAGCGCCATGCAGCCGGGTGAAATCACCCAGCCAGCACGTACGCCAGGCGGCTTTATTATCCTCAAGTTGCTGGAAAAACGCGGCGGCGAGACCTCACTGAGAGACGAAGTGCATGTTCGTCACATTCTGGTCAAACCAAGCGAAATCCGTACCGAGGCGCAAACCAGGGAACTGGCCCAGAAGATCTATGACCGCATAGAGGCGGGTGAAGACTTCGCCACCCTGGCCAAGAGCTTCTCGGAAGACCCGGGCTCGGCCCTTAACGGCGGCGACCTGAACTGGATCGACCCGAAAGCACTGGTACCGGAGTTCCAGGACGTCATGGCCAAAACGCCGCAAGGTGTGCTGTCCAAGCCGTTCAAAACTCAATATGGCTGGCACGTACTGGAAGTGCTGGGTCGCCGCGCGACCGACAACACCAACCAGGCCCGCGAGCAACAAGCACTGACCGTTTTGCGTAACCGCAAGTACGACGAAGAGCTGCAAACCTGGTTGCGTCAGATCCGTGACGAAGCCTATGTAGAAAACAAGCTGCCAGGCGCCGAACAAACAGGCACCGACCAGGCAACTCAGTGAAACCACAGCGTTTCGCGGTAACACCCGGCGAGCCGGCCGGCATTGGTCCAGACCTTTGCCTGCTGCTCGCCTCGCAACCCCAGCCACACCCTCTGATTGCCATTACCAGCCGTGACCTGCTCCTTGAGCGGGCCGCGCAACTGGGCGTGGCCGTCACGCTGCTGGACGCGGCGCCAGGCAACTGGCCCGACCAGCCCGCACCGGCGGGCAGCCTGTATGTGTGGCACACCCCACTGCAAGCCAACGTGGTTGCCGGCCAGCTGAACAAGGCCAATGCGGCATTTGTGCTGGAAACCCTGACGCGTGCCGGCCAAGGCTGCCTCGACGGCGACTTCGCCGGCATGATCACCGCGCCCGTGCACAAGGGTGTGATCAATGAATCCGGCATCGCCTTTTCGGGCCATACCGAGTTCCTTGCAGAGCTGACCCACACCGCCCAAGTGGTGATGATGCTGGCCACACGCGGCTTGCGCGTGGCCTTGGTCACCACGCACCTGCCGCTGCGTGACATCGCCGATGCCATCACCGCCGAGCGCATTGAACGCGTTACTCGCATTCTGTACACCGACCTGCAACAGAAATTCGGCATTGCCCAACCACGCATCCTGGTCTGTGGGCTCAACCCGCATGCCGGTGAAGGCGGCCACTTGGGCCATGAAGAAATCGACATCATTGAACCGACATTAGAGCGTCTGCGCCAAGAAGGCATGGACCTGCGCGGCCCACTGCCAGCGGACACTCTGTTTACCCCCAAATATCTGGAGCACTGCGACGCAGTGCTGGCGATGTACCATGACCAGGGGCTGCCCGTGCTGAAATACAAAGGCTTCGGCGCCGCAGTCAACGTGACACTGGGCCTGCCGATCATCCGCACCTCCGTCGACCATGGCACTGCCCTGGACCTGGCAGGCAGCGGCAGGATCGATACCGGCAGCCTGCACGTGGCCCTGGAAACCGCCTATCAGATGGCCGAGACCCGACTATGACCGAGCATTACCAACACCGGGCGCGCAAGCGCTTCGGGCAAAACTTCCTGCACGACGCTGGCGTAATCGACCGCATCCTGCGCTCCATCCACGCCAAATCTTCCGACCGCTTGCTGGAAATCGGCCCAGGCCAGGGTGCACTGACCAAAGGCCTGCTGAACAGCGGTGGCCAGCTGGACGTAGTTGAGTTGGACAAGGACCTGATCCCGATCCTCAATCAGCAATTCGCCGGCATGCCCAACTTCAACTTGCACCAGGGCGATGCACTGAAGTTCGACTTCACCAGCCTTGATGCAGCCCCCAACAGCCTGCGAGTGGTCGGCAACCTGCCGTACAACATCTCTACGCCGCTGATTTTTCACCTGCTGAACAACGCAGGCCTCATCCGCGACATGCACTTCATGCTGCAAAAAGAGGTGGTTGAGCGCTTGGCCGCAGGCCCAGGTGGCGGCGATTGGGGTCGCCTGTCGATCATGGTTCAGTACCACTGCCGCGTGGAACACTTGTTCAACGTCGGCCCCGGCGCGTTTAACCCGCCGCCGAAGGTTGATTCGGCCATCGTGCGCCTGGTGCCACACGCTGTGCTGCCGCACCCGGCCAAAGATCACAAGCTGCTGGAGCGCGTGGTACGTGAAGCGTTCAACCAGCGCCGCAAAACCTTGCGCAACACGCTGAAGAACCTGCTCAGCAACGACGAAATCCAGGCGGCCGGCGTTGATGGCAGCCTGCGCCCCGAGCAACTGGACCTGGCAGCGTTCGTGCGCCTGGCCGACCAGTTGGCCATACAGCCTGCGCCCGCTGCGGACTAAAGCGTGCGTTAGCGGGCTTGCTCGCGATGCGTCAGCCAATGCGCGCTGATGCTATCGCGACAAGCCTGTGAGCATTTCTGGCCTAGTGCCCTGCTCTTGGCCTAGACTGACCCGCATCTGCTGTCCCAAGCTTTTGCTTTTAAGGCCTCTTGCATGTCCGATCCTCGCTACCAGATCGACGTCAGCGTCGTTACCCGCTTCCTCGCGGACCAGTCCCAACCCGAACATAACCGTTTCGCTTTTGCCTACACCATTACCGTGAAAAACAACGGGCAGGTGCCGGCCAAGCTGCTGTCGCGCCACTGGGTGATCACCGACGGTGACGGCCAGGTCGAGGAAGTGCGCGGCGCGGGTGTGGTCGGCCAGCAACCCTTGATCGACACCGGCGCAAGCCACACCTACAGCAGCGGCACGGTGATGACCTCCAAGGTCGGCACCATGCAGGGTTCGTTTCAGATGAAAGCCACTGACGGCAAACTGTTCGATGCCATCATCGCGCCCTTCCGCCTCGCGGTGCCTGGGGCGCTGCACTGATGACGACGTACGCGGTCGGCGACCTGCAAGGCTGCCTTGAGCCTCTCAAGTGCTTGCTGGAGCGAGTCGCCTTCGACCCGGCAAGCGACCGTTTGTGGCTGGTCGGTGACCTGGTCAATCGCGGCCCCGAGTCCCTCGCCACCCTGCGCTACCTGTATGACCTGCGCGACTCACTGGTGTGCGTATTGGGCAACCACGACCTGCACCTGCTGGCGGCCGACAAGAACATCGAGCGCCTGAAAAAGGGCGACACCCTGCGCGAAATTCTTCAAGCGCCCGACCGCGCGCAACTGCTGGATTGGCTGCGCCGACAAAAGCTCATGCATTACGACGAAGGCCGCAACACCGCCTTGGTGCATGCGGGCATCCCACCCCAATGGACGCTGAAGAAAGCCCTCAAGTGCGCCGCCGAAGTCGAAAGCGCGCTGGCCGATGACGCCCTGTACAGCGCCTACCTCGACGGCATGTACGGCAACGAGCCGGTCAAGTGGGACAACGACCTGAACGGCGTGCCCCGCCTGCGCGTGATCACCAACTACTTCACGCGCATGCGTTTCTGCACCGCCGAAGGCAAGCTGGACCTCAAGAGCAAGGAAGGCGCCGATACCGCACTGCCCGGCTATAAGCCGTGGTTTGCGCACAAGGAACGCAAAACCCGTGACACGAAGATCATCTTCGGCCACTGGGCGGCCCTTGAAGGCAAATGCGAAGAACCTGGCGTGTTCGCCCTCGACACAGGCTGTGTGTGGGGCGGCAGCATGACCCTGATGAACATCGACACCGGCGAGCGCCTGAACTGCCAGTGCAACGCCCCTATTCCCGTTACACTGCCGGCCGCCCAGCGCTAGACGCCGCTTGCAACCCTGCCCAAGGAGCCCGCCATGAGCGAATTCAAACGTATCTCTCCCGAACAAGCACAGGCCCTGCGCGAGCAAGGTGCTGTGGTCGTCGACATCCGCGATCAGCCGACGTATGCCGCCGCGCATATCAGCGGTGCACGGCACTTGGACAACGTCAACATTGCCGACTTTATCCGCGCAGCCGACCTCGACGCGCCAGTGATCGTGGGGTGCTACCACGGCAATTCCAGCCAGAGCGCAGCGGCTTATCTGATCAGCCAGGGCTTCAGCGACGTCTACAGCCTGGACGGTGGCTTTGAACTGTGGCGTACGACCTATCCTGCAGACATTGACTCCGGCGATTCGCAATAATTTTTTTCACACCCCGCTACCCCGCGTGACGCTTGGGCTCGCGCCGTTTCTGACGAACGGCGCGGGCAAACTAATTACGCATCCCGCCTTGACCTCCCTGATTCCGAACTATCCTTAAGCGCAGGCCATCCAAATCAGGGGAGAGCCGGTACACCGGCGTGCGGGTCATCGGTAACGTTTCAGGGTGTTCTGGGGGGAAAACGGTCATGGGTGATCACCAATGACTGCCAGCATCGACTGATTGACCCGGCGTCGGCTCCACGTATCGAGCGAGGTGACGACGTCATGAGTATCTTTAGCCACTTCCAACAGCGCTTTGAGTCCACACAGCACGAAGAACTCTCGTTGCAAGAGTATCTCGACCTGTGCAAAAAGGACCGCAGCACCTATGCGTCTGCCGCCGAACGCCTGTTATTGGCAATTGGCGAGCCTCAACTGGTCGAAACGGCCAATAATTCGCGCCTGTCGCGAATCTTCTCCAACAAGGTGATCCGCCGCTACCCGGCCTTTGAAGACTTCCATGGCATGGAAGAATGCATTGACCAGATCGTCTCCTACTTCCGCCATGCCGCCCAAGGCCTGGAAGAGAAGAAACAGATCCTGTACCTGCTCGGCCCTGTCGGCGGCGGTAAGTCGTCGCTGGCCGAAAAGCTCAAACAGTTGATCGAAAAGGTGCCCTTCTACGCGATCAAGGGTTCACCGGTGTTCGAGTCGCCCCTGGGGCTGTTCAACGCCACGGAAGATGGCGCGATCCTCGAAGAAGACTTCGGCATTCCACGGCGTTACCTCAATACCATCATGTCGCCTTGGGCCACCAAGCGCCTGGCCGAATTTGGCGGCGATATCAGCCAGTTCCGCGTGGTGAAACTCTACCCGTCGATCCTCAACCAGATCGGCGTGGCCAAGACTGAGCCGGGTGATGAGAACAACCAGGATATTTCGGCGCTCGTGGGTAAGGTTGATATTCGCAAACTCGAGGAATTCCCGCAGAACGACGCCGATGCCTACAGTTATTCGGGCGCGCTGTGCCGGGCCAACCAAGGCTTGATGGAGTTCGTCGAAATGTTCAAGGCACCGATCAAGGTGCTGCACCCACTGCTTACCGCGACCCAGGAAGGTAACTACAACAGCACCGAAGGGCTCGGCGCGATTCCGTTCACCGGCATTCTGCTGGCCCACTCCAACGAGTCGGAATGGCACACCTTCCGCAACAACAAAAACAACGAAGCCTTCATCGATCGGATCTACATCGTCAAGGTGCCGTACTGCCTGCGGGTCAGCGATGAGATCAAAATCTACGACAAACTGCTGTTCAACAGTTCCCTGGCCAAAGCCCATTGCGCGCCTGACACCCTGAAGATGCTGGCGCAGTTCACCGTGCTGTCGCGCCTCAAAGAGCCGGAAAACTCGAACATCTACTCGAAGATGCGTGTGTACGACGGCGAAAACCTCAAGGACACCGACCCCAAGGCCAAGTCGATTCAGGAATACCGCGACACGGCGGGCGTGGATGAAGGCATGAACGGCCTTTCCACGCGGTTCGCGTTCAAGATCCTCTCCAAAGTCTTCAACTTCGACCCGCACGAGATTGCCGCCAACCCGGTGCACCTGCTTTACGTGCTGGAACAGCAAATCGAACAGGAGCAATTCCAGGCCGAGACCCGCGAGCGCTACCTGCGTTTCCTCAAGGAATACCTGGCGCCGCGCTACATCGAGTTTATCGGCAAGGAAATCCAGACCGCGTACCTGGAGTCCTACAGCGAGTACGGTCAAAACATCTTCGACCGCTACGTGCTGTACGCCGACTTCTGGATTCAGGACCAGGAATACCGCGACCCGGAAACCGGCGAAATTCTCAACCGAGTGGCCCTCAACGAGGAGCTTGAGAAGATTGAGAAACCCGCTGGCATCAGCAATCCGAAGGATTTCCGCAACGAAATCGTCAACTTCGTGCTGCGCGCCCGGGCCAACAATAATGGCAAGAACCCTACATGGCTCAGCTACGAGAAGCTGCGGGTGGTTATCGAGAAGAAAATGTTCTCCAACACCGAGGACCTGCTGCCGGTGATCAGCTTCAACGCCAAGGCCAGCAAGGAGGACCAGCAAAAACACAACGACTTCGTGACGCGCATGGTCGAACGTGGCTACACCGACAAACAGGTACGCCTTCTTTCGGAATGGTACCTACGGGTCCGGAAATCGCAGTAAGAGCGGCAGCGGCAAGCTTTTAGCTACAAGCTGCAAGGCAAGAGCCACTGTGCCTGGCTTCATCGGGCGCTTGCTTGCAGCTTATAGCTTACGACTTGAAGCTCCCCGGAGGGGCCCCTATGAGCTATGTGATCGACCGACGCCTCAATGGCAAGAACAAGAGCACGGTAAACCGTCAGCGTTTCCTGCGGCGTTACCGTGACCACATCAAAAAGGCCGTTGAAGAGGCCGTCAGCCGCCGCTCCATTACCGACATGGAGCATGGCGAACAAATCAGTATTCCCGGACGCGACATTGACGAACCGGTGCTGCACCACGGCCGTGGCGGCAAGCAAACCGTCGTACACCCCGGCAACAAGGAATTCACCACTGGCGAGCATATCCAGCGCCCCCAAGGCGGTGGCGGCGGCAAAGGCCCAGGCAAAGCCGGCAATACCGGCGAAGGCATGGATGAATTCGTGTTCCAGATCACCCAGGAAGAATTCCTGGAATTCATGTTTGAGGACCTGGAACTGCCCAATCTGGTCAAACGCAACCTGACCGGTACCGATACCTTCAAGACGGTGCGCGCCGGCATCAGCAACGAGGGCAACCCGTCGCGGATCAACATTATTCGCACACTGCGCTCCGCGCATGCGCGGCGTATCGCGCTGTCTGGCAGCAGCCGCGCGAAACTGCGCGAGGCCAAGGCCGAACTGGAGCGCCTGAAACGCGAAGAACCGGATAACTTCGGCGATATTCAGGAGATTGAGGGTGAAATCGCGAAACTCAGCGCACGCATACATCGTGTGCCGTTTCTTGATACCTTCGACTTGAAATACAACCTGTTGGTCAAACAGCCCAACCCCAGTTCCAAGGCCGTGATGTTCTGCCTGATGGACGTGTCGGGCTCAATGACCCAGGCCACCAAAGACATCGCCAAGCGCTTCTTTATTTTGCTGTACCTGTTTCTCAAGCGAAACTACGACAAGATCGACGTGGTGTTCATCCGCCATCACACCAGCGCCCGGGAAGTGGACGAAGAAGAATTTTTCTATTCACGGGAAACCGGCGGCACCATCGTGTCCAGCGCCTTGAAGCTGATGCAAGAGATCATGGCTGCGCGCTACCCGGCCAGTGAGTGGAATATCTATGCGGCGCAAGCCTCTGACGGCGACAACTGGAACGACGATTCGCCGATCTGCCGCGATATCCTGATCAAGCAGATCATGCCGTTCGTGCAGTACTACACCTACGTCGAAATTACCCCTCGTGAGCATCAGGCCCTGTGGTTCGAATATGAGCGCATCGGCGACGCCTTTGCCGACACGTTCGCCCAGCAGCAACTGGTCTCGGCCGGCGATATTTACCCGGTCTTCCGTGAACTCTTCCAGCGCAGGTTAGTGACATGACCGCCAAAAAAGAGCATAAGCGCCAACCCCTTTCCACTGGCTCCGAGTGGACCTTTGAACTGATCCAGGCGTATGACCGGGAAATCAGCCGCATTGCGGCGGGTTATGCGCTGGATACCTACCCCAACCAGATCGAAGTGATTACCGCCGAACAGATGATGGACGCGTACGCCTCCGTCGGCATGCCGCTGGGCTATCACCACTGGTCCTACGGCAAACACTTCCTCAGCACCGAAAAGTCCTATACCCGAGGCCAGATGGGCCTGGCCTACGAGATCGTGATCAACTCCGACCCGTGCATCGCCTACCTGATGGAAGAAAACACCATCTGCATGCAGGCGCTGGTGGTCGCCCACGCGTGTTATGGGCATAACAGTTTCTTCAAGGGCAACTACCTGTTCCGCACCTGGACCGATGCCAGCTCAATCATCGACTATCTGGTGTTCGCCAAGCAGTACATCATGCAATGCGAGGAACGCCACGGCATCGACGCGGTGGAGGACCTGCTCGACTCCTGCCACGCCCTGATGAACTACGGCGTCGACCGCTACAAACGCCCCTACCCGATTTCTGCCGAGGAAGAACGCCTGCGCCAGAAGGAGCGCGAGGAGCACCTGCAGAAGCAGATCAACGATCTGTGGCGCACCATTCCCAAACGTGCCGACAAGAACAGCGATAAAGACAATGCGCGCTTTCCCGCCGAACCTCAGGAAAACATCCTGTATTTTCTGGAAAAACACGCGCCTCTGCTGGAACCGTGGCAGCGCGAAATTGTGCGCATCGTGCGCAAGATCGCCCAGTACTTTTACCCACAGCGCCAAACCCAAGTGATGAACGAAGGCTGGGCGACGTTCTGGCATTACACGCTGATGAACGACCTGTATGACGAGGGCCTGGTCACCGACGGTTTCATGATGGAGTTCCTCACCTCGCACACCAGCGTGGTGTTCCAGCCTGGTTTTGACAGCCCGTATTACAGCGGTATAAACCCCTATGCCCTTGGCTTTGCAATGTACCGCGACATCCGGCGCATGTGTGAACACCCAACCGACGAAGACCGCCACTGGTTTCCCGAAATCGCCGGCAGCGACTGGCTGTCGACGATCAAATTCGCCATGAGCAGCTTCAAGGATGAGAGCTTCATCCTGCAGTACCTTTCACCTCAGGTGATTCGTGATCTCAAGCTGTTCAGCATCATGGATGACGACCTTAAGGATGACTTGGTGGTGCCTGCGATCCACGATGAGCCCGGCTACCGCACCATTCGCGAAACACTTGCGGCGCAGTACAACCTGGGCAATCGCGAACCGAATGTGCAGATCTACAGCATCGATGTGCGCGGCGACCGCTCGCTGACCCTGCGCCACCAGCAGCACGACCGCAAGCCGTTGGGCGAGTCCACCGAAGAAGTGCTCAAGCACCTGCATCGGTTGTGGGGTTTCGACATCCACCTGGAGACGCTGCAGGGCGATCAAGTGATGAAAACCCATCATGTGCCCCCACGCAGCGAGCACAGCGACAACGACTACGGCCGCCTGGACATGGCCGTGGTTCATCTCTGAAACAGCAAAGCCTCCACGGGTCGGGCGCAGGCGTTATCCTGTGCCGCTAATGGAGGCTTTTTCATGAAAATCTACACAGTCGGCGGTGCGGTACGTGACCGCTTGCTAGGCATCAAGGTCACCGACATCGACCGCGTCGTCGTCGGCGCAACCACCGAAGAAATGCTGGCCAAAGGCTTCAAGCCGGTCGGCGCTGATTTTCCGGTATTCCTGCACCCGAAAAACGGCGACGAATACGCCCTCGCACGCACTGAGCGCAAGAGTGGCCGGGGTTATGGCGGCTTTGTGTTCCACGCCAGCCCCGAGGTCACGCTGGAAGAAGACCTGATTCGCCGCGACCTGACCATCAACGCGATGGCGGAGGACGATGACGGCAACTTGACCGACCCCTACCACGGCCAGCGAGACCTGGAAGCACGCATTTTGCGTCACGTTTCGCCCGCGTTCGCCGAAGATCCGCTGCGCGTACTCCGCGTTGCACGCTTTGCAGCGCGTTATGCGCCCTTGGGTTTCACCGTGGCGCCGCAAACCCTGGAACTGATGCGCCATCTGAGCGAATCCGGCGAATTGGAAGCGTTGACGCCGGAGCGCAGTTGGAAGGAAATCTCGCGGGCGCTGATGGAAGATCAACCTCAGGTATTTATCCAGGTACTGCGCGACTGCAA
This sequence comes from Pseudomonas sp. ICMP 460, assembly GCF_002723595.1. NCBI lineage: Bacteria > Pseudomonadati > Pseudomonadota > Gammaproteobacteria > Pseudomonadales > Pseudomonadaceae > Pseudomonas > Pseudomonas sp. ICMP 460. Next base: position 50,079 of record NZ_LKBR01000001.1, read on the forward strand.
CGCGCTGAAAACTTTGATGCCGGAGGTGGATGCGCTGTTCGGCGTGCCGCAGCCCGCAATTCATCATCCGGAAATCGACACCGGCGTACACACGTTGAGCGTGCTCAAACAGGCAGCCCTGCACGCCCAGCCGCTGACTGTGCGCTGGGCGTGCTTGCTGCATGACGTGGGCAAAGGCCTGACGCCTGTGGATAAGTTGCCGCAGCATATTGCCCACGAGCACACGGGTTTGAAGCTGATCAAGGCGGTCAACGAGAGCTTTAAAGTGCCAAGGGACTGCCAGGAGCTGGCGCTGCTGGTGGGCCAATACCACACGCATGGGCACCGCGCGCTGGAGCTGAAAGCCTCGACATTGCTGGAATTGCTGCAGAGTTTTGACGTGTATCGTCGACCGCAGCGCTTTGAGGAATTTGTGGCGGCGTGTGAGATGGATGCACGAGGCCGCAAGGGCTTTGAGCAACGAAGTTATCCACAGGCGGATTATTTGCGCGGCGCGGCGCAGGTGGCGCGCGATGTTGCGGTGGCGCCGCTGCTGGAGAAGGGGTTTAAAGGCGCGGAGTTGGGCGAGGCGTTAAAGCGTGAGCGGCTTGGGGCGCTGAAGGCTTACAAAGAGCAAAAGGCTGCTCCATGATTCATTGGGTGCGTGGCTCTGAGATTTTTGGGGCCGCTACGCAGCCCAACGGGAGCAAGCCCCCTCGCCACAGCAAGCCTCCTCACCACAGCAAGCCTCCTCGCCACAGTAAGCGCCCTCACCACAGTAAGCTCGCTCGGCTGCAGAAAGCATGCTTGCCGTGGGGAGCCTGGTGTCTAGAGCAACGCAGCCGGGGTCAGTTGCTGGCCTTGCCACTCGAAGCCGACAGGCGCCAGCACTTGGTCGATCTGCGCGTCGCGCCACAGCTCAGCCAGTGTTTTGCCTGCCTGCGGGTGCACACGGTCGGGGGCCATCAGCGACAGCGGCCACAGCACAAAGGCGTTTTTCAGGATCTCTGCGCGCGGCAGCATCAGGCCGTCGAAATTCCCTACCTGCTCGCCGTACAGCAACACGTCAATGTCCAGCGGCAGGCCTTTGCGGTCGGGTGCATAACGGCCATTGTCGGCCTCGATGAATTTCAATCGGCGGTCCAGCTCCATCAAGGGCAGCTCGGTATAGGCCGACACCACCAGGTTGAAGAATGGCCCACTCTTGATACCCACCGGCTGGCTTTCGAACACCGGCGAACACCGCACGTCCGTTAAAAAACTCGCCAGCGCATCCAGGCCAGCGCGCAGATGGCGCTCGCGCTCGATATTGCTGCCAAGCCCCAGGTAAATCTGAGTCAGCGACATCCGCGCTCGATCTCCACGCCTACGCCACTGGCAGCCGGCACGGCGCCGGGCTTGGTCAACTTGAGGTGCAGCCAGGGAATCTGGAATTCGCTCATCAGCACTTCGGCCAGGCGCTCGGCAAAGGTTTCTACCAGTTGGTACTGCGACTGCTCGGCAAAGGCCTGAATACGCGCGGACACACTGGCGTAATCCAGCGCCAGGGCCAGGTCGTCACCGGCGGCGGCTGGGCGATTGTCCCAGGCGAAACTCAGGTCCAGGCGCAAGCATTGCTTGATGCCGCGCTCCCAGTCGTAGGCCCCGATCACGGTGTCGACTTCCAGGCCTTCGATAAACACTCTGTCCACGCTCTTCTCCGCAGCACGACAAGGGCGCGATGCCCCGTTAGAATCAGGGCGTCCTCGCCCGGAATAGTTAGCATGTTTTGGTCACTGGCAATTTTTGCCTACCTGCTTGGCTCGCTGTCCTTCGCCATTTTGCTCAGCCGCCTGACGGGCAAGCCCGACCCGCGAATGAGTGGCTCAGGCAATGCCGGCGCCACCAACATGTTGCGCCTGGCCGGCAAGAAACTCGCCGTATTGACGCTGCTGGGCGACGCCTGCAAGGGCCTGCTGCCCGTACTGATCGCCAGCGTTGCAGGCCTGCCCTTGCAACAACAGGCCTGGGTGGGCGTGTGTGCGGTGCTCGGCCATATGCTTCCGCTGTACTTCCGCTTTCGCGGTGGCAAAGGTGTCGCCACGGCGGCCGGCATGTTGCTGGCGATTTACCCTCCGGCAGCGTTGCTGGCCGTGCTTGCCTGGTTGCTGACGTTCTACCTGACCCGCACCAGCTCACTGGCGGCGTTGATCGCCACGCCGCTCACCCTGCCATTGCTGGCTTGGCAAGCACCTGCAGCGCTGTTGCCGATGAGCGTATTGACACTGCTGATCGCATGGCGCCACCGCGGCAATTTACGCGACCTGTTTGCCGGGCGCGAACGGCATTTTTAAATACCGTCGGTGAACCCGGCTCACGCCTGGCGACTACAACGGTGACAATTGCTCCATCGGCCAACGTGCCTGCACGCTGATCGCCAGGCTTTCATGCTGCCCGGCCTGCAATCGCTGGCAACCCGCGTAGGCGATCATCGCGCCATTGTCGGTGCAAAACTCAGGGCGCGCGTAAAACACCTCGCCCTTGATGTCACCGAGCATTTTTTCCAGTGAAGTGCGCAACGCCTTGTTGGCGCTGACGCCACCAGCGATTACCAGGCGCTGCATGCCCGTCTGCTTCAGGGCGCGCTTGCACTTGATGGTCAAAGTCTCCACCACGGCCTGCTGGAACGCCAGTGCGATGTCGCAACGGGCTTGCTCACTGTCGTCTCCGGCGCTGACGCTGTGCTGCCAGGTATTCAGCGCGGAGGTTTTCAAGCCGCTGAAGCTGAACATCAAACCCGGGCGATCACACATCGGGCGCGGAAAGGTATAGCGGCCTGGAGCGCCTTTTTCGGCAAGCCGGGCGATTTCCGGGCCACCCGGATAATTGAGGCCCATCATCTTCGCGGTCTTGTCGAAAGCTTCACCGGCGGCGTCATCCAGAGACTCGCCCAACAGGGTGTATTGGCCGATCGCATCGACCTGAACCAGCTGCGTATGCCCCCCCGAAACCAACAAAGCGACGAACGGGAACTGCGGCGGTGTTTTTTCCAGCATGGGCGCCAATAAATGGCCTTCCATGTGGTGCACGCCGAGGGCCGGAATGCCCCAGGCAAATGCCAGCGCCTGGGCGCAAGAGGCCCCAACCAGCAGGGCTCCGACCAATCCGGGGCCAGCGGTATAGGCAATGGCGTCGATCTCGGTCGGTACGCAACCGGCCTCGTCCAACACTTGGCGAATCAACGGCAACATACGTTTGACGTGATCACGGCTGGCCAGCTCCGGCACCACGCCACCATAGGCGCGGTGCAGGTCGATCTGGCTGAACAGTGCATCGGCCAAAAGCCCGCGTTCACTGTCGTAAAGTGCGACACCGGTTTCATCGCAGGAGGTTTCAAGTCCCAGTACTAGCATGGGTTTGCGCCTTGTAGAGGCTGAATTCGAAGGCGCGCATAATAGTCCCCACTCCCCCTCCCGACTAGCGGTTTTCGATCAGAGGCTTTGCATTCCGGGCAATGAGAGGTTAACATCCGCAACCCTTAAAAACCGACGACCTCAGCCGCGAATTTTTTGCGACGAGAACGTTGATCCCGGTAATGAAAGAAGGTAGCTCTGGATGCCAGCCGTCAAAGTTAAAGAGAACGAACCCTTCGACGTAGCTCTGCGTCGTTTCAAGCGCTCCTGCGAAAAAGCCGGTGTACTGGCTGAAGTTCGTAGCCGCGAATTTTACGAGAAGCCAACTTCTGAGCGTAAGCGTAAAGCAGCAGCCGCTGTTAAGCGTCACGCCAAGAAAGTTCAGCGCGAGCAGCGCCGCGCCGTTCGTCTGTACTAATACACAGACGTTCGTAGCAAGCTTCTGCCAAGCCCGGCCCTCAGCCGGGCTATTGGCATTTGCGGATATCGCTTGATGTTTTATCGTCGACGCCGCCCATGCGACCGAGACACCGCTTCACACGTCAGGACTGGCTCTTTTGCCAGCGGTGCACGTCTCTTCTGACGAGCCTTACAAGGCTACTGACGAGCACACCCCTTTTTTTCAGGCAGCCGATCAACAGGTCGACTGTGCCCGCCGATGAGTTTCCGAGGCCACCACTGGTCAAGACCGGGCTCTTGGGGCAACATTTCCACGTCGAAAACTGACCTGAAGTTAACGTCAGCGAGCATTCGGCAGATACACTTCCTTACAACCCATGCAGACGCTAGATGCTCGAGCACTCGTTACGTGCGCTTGAACACTTCACGGGCCCTCATTTACACGCAGTGATGACGAGAACGCCATGGCCGGGCTAATTCCCCAGAGCTTTATTGACGACCTTCTGAACCGCACCGACATCGTCGATGTTGTCAGCTCGCGCGTGCAACTGAAAAAAGCCGGCAAGAACTACACGGCCTGCTGCCCGTTTCACAAGGAAAAGACCCCATCGTTCAGCGTCAGCCCCGACAAGCAGTTCTATTACTGCTTCGGCTGCGGCGCGGGCGGCAATGCCCTCGGCTTCCTCATGGACCACGACAACCTGGATTTCCCCCAGGCTATCGAGGACTTGGCGAAAGCCGCCGGCATGGAAGTCCCGCGCGAAGAGAGTGGCCGGCCGCACAAACCACGGCAACCCACCGACTCGCCGCTGTACCCGCTGCTGACTGCCGCTGCCGACTTTTATCGTCAGGCATTAAAAAGCCATCCGCAGCGCAAGGCCGCCGTCGACTACCTCAAGGGCCGCGGCCTCACCGGCGAAATCGCCCGGGACTTCGGCCTCGGTTTCGCACCGCCAGGCTGGGACAACCTGTACAAGCACCTGAGCAGCGACACCCTGCAGCAGAAAGCCATGATCGACGCCGGCCTTCTGGTGGAAAACGCCGAGACCGGCAAGCGCTACGACCGCTTTCGCGACCGCGTGATGTTTCCGATCCGCGACAGCCGCGGCCGAATCATCGCGTTCGGTGGCCGGGTCTTGGGGGACGACAAGCCCAAGTACCTGAACTCCCCTGAAACCGCGGTATTTCACAAGGGCCAGGAACTCTACGGCCTGTTCGAGGCGCGCAAAAACAATCGCAACCTCGATGAGATCATTGTGGTTGAAGGCTACATGGACGTGATCGCACTGGCCCAGCAAGGCCTGCGTAACGCCGTGGCGACGCTCGGCACCGCCACCAGCGAAGAACATTTGAAACGCCTGTTTCGCGTAGTGCCCAGCGTGCTGTTTTGCTTCGACGGTGACCAGGCCGGCCGCAACGCCGCCTGGCGCGCACTCGAGGCCACGTTGTCAAGCTTGCAGGATGGGCGGCGTGCGCGCTTTCTGTTCTTGCCCGAAGGCGAAGACCCGGACACCCTGGTGCGTTCCGAAGGCACCGACGCGTTCCGCGCGCGCATCAATCAACATGCGCAGCCGCTGGCGGACTATTTCTTCCAGCAACTGACCGAAGAAGCCGACCCGCGCTCCCTCGAAGGCAAGGCCCACATGGCCACCCTCGCGGCGCCATTGATTGATAAAGTGCCGGGCGCCAACCTGCGCACCTTGATGCGCCAGCGACTCATGGAAATTACCGGTTTGAGCGGTGAGGCCGTCAGCCAATTGGTGCACAGCGCGCCGCAAGAGGCGCCGCCCGCCTACGACCCAGGCATGAATTACGATGCGATGCCGGACTACGCCGACTTCCATCCATCGCAAGACGCCTACGCGCCTCAGCAGGATTGGACGCCGAAGAAACCTGGCGCCGGCGGCAAGAAATGGGACGACAAGCCCTGGAGCAAAAATGCCAAGCGCGGCGCTCGCGATGAACCTCGCGGGCCGCGAACACCGGTTGGGGTAGAGGCGCCTACACTTATTGCGCTTCGCACACTGATTCACCACCCCCAGATGGCCGGAAAGGTTGAAACGGCAGATCACTTCGCCAACGAGAGCAACACTTACGCCCAGCTGTTAATTGCGCTGATCGGAGCGTTGCAGAAAAATCCCAAGCTAAACTCCATTCAGCTGATGGCTCGCTGGCATGGCACGGATCAGGGGCGTCTTTTGAAAGCACTCGCGGAAAAGGAGTGGCTAATTGACGGGGATAACCTTGAACAACAGTTTTTAGACACCATTACTAGGTTATCGGCGGGTCAACATACGCAGACCCTGGATGACCTGATCAAAAGAGCAAAACAGCCGGGATTATCGGCCGAAGAGCAAATTCAGATAGCAAAACAGATGCGTGACCTCTTAAAACAGAATGTTTGCGCATCAAACCCGACCTCAGCTGGCGTGTGAGGTCATAGCTCGGGTATAATCCTCGGCTTGTTTTTTGCCCGCCAAGACCTTCAGTGGATAGGGTGTTATGTCCGGAAAAGCGCAACAGCAGTCTCGTATCAAAGAGTTGATCACCCTTGGTCGTGAGCAGAAATATCTGACTTACGCAGAGGTCAACGACCACCTGCCTGAGGATATTTCAGATCCAGAGCAGGTGGAAGACATCATCCGCATGATTAATGACATGGGGATCCCCGTACACGAGAGTGCTCCGGATGCGGACGCCCTTATGTTGGCCGACTCCGACACCGACGAGGCAGCCGCTGAAGAAGCCGCTGCCGCGCTGGCTGCGGTGGAGACCGACATCGGTCGCACGACTGACCCTGTGCGCATGTATATGCGTGAAATGGGCACCGTCGAGTTGCTGACACGTGAAGGCGAAATTGAAATCGCCAAGCGTATTGAAGAGGGTATCCGTGAAGTGATGGGCGCAATCGCGCACTTCCCTGGCACGGTTGACCACATTCTCTCCGAGTACACTCGCGTCACCACCGAAGGTGGTCGCCTGTCCGACGTCTTGAGCGGCTATATCGACCCGGACGACGGCATTGCGCCGCCTGCCGCCGAGATACCGCCGCCTGTCGATGCGAAAGCCGCGAAAGCCGACGACGAGACTGAAGACGACGACGCCGATAGCAGCGACGACGAAGACGAAGTCGAAAGCGGTCCAGACCCGGTCATTGCAGCTCAGCGTTTCGGTGCGGTTTCCGATCAAATGGAAATCACGCGCAAAGCGCTGAAAAAGCACGGTCGCGCCAACAAGCTGACCGTTGCCGAGCTGGTAGCGCTGGCTGAGCTGTTCATGCCGATCAAGCTGGTCCCGAAGCAATTCGAAGGCCTGGTTGAGCGTGTTCGCAGTGCCCTTGAGCGCTTGCGTGCACAAGAGCGGGCAATCATGCAGCTCTGCGTACGTGATGCGCGGATGCCGCGTGCCGACTTCCTGCGCCAGTTCCCGGGCAACGAAGTCGACGAAAGCTGGTCCGACGGCCTCGCCAAAGGCAAAGGCAAGTACGCCGAAGCCATTGGTCGCCTGCAGCCGGACATCATTCGTTGCCAGCAAAAGCTGATCGCACTGCAAACCGAAACCGGTTTGACGATTGCCGAGATCAAGGACATCAACCGTCGCATGTCGATCGGTGAGGCCAAGGCCCGCCGCGCGAAAAAAGAGATGGTTGAAGCGAACTTGCGTCTGGTGATCTCCATCGCCAAGAAGTACACCAACCGTGGCCTGCAATTCCTCGACTTGATTCAGGAAGGCAACATCGGCTTGATGAAGGCTGTGGACAAGTTCGAATACCGTCGTGGTTACAAGTTCTCGACTTATGCCACCTGGTGGATCCGTCAGGCGATCACTCGCTCGATCGCCGACCAGGCCCGCACCATCCGTATTCCGGTGCACATGATCGAGACAATCAACAAGCTCAACCGTATTTCCCGGCAGATGTTGCAGGAAATGGGTCGCGAACCGACCCCGGAAGAGCTGGGCGAACGCATGGAAATGCCTGAGGATAAAATCCGCAAGGTATTGAAGATCGCTAAAGAGCCGATCTCCATGGAAACGCCGATCGGTGATGACGAAGACTCCCATCTGGGTGACTTCATCGAAGACTCGACGATGCAGTCGCCAATCGATGTCGCCACCGTAGAGAGCCTTAAAGAAGCAACACGCGACGTACTCTCCGGCCTCACTGCCCGTGAAGCCAAGGTACTGCGCATGCGTTTCGGCATCGACATGAATACCGACCACACCCTTGAGGAAGTCGGTAAACAGTTTGACGTGACCCGCGAGCGGATCCGTCAGATCGAAGCCAAGGCACTGCGCAAGCTGCGCCACCCGACGCGAAGCGAGCATCTACGCTCCTTCCTCGACGAGTGATACCAAAACCCCCGGCCCATGCCGGGGGTTTTGCTTTGTATCGATTACTTTGTATAGATTAACTGCCGCGCAACACCCATCTCTCGTAATGCCCGTCTACACTCGACACATTCCCGTGCCATAACGAGACCGTTATGCCCAGACTGTCGACCGTGATACTGCTATCGCTGCTGACCTGGACCGCGACGGCTGGCGCGTTGACTCTCACTGATGATGAGCGCGGCTGGCTGGCGGACCATCAGGAGCTGCGCCTTGGCGTGGACAATGCCTGGCCCCCTTTTGAATACCGTGACGAAAATGGCCGCTATCAAGGCCTGGCCGCAGATTACGTGCGCCTGATCCAGGATCGCCTGGGCGTTAGAGTCAAACGAGTCGAGCCCGCGAACTGGGCCGACGTGCTCGAACAGGCTAAAAACAACCAGCTCGACCTGCTGCCCGGTATCATGTCCACCCCGGAACGCCAGGGTTTTCTGGCCTTCACACGCCCGTATCTCGACTTCCCCATCGTCATCCTCGCCCATGAAGGCGGCGCGAAACCGCGCAACCTCAAGGACCTGTACGGACTGAAGATCGCCGTGGTGGAAAACTACGCAACTCACGAGTTGCTACGCACCCATCATCCCGACCTCAACCTGGTGACCATGCCCAACGTCAGCTCGACGCTGCAAGCGCTGGCCACCGATGAAGTGGACGCCGTGGTCGGCGACTTGGCGTCCAGTGTCTGGAGCCTGCGCCAATTGAAGCTGGATGGTTTATACGTCAGCGGCGAAACGCCCTACCGCTACCAGTTGGCAATGGCCGTGCCGCCGGATAAAAAAATGCTGGTGGGCATCCTCGACAAGGTGCTTGCCGACCTCAGCCCGGAAGAAACCGACGCAATCCAACAACACTGGGTAGGCAGCCTCACTGATCACCGTGCGTTTTGGACCCAATTACTGATGTACGGCCTGCCTGCGGTACTGCTGCTGACTACCCTGCTGGCCATCGTGATGTGGATCAATCGCCGGCTGAGCTCGGAAATTTCCCGGCGGGTAGCGCTTGAGCAAAAACTGCGCAGCAGTGAGTACCACTATCGCGGCTTGGTGGAGAGCCTGTCCGCCATTGCCTGGGAAGCCAATGTCACCGACTTTACTTACAGCTACGTGTCGCCGCATGCCGAAGAGTTACTCGGCTACCCGCGTGCGCACTGGCTGGTTCCGGGGTTCTGGCAAACCATCATTCACCCTGCCGACCGAACCCGTACGCAGGACTACTGCCACCGCGAGACCCACGCCAATCGTGACCACAGCGTCGATTATCGAGTGGTCACCGCCGACGGTCGCTGCGTGTGGGTGCGCGACATTGTCAGCCTGATCAAGCACGGGCATCAGCCAGTACTGCGCGGCTTGATGATCGACATCAGCGAGGCCAAGCGCACCGAAGAAGCATTGCAGCTTTCCGAACAGAAATTCGCCAAGGCCTTCCACGCCTCACCCGACGGCTTGTCGCTGAGTCGTCAGCGCGATGGGTTGCTGATTGAAGTCAACGAGGGTTTCAGCCGCCTGACCGGCTTCACCCATGCAACCTCTCTGCACCAATCAAGCGTGGAGTTGGGCCTCTGGGTCGACCTCAATGAACGCGAGCGCATGCTGGAGCTGCTGCGGCGCGACGGTTTTGTTCGCGATTTCATCTGCCAATTCCGCCGCACCGACGGCATTATTCGCCTCTGCGAGTTGTCCTGCCGCCCGCTGCCCATCGGCGATGAGGACTGCATACTGACCATCGGCCGGGACATTACCGAACGCCAACTGATGCAAGAAAAACTGCAACAGGCTGCCACGGTGTTCGAGAGCACCGAAGAAGGCGTGTTGATCACTGATACCCTGCAGAACATCAGCGCCGTCAACCGCGCCTTCAGCGAGATCACCGGCTACAGCGAAACCGAAGCGCTGGGCCAAACGCCGCGCCTGCTTTCCTCTGGCCTGCACGACAGCGCGTTTTACGCTGCGATGTGGTACCAGTTGGCAGCCAAAGGCCACTGGCAGGGAGAAATTTCCAACCGCCGCAAGAACGGCGAGCTTTACCCCTGCTGGCTGACGATCAACGCCGTACGCAACCGCGAACAGTTGATTACGCACTTCGTTGCGGTATTTGCCGACATCTCCAGCCTTAAGCACGCCCAAGCCCGCCTCGACTACCAGGCGCATCACGACCCACTGACCGGTTTACCCAATCGCACGCTGTTTGAAAGCCGACTACAGGCCGCCCTCAACAGCCAGGAGGAAACCGGCAGCCAAGGCGCCGTGCTGTTCCTCGACCTGGACCGTTTCAAACACATCAACGACAGCCTCGGTCACCCCATCGGCGACCTGTTGCTCAAGGGCATCGCCGTGCGCCTCAAGGATCAACTACGCGACGTCGACACCGTGGCGCGACTGGGCGGCGACGAATTCATCATCCTGCTACCCGGCCTGCAACAAGCCAGCGATGCGCAGCACCTGGCGAATAAACTGCTCGCCTGTTTTACAGCGCCGTTTCAGGCTGGCGAACACGAGTTTTTTATCAGCGCCAGCATCGGCACCAGCCTCTACCCTCAAGACGGCACCGACGTCGCCACCCTGGTCAAAAACGCCGACGCCGCGATGTACCGCTCCAAGGCCAAAGGCCGCAACCGCGTCGAACGGTACACCCGCGACCTCACCGCCCAGGCCAACGAGCGCGTGGTACTCGAACACGAACTGCGCCGCGCCATCGAACGTAAAGAGCTGAGCCTTTTTTACCAGCCAAAACTGAGCCTGGTGACGCAACAACTGATCGGCGCCGAAGCACTCATTCGCTGGCATCACCCGACCTTTGGCGAGGTTCCACCCGAGCACTTCATCGCACTCGCCGAAGAGAACGGCACGATCCTGCAGATCGGCGACTGGGTGCTGGAACAGGCATGCCGACAAATGCACGCGTGGCAAACAACGTTCGAGGGCTTCGGCTCATTGTCGGTCAACCTTGCCGGCGCACAACTGCGCCACCCCAACCTGCTGGCACGCATCAAACAGCTACTGAACGACTACCACCTGGAACCCGGCTGCCTGCAACTGGAGATCACCGAAAACTTCATCATGAGCCAGGCCGAGGAAGCACTCGACGTGCTGCACCAACTCAAACACCTGGGTGTGCAACTGGCGATCGATGATTTCGGCACCGGTTATTCATCCCTCAGCTACCTCAAGCGCCTGCCGCTGGATTTTCTGAAGATCGACCAATCCTTCGTACGCGGCCTGCCCGACGACCCACACGACGCCGCAATAGTGCGCGCCATCATCGCGCTGGGCCACAGCATGCAATTCACCCTCATCGCAGAAGGCGTGGAAAACCCCGCGCAACAAGCGTTCCTCGCCGCCGAAGGCTGCGAACAGATGCAAGGCTACATCGTCAGCCTGCCCCTGCCACCCGAGATTTTTGCCGCGCGGTTCCTTCGTATGAGCGTTAAGGATTTTTCGGATAGCACAGAGGGGAAACCATCGTTATAATCCGCGGCCTACTGAGGGCCTATAGCTCAGTTGGTTAGAGCAGGGGACTCATAATCCCTTGGTCGTAGGTTCGAGTCCTACTGGGCCCACCATACTCAAAGCCGCGCATTGCGCGGCTTTCGCGTTTCTGCCGTCTGACAATTTAAGGCACTGACTCCCCGGTCCTACTCCGCAATGAAAGATTTGTTAATTGCCCACAACCGCTCCTGCGCAGACCATGGCCAGCCATCCACCTCCACACGAGGAAGACCGGCTCCATGCCTCAAGCCAAGCCTTCACCCCACGCTCTACTCCACTCTCTCTTCAACCTGAGCACGCGTTTCGCAGGCGCTGTCGCTATCACCCTCGCGACCCTCAACTGTGCACACGCCGCAACGCCAGCCCCGGCGACCATCAAGGCGTTTAAGCTGTGCACGGGCGCGGACAATGCCTCGCACGTGTTGGAGGGAACCATCGATCAGAACATGCGCAACGACGTGACAGCGATTCACTTCAAGCAAACCCCGGCGCATGCGGCGTACGGTTGGCATAACGACCCGGAGCCGCAGTACGTGATGACGCTGTCCGGCACGCTGGCATTTGCCACACGTGGTGGCGAGACGTTCACTTTGCACCCCGGTGAGGTGTTGGTCGCCGAAGACAATACCGGTTCAGGGCATCGCTGGAAGCTGATTGATGACCAACCTTGGCGGCGCGGGTATGTGGTGTTGAAGCCTGGCGCGCCCGATTCGTTTGTGCCGAACGACGCCGCTGCGGCGAAAGTCTGCAAGGCGCCTTAGCCTCGCAGATCGAAGCCTGTAACATGCCACTCCATTGTCGCCCGCACTGGAGTTTGCGTTTTGCCCGTCCTCGATGAAATCGACCGCCAACTGATCGCCGCCTTGCAGATCAACGCTCGCGAAAGCGTGGCGATGCTTGCCCGTCAGTTGGGAATTGCGCGTACCACGGTGACGTCACGTCTGGCGCGCCTGGAGAAAACCCAGGTGATTACCGGCTACGGCGTGCGTCTCGGGCAACGTGCCACCGATGGCGGTTTGCAGGCGTATGTCGGGATCACGGTGCAACCGCGTTCGGGCAAGGACGTGCTGAAAAGGCTGAGTGCCATGGCCCAAGTGCAGCAGTTGTGTGCGGTGAGCGGCGAGTTTGATTACGTGGCGTGGCTGCGCACCGACTCGCCGGAGCAACTGGATCAGTTGCTGGACCAGATCGGCAGCGTCGACGGGGTGGAAAAAACCACCACCTCGATCATCCTCAGTAACAAATTGGACCGCGGCCAACCAATCTGACCAGATTCCTCGTCACTTTGACTAAAAACAATCCATTTCGACGACACTTTGCGTCTTATTAACGGACGCTACGCTCCTTAAACTGGCAGCCATCTTTTCCTATACTCAGTGGGTCGCGTGCCGCCGAGTCGCCAGCAAGGTCAGCCATGAGCATTCCTTCCAGCACCATCAGCAAAACCAATCGCCACCCTGCCGACGGCAAAAAGCCCATCACCATTTTTGGCCCGGATTTTCCGTTTGCCTTTGATGACTGGATCGAGCATCCGGCGGGCCTGGGCAGTATCCCGGCCGCCAACCACGGCGCCGAAGTGGCGATTGTCGGTGCCGGGATTGCGGGCCTGGTGGCCGCTTACGAGTTGATGAAGCTGGGCCTCAAACCGGTGGTGTACGAGGCCTCGAAAATGGGCGGTCGCCTGCGCTCTCAGGCGTTTGAAGGTGCAGAAGGCATCATCGCCGAGTTGGGTGGCATGCGTTTTCCAGTGTCCTCCACCGCGTTTTACCACTATGTGGACAAGCTGGGCCTGGAGACTAAACCCTTCCCCAACCCGCTGACGCCGGCCTCCGGCAGCACGGTGGTCGACCTGGAAGGCCAGACCCACTACGCCGAAAAACTCTCCGACTTGCCGGTGCTGTTTCAGGAAGTCGCAGATGCCTGGGCCGATGCGCTGGAAGCCGGCTCGCAATTCGGTGATATTCAGCAAGCCATCCGCGACCGCGACGTGCCGCGCCTCAAAGCGCTGTGGAACAAGCTGGTGCCGCTGTGGGACGACCGCACCTTCTATGATTTCGTCGCCACCTCCAAAGCCTTCGCCAAACTGTCGTTCGCGCACCGCGAAGTGTTTGGCCAGGTGGGTTTCGGCACCGGCGGCTGGGACTCGGATTTCCCCAATTCGATGCTCGAAATTTTCCGCGTAGTCATGACCAACTGCGACGACCATCAGCACTTGGTGGTCGGTGGCGTAGCGCAAGTACCCATGGGTATCTGGCGCCATGTGCCGGAGCGTTGCGCGCATTGGCCAGCCGGTACCAGCCTCAGCTCGTTGCACCATGGCGCGCCACGGGCCGGGGTCAAGCGCATTGCGCACGCGGCCGGTGGCCGTTTTGCAGTGACCGATAACTATGGCGACACGCGCGAATACGCTGCGGTGCTGACCACCTGCCAAAGCTGGCTGCTGACCACTCAGATCGACTGCGACGAAACCCTGTTCTCGCAAAAAATGTGGATGGCCCTCGACCGTACTCGTTACATGCAGTCGTCGAAAACCTTCGTGATGGTCGACCGTCCATTTTGGAAAGACAAAGACCCGGAGACCGGCCGCGACCTGATGAGCATGACCCTCACCGATCGCCTGACACGCGGCACGTATTTGTTTGAAAACGGCAAATTCGACAACGGCGACGACAAGCCGGGAGTGATTTGCCTGTCGTACTCGTGGATGAGCGACGCGCTGAAAATGCTCCCTCAGCCCATCGACAAGCGGGTGAAGCTGGCACTCGACGCACTGAAAAAGATCTACCCGAAAGTCGACATCAAGGCGCGCATTATCGGCGACCCGATTACCGTGTCCTGGGAGGCCGACCCGCATTTTCTCGGCGCATTCAAAGGCGCGCTGCCTGGCCACTATCGCTACAACCAGCGCATGTACGCGCACTTCATGCAGAAGGACATGCCCGCCGAGCAACGCGGAATTTTTATCGCCGGTGACGACGTGTCGTGGACGCCGGCCTGGGTGGAGGGCGCGGTGCAAACCTCACTGAACGCGGTGTGGGGCATCATGACCCACTTTGGTGGCAGCACTCACCCGGAAAACCCGGGGCCGGGTGATGTATTTGACGAAATCGGGCCGATCGCCCTGGCCGATTAAGGAGTTGAACATGCGCGTTGCCTTGTACCAATGCCCACCGCTGCCGCTGGATGTGGCCGGCAACCTGACACGCCTCCACCAACTCGCGCATGAGGCGTCGGGTGCCGATGTGCTGGTGCTGCCGGAGATGTTCCTCAGCGGTTACAACATCGGCGTCGAAGCCGTTGGCGCGCTGGCCGAAGCGCAGGATGGGCCATCGGCACAGGCGATAGCCGAATTGGCAAAAAGCGCCGGGCTGGCGATTCTGTACGGCTACCCGGAGCGGGCCGAGGATGGGCAGATCTACAACGCCGTGCAGTTGATCGACGCGCACGGCCAGCGCCTGTGCAACTATCGCAAAACTCACTTGTTTGGCGACTTGGACCACGCGATGTTCAGCGCCGGTGGGGATGACTTCCCATTGGTGGAATTGAACGGCTGGAAGCTCGGGTTGCTGATCTGCTACGACCTTGAGTTTCCGGAAAATACGCGGCGCCTGGCCTTGGCCGGTGCCGAGCTGATCCTGGTGCCCACTGCCAATATGCTGCCGTTCGACTTCGTCGCCGATGTGACCGTGCGGGCGCGGGCGTTTGAAAACCAGTGTTACGTGGCCTACGCCAACTACTGTGGGCAGGAAGGCGATATTCAATACTGTGGTCAAAGCAGCATTGCCGCGCCGAATGGCCAGCGCATCGCCCAGGCTGGCCTGGACGAAGCGTTGATCGTCGGCACTCTGGAGCGCCAGGCTATCTTCGACGCACGCGCCGCCAATCACTACCTGCAAGACCGTCGCCCCGAGCTGTACGGCGCGCTATACAAGCCCTGATCTGACCTGATTTGGCGGGATGCGTTAGCATTGGCACTTCCCACGTTTCGGAAGTGCCCATGCCTGCGCCGGCCCACCCTCATCACCTTCACTTGACCCTGGCCAACGGCCTGCGGGTTTCCTTGCGCCATGCGCCGCGCTTGAAACGCTGCGCGGCAGTTTTACGGGTGGCCGCCGGCAGCCATGACGTGCCACTGGCCTGGCCAGGGTTGGCGCATTTTCTTGAGCATTTACTGTTTCTTGGTACTGAGCGTTTTCCCACGCACGAAGGCTTGATGGCCTACGTGCAGCGTCATGGCGGGCAGGTCAACGCCAGCACCCGTGAGCGCACCACAGACTTCTTCTTTGAAGTGCCGATAGCCACGTTTGCTGACGGGCTGGAGCGGCTGGCAGACATGCTGACGCACCCGCGCCTGGCGGTTGAAGACCAACTGCGTGAGCGCGAAGTGCTGCACGCAGAGTTTGTTGCATGGTCGCAAGATGCCAAGGCGCAGCAAGAAGTCGCGCTGCTGCAGGGCTTGGCGGCTGACCACCCGCTGCGCGGCTTTCATATGGGTAACCGCGACAGCCTGCCGGTGGAGCGTGAGGCATTTCAGCAAGCACTGCGGGCATTCCACACGCATTTTTATCAGAGTGGGCAGATGGCCCTGAGCCTCGCCGGCCCACAGCCGCTACAAGAGCTGGAAGCGTTGGCCCAGCGTTTCAGCCAAGCATTAACCTCCGGGCCTGCGCACCCGCAGGCCGCTCCTCCGGCCTTGCTGCAAGGCCAGGCGCGGGGCTATCAACACACCGCCAATGATCACCTGCACCACGTGATGGCCGCTGACGCGCCCGGCGAAGCCCTGGATTTTCTGTGCACTTGGCTCAACGCATCGGCGCCCGGCGGCTTGCTGGCTGAACTGAAAGCGCAAAAGCTGGCCACTGCACTGCAGGCGTCTGTGCTTTATCACTTCGCCGGGCAAGCGCTGCTGGACATTGACGTGACGCTGGATCCCGACTGCAATAGAGCCGCACACATCAAGGCGCTGCTGCACGACTGGCTGAGCTTTTTCGCACAGAGCAATTGGACCTCTCTGCGCGAAGAATACGCGCTGATTGCGGCTCGCCAACAACAGATCCAAGGCCCGCTCGCGTTGGCTCGAAATGCCAGCCAAGGCCTTTCGGAACAGGGCTTCGCCGCGCTGAAGACGATGCTTTATGCATTGCACCTGCCGCCCTCGGAGCACGCTTGGCAACTGCCGCCGCACAACCCGCTCCTGCGCCCACCGGTTCAAGAGCAACGCGCGGGGCTGATTCGCGGCCAAACCAGCGCTCACCGTGGCTTGCGTACCTTTGCTCAAGATCGCTCGCGGGGGCGACGGGAAGTGTCAGCGCTGACCTTTAGCCAAGCCTTGCCGGATGACAGCGATGAAGGCGCGCTGTACCTGCACTGGCGGTTTGATTCAGCCGTACCGGCTGGGCTGGAAAGCACATTGCAGCCGTTGCGCGAGCAGGCCCGTCAGGCCGGTGTCGAGCTGTCCTGCGAAACCACCGGCAATGATTGGCTGGTAAAAATGATCGGCCTTCATGAGCCGATGCCGGCAGTGCTCGACGCGCTGGCGAGCAGCCTGAACCACACCGATGCACACGTGGCGCAACCCCCCGCGGCGCCGATGATCGCGATACGAGCATTGCTCAAGGCGCTGCCCGCCTGCTGCACCGCCGTCAATGCGCAGGCCAGCGCGACGCCCGCGTCATGGGCCAGTGCACGCTGGCAAGGGCTGGGGGCAGGTTTGCCCGCCGCCTGCGAAGCGGCGATCAAAACCGCAGCCGCACGCTTGCCGGGGCAGCCGGCAAGCCTCGATTACACGCTGCAAAACCTTGAAGGCCAGCACCTCTGGCACGCGGTAAAAACCGACACCCGTGAAGCCGCACTGCTGCTGTTTTGCCCAACACCGACGCACTCTCTGGCCGATGAGGCGGCCTGGCGATTGCTCGGGCATCTGCTGCAAGGGCCATTCTTCCAATGCCTGCGCGTCGAGCTGCAACTCGGCTACGCGGTATTCAGCCACATCCGACAGATCCACGGGCAAACCGGCCTGCTGTTTGGCGTGCAATCCCCCAGCGTTTCGCTGGCCGAAATCGTCGCTCACCTGCACAGGTTCCTGGCGCAACTGCCGACGCTGATCGAGGGCAGTACAGACTTGGGCAGCCAGAACCTGGCGCAACAATTCTGTGTCAAAACGTTGCCCATCGCACAGGCCGCCGACCTGCTGTGGCACGCACAATTGGCGGGCCATCTGCCGGGGTATCTTGAACAGCTTCAGCAGCTGATCAAAGCCTGTACACGCGAGGATTTACGGCACGCGGCCAAGCAACTCAAGGACGCCAAAGGCGGCTGGCGCTACGTGGCCAACGGCCCGCGCATCATCGATATCGAGGCGTCTGTGGGCTGATCATTGCCGACACTGCAAAAGGCTTTTTCCGCCAAGACAGCGCTAACTGGAAAAGAATTGCGTAATATCCGTACGCACTATCTGAACATCTCCGACTGGAGGTGGACTATATGTATTGCTCGGTAATGAAAGTCCCATCCCTTGATAGGAGTATGAATATGACCTGGTCAAAACCTGCTTACACCGACCTGCGCATCGGTTTCGAAGTCACCATGTACTTCGCCAGCCGTTAATTGGCTGAGTAATACAACGCCTCGGTTCGCCCGGGGCGTTTTTGTTTTGAGCTGTGCTTGATGGAGCGAACATGTTTGTCCAGATTCTAGGTTCCGCCGCCGGCGGTGGCTTCCCGCAGTGGAACTGCAACTGCGTGAATTGCGCGGGTTTTCGCGACGGCAGCCTACGGGCGCACGCGCGCACTCAGTCGTCTATCGCGATCTCGGACGATGGCGTGAATTGGGTGCTGTGCAATGCTTCGCCGGATATTCGCGCGCAACTGCAGAGCTTTGCGCCGATGCAACCCGGCCGCGCGCTGCGCGATACCGGCATCAGCGCGATCATCCTGATGGACAGCCAGATCGACCACACCACCGGCTTGTTGAGCCTGCGTGAAGGCTGCCCGCACTCAGTGTGGTGCACCGACATGGTCCATGAAGACCTGAGCAGCGGTTTTCCACTGTTCACCATGCTCACCCACTGGAACGGCGGCCTGGCCTGGAACCGTATCGAGCTGGACGCCAGCTTCACCATCCCGGCCTGCCCCAACTTGCGTTTCACGCCGCTGCCGCTGCGCAGCGCCGCGCCGCCCTACTCGCCACACCGCTTCGACCCGCACCCGGGCGACAACATCGGCCTGATCGTCGAAGACCTGCGCACCGGCGGCAAACTGTTCTATGCGCCTGGCTTGGGCAAAGTCGATGCGCCGTTGCTGGAGATTATGGCCGGCAGCGATTGCCTGCTGGTGGACGGTACGATGTGGGATGACGACGAAATGCAGCGCCGTGGCGTCGGCACGCGCACCGGCCGCGAGATGGGCCACCTGGCGCAAAACGGCCCCGGCGGCATGCTCGAAGTGCTGGAGCAATTGCCCACCCAACGCAAAGTGCTCATTCACATCAACAACACCAACCCGATCCTCGATGAAGACTCCCTCGAGCGAGCGGAACTGGTGCGGCGCAATGTCGAAGTGGCTTACGACGGCATGAGCATCCAATTGTAGGAGCAAACCAAATGACTGACACACCGCTGACGCGCGAAGCCTTTGAGCAGGCGTTGCGGGCCAAGGGCGCCTTCTACCATATCTATCACCCGTATCACGTGGCGATGTATGAAGGTCGTGCTACCCGCGAGCAGATCCAGGGCTGGGTCGCCAACCGTTTTTACTACCAGGTGAACATCCCGTTGAAGGACGCCGCGATCCTGGCCAACTGCCCGGACCGTGAGATCCGCCGTGAGTGGATCCAGCGCTTGCTCGACCACGACGGCGCGCCCGGTGAAGACGGCGGTATCGAGGCCTGGCTGCGTTTGGGCCAGGCCGTCGGCCTCGACCCGGACCAACTGCGCTCCCAGGAGCTGGTGCTGCCCGGCGTGCGTTTTGCGGTGGATGCCTACGTCAACTTTGCGCGCCGTGCCAGTTGGCAAGAAGCTGCGAGCAGCTCGCTGACTGAACTGTTCGCGCCGCAGATTCACCAATCGCGGCTCGACAGCTGGCCGCAGCATTACCCGTGGATCGACCCTGCCGGTTATGAATATTTCCGTACCCGTCTGGGCCAGGCCCGGCGCGACGTGGAGCACGGTTTAGCGATTACGCTGCAACACTACACCACCCGCGAAGGCCAGGAGCGGATGCTGGAAATACTCCAGTTCAAGCTCGACATCCTGTGGAGCATGCTCGACGCCATGAGCATGGCCTACGAACTCAACCGCCCGCCCTATCACAGCGTGACCGAGCAGCGGGTGTGGCATAAAGGGATCACCCTATGAGCTTTGATCGCAGCAAAAAACCGACGTGGCGTCAGGGCTATCGCTACCAGTACGAGCCCGCGCAAAAAGGCCACGTATTGCTCTACCCGGAAGGCATGATCAAGCTCAATGACAGCGCCGCATTGATCGGTGGTTTGATCGACGGCGAGCGTGACGTGGCTGCCATTATCGCCGAGCTGGACAAGCAGTTCCCCGGCGTACCGGAGCTCGCTGCAGACATCGAGCAATTCATGGAGGTCGCCCGTGCTGAGCACTGGATCACCCTTGCCTGAGACGCCAGCCATTGGCCTGCCGCTGTGGTTGCTCGCCGAGCTGACCTATCGCTGCCCGTTGCAGTGCCCATATTGCTCCAACCCGCTGGATTTTGCCGAGCAGGGCAAAGAGCTGAGTACCGAGCAGTGGATCAAGGTATTTCGCGAAGCGCGGGAGATGGGCGCGGCGCAACTGGGGTTTTCCGGTGGCGAGCCACTGGTGCGCCAAGACCTCGCCGAGCTGATCGCCGAGGCGCGCAAGCTGGGCTTCTACACCAACTTGATCACCTCCGGCATCGGCCTCACCGAGCAAAAGATCAGCGACTTCAAGAAGGCCGGGCTGGACCATATCCAGATCAGCTTCCAGGCCAGTGACGAGCAAGTGAACAACCTGCTGGCTGGCTCGAAAAAAGCGTTCGCGCAAAAGTTGGAAATGGCCCGCGCGGTCAAGGCGCACGGCTATCCGATGGTGCTTAACTTTGTCACGCATCGGCACAATATCGACAAGATCGACCGCATCATCGAGTTGTGCATCGCGCTGGAGGCGGACTTCGTCGAACTCGCCACCTGCCAGTTCTACGGCTGGGCGCAGCTCAATCGTGTGGGGTTGTTACCGACGCAAGAACAACTGGTGCGTGCCGAACGCATCACCAACGAATACCGCGCCAAGCTCGAAGCCGAAGGCCACCCGTGCAAACTGATATTCGTGACGCCGGATTACTACGAGGAGCGCCCTAAAGCCTGCATGAATGGCTGGGGCAGCCTATTTCTGACGGTAACGCCGGACGGCACTGCCCTGCCCTGTCACGGTGCCCGACAGCTACCCGTGCAATTTCCCAACGTGCGCGATCACAGCATGCAGCACATCTGGTACGACTCGTTCGGGTTCAACCGCTTTCGCGGTTACGACTGGATGCCGGAGCCGTGCCGTTCATGCGATGAAAAGGAAAAAGACTTCGGCGGCTGCCGTTGCCAGGCGTTCATGCTCACGGGGGACGCGAGCAACGCTGATCCGGTGTGCAGCAAGTCCGAGCAGCACGGCATCATCCTGCAAGCGCGGGAAGAAGCCGAACACGCCACTCAGACTATTGAGCAATTGGCCTTTCGCAACGAGCGCAACTCACGGCTCATCGCAAAAGGCTAAAGGCCTCAGCGCTTGGCGATGATGTACACGGCGTGAATGATGCCGGGGAAATAACCGCACAAGGTCAGCAGAATATTCAGCCAGAACGCGCCAGCAAAACCCACTTGCATGAACACACCCAGTGGCGGCAGCAAAATGGCGATGATGATACGAATGATGTCCATGGGTTCAGCTCCAAAAAATCGGCTCGTGTGAGCCGTGTAGCTAATCGACCTTGAGCACTCGTGAGGGTTCAGTGGGTTCTGGCATTGCGCCATCTTCAGGCGAGAATTTCCAGGCCGTGCTTTTGTACGATACTCAGCAACTTGAGCGCCATGCCGCTGGGTTGCTTCTCGCCGGATTCCCATTTTTTCACGGTAGAGGCGCTGGTGTTCAGGTAGCGGGCAAACACCGGTTGGCTGACGTGGCTGTTTTCGCGCAGTTGTTTGATTTGCTCGGCCGGGATTTGTGCCGGTGCAGGTGCAAAGCACATCGCGTCGAATTCTCGGAGCGTGGTCTTGCTGATGGCGCCAATCGAATACAACGCCTCGGCCGATTGATGAACGGACTCCAGCGCTTCACTTTCATATTTTCTGGTCATGATGTATCTCCACAAACTCCTTCATATCCAGTAGCTGCTGGACCTGTGCTTGATTTAAACCTTCATAGGTCTTTGCAATCGCCCGAAGCCCGACCAGATCGTTTTGACTGATGTTGCTTTGGTCCTGCTTAGCGAACAGAAGCTGATAAACCCAGTAATGCCTGCCCTTGGCCAGCACCATAGAACGATGTCTATTCTGGTTGAGGCGCTTTTTCCACACACCACCACCCAAATTATTCGCCTGGCCTTTGAGCATCTCGCCAAATGCTCCCTCAACTCAGCATCGCAAATCCATGCCTTGCTGGCTGCATCCGCAAAACTGCGAGTTTTGAACAATCTTAGCCTCATGGTCATCCCTTCCGCCAAACATACCACCCAGTGGTATAGATTAGAAATGGCGCACGCAAAAAGTGTGCGAGCCCTTTCGGCAGTCCTTGCCGACGCCCGCTAAAAAGCCATGCTTTCCACCCAGTCTCAAGCGATCATTGCAGTCCAAAAATGTCACGCACAAAAAAACGCCCCCAGCCAAAAGAATCAGGCTGGAGGCGCCGCGTATGTCGCGAGACGGTTCAGAAACAGGCGGTTAAACAGCAATGCCTTTGCGGCATTGCAATTGGGCAGTGCGTACACGCGCAAAGGCGCGCGCGAGGCGCAGCAGCATGTCGTCAATGTGGTTTTTGCCGACGTTCAAGGCCGGGGTAAAACGTAGACAGTTGGGCTGCGGCGCGGTGAGGATCAAGCCTTCGTGCAGCGCTGCCTTTACCACTGCATCTGCAGAATCATCCGACAACGTCAGCCCCCACATCAGGCCATGGCCGCGTAACTGGCCATGGTCGTAGCGATAGGCCACTCGGGCCAGGCCTTCGCCCAGGTACAGGCCGCACTCACGCACCTGCTCGAGAAAGCCGTTCTCTGACACGGCATCAAGTACTGCCACGCCGGCCGCTGCCATCAATGCATTGCCATGATGGGTGCCTTCCAATTCTCCCACCTCGAAGCAACAGGCCTTGCCGCGCGCCAGCAATGCGGCCAAAGGCACGCCGCCGCCCAGGCCTTTGCCGAGGGTGATGATGTCGGCGCGCACGCCGTAGTGTTGTTCCACGAGCAAGGTGCCGCAGCGACCGATGCCGGTGTGCACTTCGTCGAGAATCAGCAAAATGCCCAGTTCACGGCACAGGCGCTCAACGCCCTTGAGGTAGTGTTCTGTCGCGGGTATCACGCCGGCTTCGCCCTGGATCGGCTCCAACATAATTGCGACAGTTTGCGCATCCACCGCCGCATGCAACGCCGGCAGGTCGTTGAACGGTACGTGACTGAAACCCGGCAATTGCGGTTCAAAGCGGTTTGCACTGGCGCCCGCCGAGGCTGCCAGCGCCGCAAAACTGCGGCCGTGGCAAGCGTTACTGGCGCTGATGATGCGATAAGCGCCGCCACGATGCAGTTGGCCCCATTTGCGCGCCAACTTGATCGCCGCTTCGCAGGCTTCCGTGCCGCTGTTGAGCAGATAGGCCTGATCGCTGCCGGTGCGTTGGCAAAGGCGGTCGACGAGGTTAAGTTGCGCGCCGTTGTGCAGGCCGTTTCCGGGGTTTATCAAGGCGTGGGTCTGATCGGCCAGAGCTTTGATCAACACCTGCGGGCTGTGACCGAGGCTGTTGGCGGCGTTGCCCTGGCTGAAATCCAGGTAGGCACGGCCATCACTGTCCCAAAGCCACGCGCCTTGGCCGCGCACAAAGACCTGCGGCGGCCTGGCTACGGTGCGCATCAGCGATTCGCCGGGCACATCCTTGTGTCGCGCATTCAGCAGCAAATCGTCCAGGCTTGGCACAGGGCGACGGAACAGATTCACAGGTGCCTCCCAATGGCAACCGGACCTTGGTCTGTGCTCCCTGCAAACACTGCATTGATGTTTGTTGCCTTGCCTATGTAAACACCTTCAACACACACGCTGTTCATTGCCCGATCCGGCCCTGTAATCCCTGCGAATAGGCGCTAGACTAGGCGTCTCAGACCCCATCAGCCATTTCGATTTTCGAGCTATTTCGATAAGCAAACCTTATGGATTTCAAACAACTGCGTTATTTCGTCGCGGTCTATGAAGAAGGCCACGTAGGCCGCGCAGCCGAGCGCCTGTCGATCTCCCAACCGGCGCTGTCGCAACAGATTCGCCAACTCGAACAGAACCTGGACGTGAGCCTGTTCGAGCGCAGCAGCAAGCGCCTGTTGCCCACATTGGCCGCGCACACCTTGTACAACCACGCCTTGCCGTTGATTGATGGCATGCAACACGCCATCGAAGCCTTGCGCAACTTCAAGGGCCAGGCGATGCGCACGCTGGCCATTGGCGTGCTGCAAACCGTGCACACCAGCCTGGTTCCGCAAATGCTCGAACGCGTGCGCAAAGCGCAGCCACATTTGGTGGTGCAGATCTACGAACTGACCGGGCTTGAAATCGAACGCCGGCTGCTCAACGGCTCGCTGGATATTGGTATCAGTTACCTGCCGCCACGCCAGCCGGGGTTACACGGCGTGCTGTTGTATGAAGATGAGTTAAAGGTGGTGATCCCGGACGACCATCCTTTGCGTGAATTCAAGAAGGTCTCGCTGAAACAGGCAGCCGAGTTGCCGATGTTGCTGTTGGGGGAGGAGTTTCAAATACGGCAGATCTGGCAGGGCCAGTTGGCTAATCTGGGGCGGCGCCCGCAAGTGCAGGCCGAGCTGAATACGATGGCGGGGATTCTCGACAGTTTGCCGCACACCCAATTGGCGACGGTGCTGCCTGGGCGCTCCCAGGACGAACACAATAGTCAGTTGCTGCTGTGGAAACCCTTGAGTGAACCGAGAGTGCCGCTGAAAGTGGGCTTGGTGTGCCGCGATGTGCAGCGCCAGCAAGCGACGATGGCGTTGCTGCGCACCTTGCTCGAGGACGTGATGAATGCCCCGCAGGCGCAGGCCTGACTTTTTCGCGGGCAAAAGAAAACCCCGCCGAAGCGGGGTTTTGCAGACTGTTTCCCTGACATCCATTTCACTCCGCCGTCCTGGCAGAATCCTACGTGTCCGTGTTGTTTCTTTGCGCTTCCTGCGCTACGTCCATGTGAAGTAGATTATCCGTGGATCCAATTTGGCGATAGAGGACGAATAGCAGCACGTCGTGTAAGAGAATGCTTACACGCTCTTTTCGCCCTTAAAACAGCGCCTCATCCATCAGGAACAGCGATTCGCTGCCGGCTTTTACCGAAGCGCTCAGCGAGTGAATACGCGGCAGCAAGCGGGCAAAGTAGAAACGTGCAGTGCCCAGCTTGCTGGCATAGAAGTCTTCCTCAGCCTCTTTGCCAAACGCCGCCTTGGCCATGCGCGCCCACATATAGGCATAAGCCACGTAGCCGAAGGCATGCAGGTACTCCACCGACGCCGCGCCGATTTCATTCGGGTTGGTTTTGGCGCGGTCCAGCACCCACGCCGTCAATTCATCCAGGTGGGTCACGGCTGCGCTGAGCGGGCGGGTAAATTCGCCCAGCTCGGCGCCTGCCGTGGCGATGAACTGGCGGATCTCCTCGGCGAACAAGGTGTAGAACGCGCCGTCGCTGCCGACGATCTTGCGCCCTACCAAGTCCAGCGCCTGAATGCCGTTGGTGCCTTCGTAGATCTGCGTGATGCGCACGTCACGCACCAACTGCTCCTGGCCCCACTCGCGAATGTAGCCGTGGCCGCCAAACACCTGCTGGCCGAGCACCGTGGTTTCAAGGCCGAGGTCGCTGAGAAACGCCTTGGCCACCGGGGTCAGCAACGCCACCAGGCTGTCTGCACGCTCGCGCGCGCGGGGATCTTCGCTGAACTTGGCGATGTCCAACTGGGTTGCCACGTAAGTGGAGAACGCACGGCCACCTTCGTTCGCAGCTTTCATGGTCAGCAGCATGCGGCGCACGTCGGGGTGCACGATGATCGGGTCGGCGACTTTGTCCTTGGCCTGCGCGCCGGTCGGCGAACGGCTTTGCAGACGGTCACGGGCGTACTCAATGGCGTTTTGATAAGACCGCTCACCCGACGCCAGGCCCTGAATACCCACCCCCAGGCGCTCATAGTTCATCATGGTGAACATCGCCGCCAGACCACGGTTCGGCTCGCCCACCAGATAGCCCACGGCCTGGTCAAAGTTCATCACGCAGGTAGCCGACGCCTGGATGCCCATCTTGTGTTCGATCGAGCCGCAGGTCACCGCGTTGCGCGCGCCCAGGCTACCGTCGGCATTGACCATGAACTTGGGCACCAGAAACAGCGAGATACCCTTCGGACCCGCCGGTGCATCCGGCAGCTTGGCCAACACCAGGTGGATGATGTTTTCGGTGAGGTCGTGTTCGCCACCGGTGATAAAAATCTTGCTGCCGCTGAGGGTGTAGGAGCCGTCGGCCTGAGGCTCGGCCTTGGTGCGGATAATGCCCAAATCCGTACCGGCATGCGCTTCGGTCAGGCACATGGAACCGGCCCACTCACCCGAGTACATTTTCGGCAGATACGTGGCCTTGAGCGCTTCGCTGGCGTGAGTGTTGATCGACACACAAGCGCCGGACGTCAGCATCGGGTACAGGCCGAACGCCAGGCTCGCCGAGTTGATCATCTCTTCGACTTGCGCCGATACCGCCTTGGGCATGCCCATGCCACCGAACGCCGGGTCGCCACCTACACCCACCCAACCGCCTTCAGCGTAGGTTTTGTAGGCGTGTGGATAACCGTCCGGGGTGCTGACAACCGTGTCCGCCCAGCGGCAGCCTTGTTCATCGCCACCGCGATTGATCGGCGCAATGGTTTTGGTGCTGACTTTGCCGGCTTCTTCGAGGATAGCCTCGACGGTTTCGGCATCCACGGTGTCTGCCAATGCCGGCAATTGAGCCCACGTTTTTGCGACCTCAAAAACTTCGTTGAGGACGAAGCGCATATCACGCAGCGGCGCTTTGTAATCAGCCATGGCAAACCTCGTGAGAACGTAAAAAGTGATTCGGTGAGATCGGTTTTACAGGCTCCGAGTGTACCCGAACAACTTTTCAGACACATAGGGTCCGTTCGTGACCAGCAAGTATTTATAAGTCACGCCGGGAGTCACAGGTGAACCCTTTTGAGTCAATTACGCTTACAGGGCGAACGCCTCCGCCGGCAGGCTCATCAGGCACTCGCTGCCCGCCTCCACGGCGGCTCGGTGCGCTGCAGTGCGCGGTAGCAGGCGCTTGAAGTAGAAATCGCACGTCGCCAATTTGGCTTGGGCAAACGCGGCGTCATCAACCTGAGCCTGAGCCGAGATCGCCATGCGCAGCCACAGGTAGGCCAGAATGATGTAACCGCTGTACATCAAGTAATCCACGGCTGCCGCGCCCACTTCATCCGGGTTTTTCATCGCCGCCATGCCGACCTTCATCGTCAGCTCGCCCCATTGCTGGTTCAGTTGATTGAGCTGCTCCACATGCGCCTTGAGCTGCGGGTGCCCGGCATTCGCTGCGCAGAACTTATGCACGATTTTGGTAAACCCGCGCAGCAGCTTGCCCTGACTACCGAGCACCTTGCGCCCGAGCAGGTCGAGCGCCTGAATGCCGTTGGTGCCTTCATAGATCGGCGCAATCCGCGCATCCCGTGCCAGTTGTTCCATGCCCCATTCACGAATATAGCCGTGGCCACCGAATACCTGCATGCCGTGGTTGGTCACTTCCAGCCCGGTATCGGTCATAAACGCTTTGCAGATGGGCGTCAGGAACGCCAACAAGTCTTCGGCTTCCTGGCGCTCAGCGGCGTCTTGGCTCAGGTGCGCGGTGTCGAGCAGTTGCGCGGTGAAATAAGCCAGCGCGCGGTTGCCTTCGTTGAGGGCTTTCATGGTCAGCAACATACGGCGCACGTCGGCGTGCACGATAATCGGGTCGGCGGCTTTCTCGGGAGCCTTGGCGCCGCTGAGTGAACGCATTTGCAGGCGGTCGTTGGCGTATTTGATCGCGCCCTGAAAACTCGCCTCGCCATTGCACAGGCCCTGCATGCCGGTGCCCAGGCGCGCGTGGTTCATCATGGTGAACATGCAATTGAGGCCTTTATTCGCCTCGCCAATCAGCACGCCCTTGGCGCCGTCGAAGTTCAGCACGCAGGTCGCCGAGGCCTTGATGCCCATTTTGTGCTCGATGGCGCCGCAGTGCACCGCATTGCGCTCGCCCGAATCCGCATGGAACTTGGGCACGATAAACAACGAGATGCCTTTGGTGCCCGCTGGGGCATCCGGCAGCTTGGCCAGCACCAGATGGATAATGTTGGCGCTGAGGTCATGCTCGCCGGCTGATATGAAGATTTTGCTGCCGGTGAGCGCGTAACTGCCATCCGCCTGTGGCACGGCGCGGGTTTTGATCAGGCCCAGGTCGGTGCCGCAATGCGCTTCGGTCAGGCACATGGTGCCGGTCCACTCACCGGCGGTGAGCTTGTTCAGGTAGGTGGCTTTCTGCTCCTCGGTGCCGTGCGCATGAATCGCTGCCATCGCGCCATGCGTCAGCCCAGGGTACATGCCCCACGACGTGTTGCTGGAGCCGATCATTTCGCTCAGCACCAGGCCCAACGAGTGCGGCAAGCCCTGGCCACCGTAGGCCGGGTCTGCGGCCAGGCCGTGCCAACCGCCTTCCACGTACTGGGCGAAAGCGTCCTTGAAGCCTTTGGGTGTAGTAACCACGCCGTTCTCGAAATGACAGCCTTCTTCGTCGCCGCTGCGATTGAGCGGCGACAGCACGTTCTCGCAGAATTTGGCGCCTTCTTCGAGGATCGCACCGACCATATCCGGGCTGGCGTCGGTCGCGCCCAAGGCAGCGTAGTGGCCGTGGAAGTCGAACACGGTGTCGATCAGAAAGCGCATATCGCGCAAGGGAGCTTTGTAGTCAGGCATGGCAATGTCTCCGGCAGCAGATGGGTTCAAGCTACTGCCGGCCACCGCCGCAAACAATCATTGTAGAACCGCTGAATACACCACCATCACTCAACCGGCAGCACTCTCCATGCGCACCGCGCCACGACGGGTTTGCCCGGCGGCGACCACGCAGTTACGCCCGGCGCCCTTGGCCGCGTAGAGCGCCTGGTCGGCGGATTTGAGCACCTCTTCCGGGGTGCGCTGCTCGGCCTGGCGCTCGGCCACGCCGATGCTCACGGTCACCGACACACTCGATGCGCCGCCGGCCGTGCGGCGCTGGCGGCCTTGCAGGTCGTCATGCGGACGGTCCGGGTTGCGCAGCTTGATGTCATACGTGGCGATGACCTCGCGGATCTCGTCCAGATGCGGCATGCATTCGTCCAGCGTTTTGCCGGCAAACACCACGGCAAACTCTTCACCGCCATAACGGTACGCGCGCCCGCCACCATTGACCCTGGACAGTTTGCTGGCGACCAGGCGCAGTACCTGGTCGCCCACGTCGTGGCCATGCGTGTCGTTAAAGCGCTTGAAGTGGTCGACGTCGGTCATCGCCAGCACGTAATTACGCCCCAGCCGTTGCATGCGCTCATTGAGTGCGCGGCGCCCCGGCAAACCGGTCAGCTCATCGCGAAAGGCCATTTGATAGGCTTCATGGGCCACACCAGCGGCGATCATCAACATCACCTGGCTGCAAATGATGTTCAGGGTGAACGGCAGAATGAACGTCTGCGGCAACATCCAGAACAACCCCAACAGCCCGACCAGTTGCGCCGCATGCAACGGGCGCGGCTGGCGCCAGTACTGCGCCGCCAGGGCAACAAAACCAATCATGAACATGGGGTACGACAACTGGATCAGGTTCATCCAACTGCCATGCAAGGCCGGCCAGCGAATCTCCGCCAGCCAGTTCAGCAAACCCTGCGGGAAACTTTGCTCAAGCGCCAAGGCCACGCTACCGATGGCGAAGAGCACTGCGCAGCGGGCAACGAAGTCGCGAAACAGGTGGGTTTTCTCCTGCCACAGCGCATAAATAGTGAACAGCAGCGGCAACAACAGGCAACACAGATGGAAGACCACCGCCGCATCTTCGCGCACACGGCCATTGTCACGGTAGTAATCGGTCTGGGTATCCAACAGAAAGTAAACGACATACACCGTGATCATCAGGAACAGTTCACGCTGGCGACGATACACCGCGCAGTACGCACCGCCGAGCAGCAGCACCAGGGTCGGCAGCACGTTGAACAGCGAGGTGAAGAACACATTCAGGTCTTTAACGTACGCAGCCGAGAGCCCCGCCAGCAACAGCAGCAGCGAAGGAATAAAATGACTGACACGCACAGCGGACACGCGCAACAAAGGTAAAGCTCCGACACGCAAAAGAGTGATGGCACAGTGCCTGCTTGGCGACAGTTAAGCACACACCGGCAGCGATGTATCACATTGCCATCACTTTAACGGCAGGGCACCTCATTCCCTGAGCGCCGCACGCTGGTTTTTTATCAAGCAAAAAAAGCCGCCACTCCGGTCAGGGAGCGGCGGCGCTTTAGGTAAACCCGGAAAGGCTTAGTAAGCCAGGCCGAAGTTCTCTTCTTTCATGTCCATCAGGTTATTGGCGCCCGACAACATGGTGGCCTTGTGGGTCTGGGTACGCGGCAGGATGCGCTGGAAGTAGAAGCGCGCGGTCTGCAGCTTGGCGGTGTAGAACGCTTCTTCGGTGGTGCCGGCAGCCAGTTTTTCAGCCGCCAGGCGCGCCATGTCGGCCCAGAAGTAAGCCAGGCACGCGTAGCCGGAATACATCAGGTAGTCCACCGAAGCGGCACCGACTTCTTCACGGTCTTTCATCGCGGCCATGCCGACTTTCATGGTCAACTCGCCCCACTCTTTGTTCAGTGCGGCCAGCGGTGCAACGAATTCTGTAATGGCTTCGTTGCCTTCGTTGGCCTGGCAGAACTTGTGCACGATCTTGGTGAAGCCCTTGAGCGCTTCGCCTTGGGTCATCAACACTTTACGGCCGAGCAGGTCCAGCGCCTGAATGCCGGTAGTGCCTTCGTACAGCATCGAAATGCGGCTGTCGCGAACGTTTTGCTCCATGCCCCACTCGGCGATGAAGCCGTGGCCGCCGTAGACCTGCACGCCGTGGTTGGCGGATTCAAAACCGACTTCGGTCATGAACGCCTTGGCGATTGGGGTCATGAAGGCCAGCAGGCCATCAGCCTGTTTTTTGGCTTCGTCGTCGGTGCCGTACTTGACGATGTCGACTTGCTTGGCGGTGAAGTACACCATCGCACGGTTGCCTTCGGCGAAGG
Organism: Pseudomonas sp. ICMP 460; assembly: GCF_002723595.1. NCBI lineage: Bacteria > Pseudomonadati > Pseudomonadota > Gammaproteobacteria > Pseudomonadales > Pseudomonadaceae > Pseudomonas > Pseudomonas sp. ICMP 460. The sequence continues at coordinate 81,276 of NZ_LKBR01000001.1, forward strand.
CCTTCATGGTCAACAGCATGCGGCGCACATCAGGGTGCACGATGATCGGGTCAGCCGCTTTTTCCGGCGCTTTGGGGCCAGTCAGCGAACGCATTTGCAGGCGGTCGCGAGCGTATTTCAGGCCGCCCTGAAAACCGATCTCGGCGTGGGCCAGGCCTTGCAGCGCGGTGCCCAGGCGAGCGGTGTTCATAAAGGTGAACATGCAGTTCAGGCCTTTGTTCGCCGGGCCGATCAGAAAACCGGTGGCCGCGTCAAAGTTCATCACGCACGTGGCGTTACCGTGGATGCCCATTTTGTGTTCCAGGGAACCACAGGTCACCGCGTTGCGCGCGCCAATCGAACCGTCTGCGTTGGGCATGAATTTAGGCACGATAAACAGCGAGATGCCTTTGGTGCCGGCCGGTGCATCCGGCAGGCGCGCCAGTACGATGTGGACGATGTTATCGGCCATGTCGTGTTCACCGGCCGAGATGAAGATCTTGGTGCCGGAGACTTTGTAGCTGCCATCGGCCTGCGGCTCAGCCTTGGTGCGCAGCATGCCCAGGTCGGTGCCGCAGTGCGGCTCGGTCAGGCACATGGTGCCGGTCCATTCGCCCGACACCAGCTTGGTCAGGTAGGCGTCTTGCTGCTCAGGCGTACCGTGTTCGGAAATGGTGTTCATCGCACCGTGCGACAGGCCTGGGTACATGCCCCACGACCAGTTGGCTTCACCGACCATTTCGCTCACGGCCAAACCCAGCGATTCCGGCAGGCCTTGGCCGCCGTGCTCCACGTCGTGGGCCAGGCTAGGCCAGCCGCCTTCAACAAACTGTTTGTAAGCTTCTTTGAAACCAGTAGGGGTTTTAACGCCTGACTCGCTCCACGTGCACCCTTCGATGTCACCCACGCGGTTCAACGGCGCCAGCACTTGCTCACAAAACTTGGCGCCTTCCTCAAGAATGGCGTCAACCATGTCCGGGGTAGCGTCCTGGCAAGCCGGCAGGCTCTGATAATGGGCTTCATAACCGAGCAGTTCGTCACGAACGAAGCGAATATCACGCAAGGGGGCCTTGTAGTCAGGCATAGCGATAAACCTCTGCTGATGTAGCTGGGATGAACAACCGCATGGATGTGTAATGGCGGTCAAACAGATGTTTGAAACATACGTTTACGACCTACCCTTGTCAAGGGTCGCTCGGATGCCGTTTGTCTTGATGCAGGTCAGCAACGCGCACGGCAACGCCTGCGGCGGCTTGCCGCAGCCAGCAAAGATGCAAAGGGAATGGTGATCGATTGCCAAAGCGCTAAACACGCCAACGCCAGCTAAGGCGCCACCAATCAAATGTGGGAGCGGGCTTGCTCGCGATGCAGGCACTGCGTTACATCGGTAGACCGGGTTGATTGCATCGCGAGCAAGCCCGCTCCCACAAAGCGCTTTTGAGCTGAAAAGCGCGGTTCAGGCGTAGGTATCGATCAACGTGCCAAGCATTTCGTCCGAAGCCTTGGCGACTTTTGCGCCCAACTCCACTTGGAATTTGCCTTGGGCCATTTCAACCATGTTGCTCGCCGAGTTGCTCGGCTGGGCGCGGTCATTGGCTTGCAAGCGGTCGCTTTGTGCAGCGGATGGCTGAGTCGTCGCCGCGCTGGCGATTTTGCCGGCAGCCTGGTCGACACGGTTCTGCCCGGCCTGAATAGTGCTCAGGCCCGAATAAAACGCGCTGCTTCCAGAGATGTCCATGGCGTAAACCTGCCTTTAGAGGATCGTGAAGCTGAATTGAAGCAGACATCCCGGCAAAAGGCCCGTAAAAAACAATAATGGCACAGTGCCTTGTCGATAGCCAAAATCAGTCAAGCAGGTCCAACTCCAGGTGCTCGGCCACCGCCTCGGCACTGGCGTGCTTGAGTTTCGGCACGCGGCCCAAACACGGTGCAGGCAAGCGCTCGGCCAAGGTGGCGAGGTTTTCTTCCAGACGAGAGGTCTTGGGCTCGATGATATTCGCCACCCAACCTGCCAATGGCAAACCGTCACGCGCAATCGCTTCGGCGGTGAGCAAAGCATGGCTGATGCAGCCCAAGCGCACGCCCACCACCAGGATCACCGGCAGCTTGAGCGCGATGGCCAAGTCCGACAGATTGTCCTGGTCGGCCAGCGGCACACGCCAGCCGCCCGCGCCTTCGATCAAGGTGAAATCGGCTTGGCGCGCGAGGATTTTTTGCATCGGCGTCAACAGCGATTGCACGGTCAAGGCAACGCCCGCTTCACGCGCGGCCAAGTGAGGCGCGATGGCAGGCTCGAACGCCACCGGGTTGACCTCGGCATAGCTCAGCGGCAACGAACACTGCGCCAGCAGCGCGAGGGCGTCGGCATTGCGCAAACCTTTGGGCGTCACCTGGCAGCCCGAGGCCACCGGTTTTCCGGCGGCCGTGCTTTTGCCCGCAAGCCGCGCGGCATGCAGCAGGCCGGCGGCGATGGTGGTTTTGCCAACATCGGTGTCGGTGCCGGTGATGAAATAAGCGGCGCTCATAAAGGTTTCTCCAGTACGGCGTACACCACTTGATAAGTGGCGGGCAGGCCTTGGGCCTGACGGAACTGCTCGTAAGCCTCTACCAGTGCAACAACCCGCGCGCGCCCCGTCAACCCTCCCGGGCGGCCGGGGTTGAGGTTGTGTGCGCCCAAGGCTTTGAGTTCGTGGGTGAGGCTGCGCACGTCCGGGTAATGCAGCACATGCGGCTGGCGCTCCAGGCTCAGCACGCGCAAGCCGCTGGCGGCGCACAGTTGTTGATAGGCCTCGAAGGTGCGGAAGCGGTTGACGTGCACCAGGCCATCGGCGGCGCGCCAGCTTTCGCGCAACTCAGCCAGCGTGCCCACGCACAGGCTCGCGAACGCCAGCACGCCACCGGGTTGCAGCACGCGACAGGCCTCGCTGAGTACCGCATCGAAATTCGCACACCATTGCACCGCCAGGCTCGAGAAAATCAGCCCGCAACTATCGCCCGCAAGCGGCAGGCGCTCGGCGTCACCGGCGATGAAATACTCGGCGCCGCCCAATGGCCGCGCGTATTGCAGCATGCCTTCAGCGATGTCCAGCGCTATACCCTCGCTGGCCGGTAAGCGCTGGCCCAACATGCGGCTGAAAAAGCCCGTGCCACAGCCCATGTCCAGCCAGCGATGCGGCGCGGCGGCAGCCGGCAAACGCGCCAACAATTGGCTGCCCACCGCGCGCTGCAACTCGGCCACGCTGTCGTAACTGGCGGCGGCTCGCGAAAAGGACGCGGCGACCTGGCGCTTGTCCGGCAAGGCGCCCGGCAAGGGCGGATTGGATAAATCAGTCATCAACGCACTCATGCAAAAAAGCCTGGATGGCCCCCGCGACACCGTGGGGGTCTTCCAGAAGAAAAGCGTGACCCGCCCGTTCAATCAGGCCGATTTCGACATCCGGCAGCAGGGTCAGCAGGTCAACCGCGGCCTCGGCCGGCACCAGCCCATCGCTGCCGGCAAACAGGTGCAGTTGCGGGCCACGATAAGCCAGCAACGCCTCGCGCGTGTCGAGCTGAGCGAGCAGTTCAAGGCCCGGCATCAACACGCTGGAGGGCGCATTCGGTGCACCGCTGACCAGCAAACGTGACAGCCCGCGTGGGTCCTCGGCGCCCTTGGCGCACAACAAACCGAAGCGTTTGAGGGTGACGTGGGAGTCGGCATGGCAACCGGCGAGGAACGCATCAAAGGTTTCGGCAGGCATCGCGCTGGGCCAGCCTGCGTGGGCGACGAAACACGGGTTACTCGCCAGCGTCAGCAGGCCGCAGCAGCGTTCGCCACGGCGCGCCGCCAGCTCAGAGGCAAGCATGCCGCCCAAGGACCAGCCGCCCAGCCAGGCGTTGTCCGGCAGCGTGGCATCGAGTTCGTCGAGCCATTCATCGAGGTCGCTGGAAGCCAGCGGCGGCAGCGGTTCGATGTGCACGTGCAGGTGTTCGTCGAGCCCGCGCAAGGCGGCGGCCAAAGGCTCCAGCGGCGATACACCGAGGCCCCAGCCGGGCAGCAATATCAGTTGATCACGCATGCTCGGGCTCCGTGACGCTTAACAAGCGGAAACACTCCTCCAACGCGTTTAACAATAGCTGCACCTGCGCCGCGCTGTGCGCCGCCGTCAATGTGACGCGCAAACGCGCGCTGCCGGCAGGCACGGTGGGCGGGCGAATCGCGGTGACCATCAGCCCGCGTTCGCGCAGCATCTGCGACAGGCGCATGGCCTTGGCGCTGTCGCCCACCCTGATCGGCTGAATCGGCGTAAAGCTGTCCATCAAGGCCAGGCCGATCTGCTCGGCGCCCTGGCGGAACTGGCGGATCAGGCCATTCAGATGCTCGCGCCGCCAATGCTCGGTGCGCAGCAGCGCCAGGCTTTTCAGCGTGGCGCAGGCTTGGGCCGGCGGTTGGCTGGTGGTGTAGATATAAGGCCGGGCGAACTGGATCAGGCTTTCGATCAGCTCTTCACTGCCCGCCACAAACGCCCCGGCGGTGCCGAACGCTTTGCCCAAAGTGCCGACCAGCACCGGCACGTCTTCCTGGCTCAAGCCGAAATGCTCGACAATACCGCCGCCGTGGGCACCCAACGGGCCGAACCCGTGGGCATCGTCCACCATCAACCAGGCGCCCTTGGCGCGCGCTTCACGCGCCAGCGCCGGCAAGTCGGCGAGGTCGCCGTCCATGCTGAACACGCCGTCGGTGACCACCAGTGTATTGCCGGTGGCTTTCTCCAGGCGTTTGGCCAGGCTTGCGGCGTCGTTGTGCAGGTAACGGTTGAAACGCGCGCCGGAGAGTAAACCGGCATCCAGCAACGAAGCATGGTTGAGGCGGTCTTCCAGCACCGTATCGCCCTGCCCCACCAACGCCGTCACCGCGCCCAGGTTGGCCATATAGCCGGTGGTAAACAGCAGCGCGCGCGGGCGACCGGTGAACTCAGCCAGGGCTTCTTCCAACTGATGATGAGGCGTGGAATGGCCAACCACCAAATGCGAAGCGCCGCCGCCGACGCCCCAACGCGAGGCACCGGCGCGCCAGGCTTCGATCACCTGTGGATGATTGGCCAAGCCCAGGTAGTCGTTGTTGCAGAACGCCAGCAATGGCTGGCCATCGACCACCACTTGCGGGCCTTGGGGGCTTTGCAGTGTTGGCCGTTGACGATAAAGGTTTTCGGCACGGCGGGCAGCGAGGCGCGCGGCGAGATCAAAAGACATGCAGGCCTCGGTCGATCAGGTTGAACACGGTCAACCCTGTGGGAGCGGGCTTGCTCGCGAATACGCTTTGTCAGCCAATACATAAGGTGACTGATCCGGCGCTTTCGCGAGCAAGCCCGCTCCCACAGGTTGGCCTGCGTTCCAAAGTGGAATGATCAGACAGCGGCGTTATAGAACTGCTCGCTGCTCTTTTGCTCGACCAACGCTTGCTCGATCGCGGCCTGATGCACTTCATCAGCATGTTCTTCGCGGGCTTCCGGCAGGATGCCGAGGCGCGAGAACAGTTGCATGTCCTTGTCGGCCTGCGGGTTGGCCGTGGTCAGCAGTTTGTCGCCGTAGAAAATCGAGTTGGCACCGGCGAAGAACGCCAAGGCTTGCATCTGCTCGTTCATGGCTTCACGGCCTGCCGACAGGCGCACATGTGATTGCGGCATCAGAATGCGCGCCACCGCGAGCATGCGGATGAAGTCGAACGGGTCGATGTCTTCGGCGTTTTCCAGCGGCGTACCAGCCACCTTCACCAGCATGTTGATCGGCACCGACTCTGGATGCTCCGGCAGGTTGGCCAGTTGGATCAGCAGGTTGGCGCGGTCGTCGAGCGACTCGCCCATGCCGAGGATGCCGCCGGAGCAGATCTTCATCCCCGAATCACGCACATAGGCCAGCGTTTGCAGGCGCTCGCCGTAGGTGCGCGTGGTGATGATCGAACCGTAGAATTCCGGCGACGTGTCGAGGTTGTGGTTGTAGTAGTCCAGGCCTGCCTGCGCCAGCGCTTCGGTCTGGTCCTGGTCAAGGCGACCGAGGGTCATGCAGGTTTCCAGGCCCATGGCTTTCACGCCTTTGACCATCTCCAGCACGTACGGCATGTCTTTGGCCGACGGGTGTTTCCACGCCGCGCCCATGCAGAAACGCGTCGAACCGATGGCCTTGGCGCGGGCCGCCTCTTCGAGGACCTTCTGCACTTCCATCAGCTTTTCTTTTTCCAGGCCAGTGTTGTAGTGGCCCGACTGCGGACAATATTTGCAATCTTCCGGGCACGCGCCGGTTTTGATCGACAGCAAGGTCGAGACCTGCACGCGATTAGCGTCGAAATGCGCGCGGTGCACGGTCTGCGCCTGGAACAACAGGTCATTGAAAGGCTGCACAAACAGCGCTTTGACTTCGGCAAGGGACCAATCGTGACGCAGGGTGGCAGTGGTGCTGGCGCTCATGGGCAATTCCTTCATTATGCTTGGGCAAACGCTGTGGGAAGGGCAATACCCACAGGCGCGACACGGATGCTCGGCATATTTAAGGAAGATGCATGCACTGTCAACCTGGATACAAACACCAAGTTTACAACTGGTTAAAAAGCAACCAAACATGTTTAATCTGTGATGAATCCACCGAATCCGCCGAGAGCATGTGCAGCGTCTGCGAATCCGAGCTGCCCTGGCTGATGGAACAGTGCGAGGTGTGCGCCTTACCGTTGCCGATGGACGGTTTGATCTGTGGCCAATGCCAGAAAAAACCGCCTGCGTTTAAACAGGTGATTGCGCCCTGGACCTACAGCTTTCCCGTCGACACCCTCATCAGCCGCTTCAAGCATCAATCGCGCTGGCCACTTGGCCGCCTGCTCGCGCGCGCGCTGGGCCAGCACCTGCAACACCGCTTCGACAACGCCGAACTTACCCGACCCGACTGCCTGCTGGCGGTGCCGATGGCGCGCAAACGCCTGCGCGAGCGCGGCTTTAACCAGGCATTGATGCTCGCGCGCTGGCTCAGCCAAGACCTCAACCTTCAGCACGATGAACACCTGTTGTTACGCCCGCATGAAACCATCGCGCAACAAGCCCTCGACGCCAAAAGCCGTCACCGCAACCTGCTGAGTGCGTTTGCACTGGCACCCGGCGCTCAAGCGCAAGGCCTGCACTTCGCGCTGGTGGACGATGTGCTGACCACCGGCGCCACCGCCCACAGCCTGGCGCGCTTGTTGATGGACGCCGGTGCGCAACAGGTCGACGTGTATTGCCTGGCGCGCACGCCCAAACCGGGCACATGACTTGACTCGCGCGTGCCGCGCCTGCAACGTCCACAGACCTCATCGAAGCGTATCCACATGTCTCTGCCGACTTCCCTCAGCCAACACATCATCCGCCGCCCACAGCGCATTGCCTTGCTCGCGCACATCGCCGAGCAGGGTTCGATCACCCGCGCGGCCAAAAGCGCCGGGCTGAGTTACAAGGCGGCATGGGACGCCATCGATGAACTGAACAATTTGGCGCAAAAACCGCTGGTCGAACGCAGTGTCGGCGGCAAAGGCGGCGGCGGTGCCAAGTTGACCGCCGAAGGTGAGCGCGTGTTGCGCCTGTATCAGCGCTTGCAGCTGTTGCAGGCGCAAGTGTTGGGCTCGGACCAGGACGCGAGCGACTTCAACCTGCTCGGCCGCTTGATGCTGCGCACCAGCGCGCGCAACCAATTGCACGGCCAGGTCAGCGCAATCGAGCGCCATGGCCGCAACGACGTGATCAGGCTGCAACTGTCGGGCGGCCTTAGCCTGACTGCGCAAATCACCCACGACAGCACACAGCGGCTGGAGCTGGAAACCGGTGTGGAAGTGGTCGCCTTGATCAAGGCCGGTTGGCTCGAATTGCTTGCCATTGGGCAAGCTGCAACACCTGGACACAATTGCATGAGCGGTGTTATCGAGACGATTCTCGACGCCGATGACGGCCCCAGCGAAGTGCGCATCAGCCTGCCTAACGGTCAGGTTTTGTGCGCGCTGGCGCAGCCCGCCGCGCTCAAGGCCCAAGGCGCTGCCGAAGGGCTGCCGACCCAGGTGCAATTTGCGCCCAGCAATGTGTTGCTCGGCACGCCGGTGTAGCGGCGAGCGCGCTGCACGCGCCTTCAAACTGCAACAATTTCGTCATGGCCGCTGCTTAAGGTGTCTGCAAAAACCGCAGGGAGCCTTGCATGAGCCTATTAGAAGAAAACCAAGCCACCGACCTCGAAACCATGGTCGGCCTCACCCGCCGCCGTTTCATCGGCGCGGGCGCCCTGTGCGGTGCCGCGATGTTTTTGGGCGGCAACCTGCTGACCCGCAGCGCCTTGGCCGTCAACGCCGCCACCGCCAGCCCGCTGCTGGGTTTCACCAGCATCGCCGCCGCCACCAGCGACGCCATCACATTGCCGCCAGGCTACAGCGCCTCGGTGCTGATCAGCTGGGGCCAGCCGCTGCATAAAAATGCGCCGGCGTTTGACCCGTCCGGCAACGGCACGGCTGTCGCCCAAGAGCAGCAATTCGGTGACAACAACGACGGCATGAGCCTGTTCGCGTTCCCCGGCGACGACACTCGCGCATTGATGGCGATCAACAACGAATACACCAACTACCGCTACCTCTACCCGCACGGCGGCGCGCCGCAATCGGCCGACGACGTGCGCAAGGCGCTGGCCACCGAAGGTGTGTCGGTGATCGAAGTGCGACGCAAGGGCGACACCTGGCAGTTTGTGCAGGACTCGCGCTACAACCGGCGCATCCACGGCAATTCGCCGATCCGCCTGAGCGGCCCGGCGGCCGGCCACGCGTGGCTGAAAACCAGCGCCGACCCCTCCGGCAAGAAGGTTCTCGGTACGTTCCAGAACTGCGCCAACGGCAAGACGCCGTGGGGCACTTATCTGACCTGCGAAGAGAACTTCACCGACTGCTTTGGCAGCAGCAACCCACAGCAAACCTTCGACGCCGGGCAAAAGCGCTATGGCGTAGTGGCGGCCAGCAAAGAGATCAATTGGCACCCGCACGACCCGCGTTTCGACATGGCCAAAAACCCCAACGAACTCAACCGTCATGGTTGGGTGGTTGAAATTGACCCCTTCGACCCGCAATCCATTCCGGCCAAGCGCACCGCCCTGGGCCGGTTCAAACACGAAAACGCCGCCCTCGCTGAAACCCGCGACGGTCGCGCCGTGGTGTACATGGGCGATGACGAGCGCGGTGAGTTCATCTACAAGTTCGTCAGCCGCGACAAGATCAACCACAAGAACCCCAAGGCCAACAAAGACCTGCTCGACCACGGCACCTTGTTCGTCGCGATTTTCGACGCGGGCGACGGCAACGCTGACCACCCCAAGGGCAAAGGCCAGTGGGTTGAGCTGACGCACGGTAAAAACGGCATCGACGCCAGCAGCGGTTTCGCCAGCCAGGCCGAAGTGCTGATCCACGCGCGCCTGGCCGCCAGCGTGGTGAAAGCCACGCGCATGGACCGCCCGGAATGGATCGTGGTCAGCCCCACCGACGGCCAGGTTTATTGCACCCTGACCAACAACGCCAAGCGCGGCGAAGACGGCCAGCCGGTGGGCGGCCCCAACCCGCGCGAGAAAAACCTCTACGGGCAGATTTTGCGCTGGAAAGCCGATGCGGGTAACCACGGCGCGAGCACCTTCAGTTGGGACCTGTTTGTGGTCGCCGGCAACCCCGGCGTGCATGCCGGTACGCCGAAGGGTGGCTCGTCCAACATCAACCCGCAGAACATGTTCAACAGCCCCGATGGCTTGGGTTTCGACAAGGCCGGGCGCCTGTGGATCCTGACCGACGGCGACTACAGCAACGCCGGCGACTTTGCCGGCATGGGCAATAACCAGATGCTGTGCGCTGACCCGAGTACCGGCGAGATACGCCGGTTTATGGTCGGGCCGGTGGCGTGTGAAGTCACCGGCATCAGCTTCTCGCCGGATCAAAAAACCCTGTTTGTGGGGATTCAGCATCCCGGCGAAACCGGTGGTTCGACCTGGCCGGAGCACCTGCCGAACGGCAAGCCGCGCTCGTCGGTGATGGCGATTCGGCGGGATGACGGGGGGATCGTCGGCGCCTGATTGGGCCTCATCGCGAGCAAGCCCGCTCCCACACAAGCCCGCGCCCACAGCTTTAACGGTGGGCGCGGGCTTGCTCGCGATGGCGGTGGCACAGTCACCACCTATCCAGCCCTTGGTGCGTTACCATACCGGGCCGGACGCGGCGACCTGCTGCGCGCAGGAGTTCGCATGGCCCATCCGTTTGAAACACTCACCCCCGACCTGGTACTCGATGCTGTCGAAAGTATCGGTTTCCTCAGCGATGCTCGCGTGCTGGCGCTCAACAGCTACGAAAATCGTGTTTACCAAGTGGGTATTGAAGACTCCGAGCCGCTGATCGCCAAGTTCTACCGGCCCCAGCGCTGGACCACCGAAGCGATCCTCGAAGAACACCGCTTTACGTTCGAATTGGCCGAATGCGAGGTGCCGGTGGTCGCCCCGATGATCCACAACGGCGAAAGCCTGTTCGAACACGCAGGTTTCCGCTTTACCCTGTTCCCGCGCCGCGGTGGCCGTGCGCCGGAGCCGGGCAACCTCGACCAGTTGCATCGCCTTGGGCAATTGCTCGGCCGTTTGCACGCGGTGGGTTCAACCCGCCCGTTCGAACACCGCGAAGCGTTGGGGGTAAAGAACTTCGGTCACGACTCCCTCAACACCTTGCTGGAAGGTAACTTCATTCCCAAAAGCCTGCTGCCGGCTTACGAGTCCGTGGCCCGCGACCTGCTCAAGCGCGTCGAAGAAGTCTACAAAGCCACGCCGCACAAAAACATCCGCATGCACGGCGATTGCCACCCCGGCAACATGATGTGCCGCGATGAAATGTTTCATATCGTCGACCTCGACGACTGCCGCATGGGCCCGGCCGTGCAGGACTTGTGGATGATGCTCGCGGGCGACCGCCAGGAATGCCTCGGCCAACTGTCGGAGTTGATGGACGGTTACCAGGAATTCCACGACTTCGACCCACGCGAACTGGCGTTGATCGAACCCCTGCGCGCCTTGCGCCTGATGCATTACAGCGCCTGGCTCGCGCGGCGTTGGGATGACCCGGCGTTCCCGCACAGCTTTCCGTGGTTTGGCAGCGAGCGCTACTGGGGCGATCAGGTATTGGCGTTGCGTGAGCAACTGTCGGCACTTAACGAAGAACCGCTCAAGCTGTTCTGACCATTGCGCATGTGGGAGAGAGCGTGCTCCCTCTCACATCAGGCAAAGCAGATCCCATCGGCTGACAAAAATCCTTACAATTGCGCTTTGTCAGCTGCCCGAGCAAGGATTCTGCAATGCACGCCGCCAACCCCCGCAAGGGGTACATTCTGGGCCTCAGCGCCTATATCTGCTGGGGCCTGTTCCCGCTCTACTTCAAAGCCATCGCCAGCGTGCCTGCCGCCGAAATCATCGTGCACCGCGTGTTGTGGTCCGCGCTGTTCGGCGGTTTGCTGTTGATGGTGTGGAAACACCCCGGCTGGTTGCGTGAACTGCGCGACAACCCCAAGCGCCTGGCGATTCTGGCACTCAGTGGCTCATTGATTGCGGGCAACTGGCTGACCTATGTGTGGTCGGTCAACAGCGGGCGCATGCTGGAGGCGAGCCTCGGTTACTACATCAACCCCTTGGTCAACGTGCTGCTGGGCATGCTGATTCTGGGCGAACGCCTGCGTCGTTTGCAGTGGGTAGCCGTGGGGCTGGCAGCGCTGGGCGTGGCGCAACAAGTGTGGCAAGTCGGTAGCTTGCCGTGGGTGTCGCTGGTGCTGGCGCTGACGTTTGGCTTCTACGGTTTGATCCGCAAGCAGGCGCCGGTCAAGGCGTTGCCGGGGCTGGTGGTGGAAACCTGGATGCTGGTGCCGATTGCCGTCGCATGGTTGCTGTTCAACCCGTCGGCGCACACTGCGCAACTGGCCTTCTGGAGTACCTCCGAAGCCTGGTGGCTGGTGGCCGCTGGCCCAATCACGTTGGTGCCATTGGTGTGCTTCAACGCCGCCGCACGGCATTTGCCCTACACCGCATTGGGCTTTTTGCAGTACGTAGCGCCCACGCTGGTGCTGTTGGAAGCGGTGCTGCTGTTCGGTGAACAGCTCGCGCCGAGCACGCTGATCGCGTTCGCGTTTATCTGGGCCGGGCTGGTGGTGTACAGCGTGGACGCCTGGCTGACCGTGCGCAAACGCTGATCAAATAACGTACAACCTCTTGCAAGCCAAAGCCGGTGTGGCTTGCAGGCATTCACCCCAAGGTTATCCACAGGCCCATGCAAGATTTCCATGCATAACCCTGTGGATGATTATTCCTCGTTGCGCAGCTCCACCATCAAATCATCCGCCAGGGTTTCCAACGACGTCTGCAACGCCTCTAACGACAACGTTGACGGCACTCGCAACAATGCCTCGGCATTAAACAGCGGGTCACCGCTCATCGGTGCGGGGCGTACATCCGTGCTCAAGCGCTCCAGGTTGACGCCCTGCTGGCTCAATAGCGCGGTGATCTCGCGCACAATCCCCGACCGGTCGTTGCCCACCAGTGTCATCAAAATCGCCTTCGACGCCGATGCCTGCCCCGCACTGCCCTCGCCCACCAACACGCGAATGCCTTGTGTGGATAAGTCCTCCAGCGCATTCACCAGGTCCTGACGGCTTTGGGCAGGCACGCTGACGCGCAAAATACCGGCGAACTGCCCGGCCATGTGCGCCATGCGGCTTTCCAGCCAGTTGCCACCGTGGGCAGCGATGTTGTGCGCGATACGTTCAACCAAACCGGGTTTGTCGGCGGCGATAATAGTCAGTACAAGATGGTCCATGGCGAAGTCCTCTGGTGCGCTAGGGTTTTTCACGAGGCATGCTAGCCCTTACAAGGTGGACGCATGCGTACACGAAAACAAATCGTGTACCATTTTTATATTTATCTGGAACAATCCAATAGTTTCTTGAGAACATCCGATGCCGCAGTGTGACCGCACGGCCAAAATGGGTCGCTAAACGACGTATTTAGTCTAATTTTCACAACCGCAAGCCATCATGTAGTATGCCCAACCGTGCACTACATAATGAAAATCTGAAAAGCGCATCAGCTCCGCAGAGTGAGGGAAGCAATGACTGAACACGTTCAAGTCGGTGGCCTGCAGGTCGCCAAGGTGCTGTTCGACTTCGTCAACCACGAAGCCATTCCCGGCACCGGCATCACTGCCGACCAGTTCTGGGCCGGCGCCGACAAGGTCATTCACGACCTGGCACCGAAGAACAAAGCCTTACTCGCCAAACGCGATGATTTCCAGGCACGCATCGACACCTGGCACCAGGCACACGCAGGCCAGGCCCACGACCCGGTGGCCTACAAAGCCTTCCTGCAAGAGATTGGCTACCTGCTGCCGGAAGCCGCAGACTTCCAGGCCTCAACGCAAAACGTCGATGACGAAATCGCGCGCATGGCAGGCCCGCAACTGGTCGTGCCGGTGATGAACGCGCGTTTCGCGCTCAACGCGTCCAACGCGCGCTGGGGCTCGCTGTATGACGCGCTGTATGGCACAGACGCCATCAGCGAAGCCGGCGGCGCCGAAAAAGGCCAGGGCTACAACAAAGTCCGCGGCGACAAGGTGATCGCCTTCGCCCGCGCCTTCCTCGACCAAGCCGCGCCGCTCAGCGCCGGCAGCCATGTCGACTCCACCGGCTACAAGATCGTTGATGGCAAGCTGATCGTCAGCCTCAAAGGCGGCAGCAACAGCGGCCTGCGCGATGATGCACAGTTGATCGGTTTTCAAGGCGACACCGCGCAACCGATCGCGATACTCCTGAAAAACCACGGCCTGCATTTTGAAATACAAATCGACGCCAGCACGGCGGTCGGCCAGACCGACGCCGCCGGCGTCAAAGATGTGCTGATGGAAGCCGCACTGACCACCATCATGGACTGCGAAGACTCGGTTGCCGCCGTCGATGCCGATGACAAAGTGGTGATCTACCGCAACTGGCTCGGCCTGATGAAAGGCGACCTCGCCGAAGAGGTGGCCAAGGGCGGCAAAACCTTCACCCGCACCATGAACGCCGACCGCGTGTATACCGGCGTGGATGGCCAGGGTGTGACGCTGCATGGCCGTTCGCTGCTGTTTGTGCGCAACGTCGGCCACCTGATGACCATCGACGCGATCCTCGACCAACACGGCAACGAAGTGCCCGAAGGCATTCTCGACGGCTTGCTCACCAGCCTCGCGGCGATTCACAGCCTCAGCAGTAACAGCACCCGCAAAAACAGCCGCACTGGCTCGGTGTACATCGTTAAGCCGAAGATGCATGGCCCGCAAGAAGCGGCGTTTACCAACGAGCTGTTCGGCCGCATCGAAGACGTGCTTAACCTGCCGCGCAACACCCTTAAGGTCGGCATCATGGATGAGGAGCGCCGCACCACGGTCAACCTCAAGGCCTGCATCCAAGCGGCCAGCGAGCGCGTGGTGTTTATCAACACTGGCTTCCTCGACCGTACCGGCGATGAAATCCACACCTCCATGGAAGCGGGCGCGATGGTGCGCAAAGCAGCCATGAAGGCCGAGAAATGGATCGGCGCCTACGAAAACTGGAACGTCGATATCGGCTTGAGCACGGGCCTGCAAGGTCGTGCGCAAATTGGCAAAGGCATGTGGGCAATGCCCGACCTGATGGCCGCGATGCTTGAACAGAAAATCGCTCACCCATTGGCGGGTGCCAACACCGCGTGGGTGCCCTCGCCGACGGCGGCGGTACTGCACGCGCTGCATTATCACAAGGTTGATGTGTTCGCGCGTCAGGCCGAATTGGCCAAGCGTGAGCGCGCCTCGGTAGACGACATCCTGAGCATTCCGCTGGCCAGCAACACCGATTGGTCCGACGAAGAAATCCGCAACGAGCTGGACAACAACGCTCAGGGCATTCTCGGTTATGTGGTGCGCTGGATTGACCAAGGCGTCGGCTGTTCGAAAGTGCCGGACATCAATGACGTCGGCCTGATGGAAGACCGCGCCACCCTGCGCATCTCCAGCCAGCACATCGCCAACTGGTTGCGCCACGGCATCGTCAACCAGGCCCAAGTGCTGGAAAGCTTCAAGCGCATGGCGCCGGTGGTAGACCGCCAAAATGCCGGGGATGCGCTGTACCGCCCACTGGCGCCGGATTTCGACAGCAACATCGCGTTTCAAGCCGCGCTGGAGTTGGTGATTGAAGGCACCAGGCAACCCAACGGCTACACCGAGCCGGTGTTGCACCGCAGGCGTCGGGAGTTCAAAGCTAAAAACGGCCTGTAAATAAAAAAGCCCTGATCGAAAGATCAGGGCTTTTTAACAAGCAACCTACACGGTCAAACAGGTGGGAGCGGGCTTGCTCGCGATGAGGCCCTGACATTCGCCACAACCATCAACCTTCAACCATCAACCATCACGAAGCCATCCCCAACTCGCGCTTGACCATTTTCGCCAATTTCACGCTATCAATCGGCTTGAGCAAAAAGTCCACCACGCTCAAATGCATCGCATCAATCACATCCGGCGCTTCGGCATCACCCGACATAATGATAATCGGCAGCGCCGCGCGGGTAGAGCTGCGCACCTGACGAATCAATTCCAAACCGCTGCTCGGCGCCATTCGCAAGTCGGTAATCAACAGCCCAATGGAGCTGCTGGCGTTCAGTAAGTCCAACGCTGCCTCGCCACTTTCGGCGGTCATGCAGCGAATGCCGTCCAGGCCCAGGATCTCCGCCAGTAATTCGCGCGCGTCCTTGTCATCGTCGACAATCAACACCCGTTGTGGCGGTAAATCGGGCTCCAGCATCACAGCGTTCAACGCCTCACGCTCGGCATCGCTCAAAATATCGTGGTCGGACATACATTTCTCAGCAGTTTTCATCAATCTCCCAGCACACTCGTCAGACATCTGCAGAAGTGCGTTCAATGTGCACTTCGTCGGAAAGTTTGCCTAGTGGGCGTTTTACGGGGTTTGGACGATAGTCATGTAAGGTTTTTCCCTAGTTTGGTGCGACTTTTGTCGACCTAGACTTACGTCCAATGGGCACCCGCTGCGCAGAAGTCGACCATGCAGGACGATAACGACAAAAAAAACGCGGTCACTGTTATGAGTAAAGCTGATGCTTTCACGCAGGCGGGGAAAACTGCCGTGTTGCAGAACATCCACGGCACCCTGCAATTTCTGCAACGCTTCCCGCCCTTCAACCAAATGGAAAACGCACACCTGGCGTTTCTGGTTGAACAGTGCCAATTGCGCTTCTACGGCCCTGGCGACAGCATCCTCAAGCCGTCGGGCGGCCCGGTGGAACACTTCTATATTGTCAAGCAGGGCCGAGTGGTCGGCGAACGGCCGCAGTTAAATCAACAAGCAGCCGAAACCACCTTCGAAATCACCACCGGCGAGTGCTTCCCGCTGGCTGCGCTGCTGGGCGAACGCGCAACACGCACCGAGCACAAGGCCGCCGAAGACACGTTTTGCCTGCAACTGAATAAGCCTGCGTTTATCAAATTGTTCGCGCTTTCCAGCCCGTTTCGCGATTTCGCCCTGCGTGGCGTGAGCAGCCTGTTGGATCAGGTTAACCACCAAGTGCAGCAAAAGGCCGTGGAAACCCTCGGCACCCAGTACTCGTTGAACACCCGCCTTGGCGAATTGGCCATGCGCCACCCGGTTACTTGCGGCCCGAACACAGCGTTGCGCGAGGCGGTGACGTTAATGCACGAGCAGCAAGTGGGCAGCATCGTGATCGTCGACGAACACAAGGCGCCGCTGGGAATTTTCACCCTGCGCGACCTGCGCCAAGTGGTGGCCGATGGCACCGGTGATTTTAATCAGGCCATCGAACTTCACATGATTAAAGCCCCGTTCTTCCTGACGCCGGACCACAGCGCGTTTGATGCCGCCATCGCCATGACCGAGCGGCATATCGCGCATGTGTGCCTGGTCAAAGACCAACGCCTGTGCGGCGTGGTGTCGGAGCGCGACCTGTTTTCGCTGCAACGCATTGACTTGGTGCACCTGGCCCGCACTATCCGCAACGCGCCACGCGTGGAAAACCTGGTGGCGATTCGCGGTGAGATCGGCCAATTGGTTGAACGCATGCTGGCGCATGGCGCGTCATCCACCCAGATCACTCACATTATTACGCTGCTCAACGATCACACCGTGTGCCGGGTGATCGAGCTGACCCTGGCCGACAAGGGCGACCCCGGCGTGCCGTTCAGCTGGCTGTGTTTCGGCAGTGAAGGGCGCCGCGAGCAAACGCTGTTTACCGACCAGGACAACGGCATCCTTTTCGACGCCAAAGACGCCGCCGAAGCCGCAGAGATTCGTGGCCGCCTGTTGCCCCTCGCGCAACAGGTCAACCAGAGCCTGGCGTTGTGCGGCTTCAGCTTGTGCAAGGGCAATATCATGGCCGGCAACCCCGAGCTGTGCCTGTCGCGGGCCGAATGGGCGCGGCGCTTCGCGGCGTTTATCCGTGAGGCAACACCGGAGAACCTGCTGGGGTCGAGCATTTATTTCGATTTGCGCGTGGTGTGGGGCGACGAACAGGGCTGCGAGCAACTGCGCCAGGGCATTCTGGATCAGGTGGCAGATAACGCGTTGTTCCAACGCATGCTGGCTGAAAACGCCTTGCGCCAGCGCCCGCCGGTCGGGCGTTTTCGCGACTTTGTGTTGACACGTCAGGGCGGCGAAAAGGCCACACTCGACCTCAAGGTGCAGGGGCTCACGCCGTTTGTCGACGGCGCGCGCCTGTTGGCACTGGCCAATGGCGTGCACGCCAACAACACGCTGGAGCGCCTGCGCCAGTTGGTGCTCAAGGACGTGATTGAGCCGCTGGACGGCGCTGCGTATGAAGAGGCCTACCACTTTATCCAGCAAACCCGTATGCAGCAGCACCAGTTGCAGACCCGTGAAAACCAGCCGTATTCCAACCGAGTCGACCCCGATAGCCTCAACCATCTGGACCGGCGCATCCTGCGGGAATCGCTGCGCCAGGCGCAACGCCTGCAAAGCAGCCTGACCTTGCGGTATCGGCTGTGAGCGTGTTCGGTTGGCTGCGCATCAAAAAACCCGGGCTCAACGCCGCACAACAGCGGCGCCTGGAGCAATTGCCCAAGCCTGCGATGCTCAGTGATGTGGCCCTGCGCAGCCAACGCTGGGTTGTGGTGGACCTGGAAACCAGCGGCCTGAACCTCAACCGTGACCAGGTGCTGTCGATCGGCGCAGTGGTGATTGAGGACGGCGCGGTGGATTTCTCGCAGATGTTTGAGCGCACCTTGCAACGCGCCGAAACAAAACTCAGCCCCAGCGTGTTGATCCACGGCCTCGGCCCCAGCGCCATCGCCGCCGGCAGCGACCCGGTCGAGGCACTCCTGGATTTCATGGCGTTTGTGGGTGACAGCCCATTGCTCGCGTTTCATGCGCCGTTCGACCAACACATGCTGTGCCGGGCGCTCAAAGACAGCTTGGGTTATCGCCTGGCTCACGCGTTTCTCGACGTGGCCGAGATCGCCCCGCTGCTATGCCCCGACGCGAACATTCGTGAAGCCGGGCTCGACGACTGGATCAACCACTTCAAGCTGCAGGTGGGCGAACGCCATCACGCCAGCGCCGATGCACTGGCCACGGCGGAGCTGATGCTGATCTTGCTCAGCCGTGCACGCCAGCTAGCCATCGACAGCCCGCAAGCGCTGCAAGCGCGCCTGAACCAACGCAAACGCCGTAACCAATCACCCTCGTTCTAAAGCGGGCTTGGCACGATAGATAGTGGCCACGGGCCTCCCACCCGACAGACGCCAATTGCGCCCACAGCACGCCTCTGACACAATCGCGAATAATTCTCGTTAGTTTATTCGGTGATGCCTTGTCGTCGGTCCAGACCCCACACAGTGTGCTTGTTGGCGCGTTGTATCGCGACCATCGTGGCTGGCTGCTGGCCTGGCTGCGGCGCAACGTGGCCTGCCCGAGCCGTGCCGAAGACCTGAGCCAAGACACGTTCATGCGCCTGCTGGGCCGCGATGAGTTGCGCGAACCGCGCGAGCCGCGGGCCTTTCTGGTGGCCATCGCCAAAGGGTTGCTGTTCGACTATTTCCGGCGCGCGGCCCTGGAACAGGCTTACCTCAGCGAACTGATGCGCGTCCCCGAAAGCGAACAGCCCTCGCCCGAACAACAGCAACTGATCCTCGAAGACCTCAAGGCCATCGACCGCCTGCTCGGCACACTGTCGAGCAAAGCCCGCGCCGCCTTCCTCTATAGCCGTCTCGACGGCCTTGGCCACGCGCAAATCGCGCAGCGCCTCGGCGTGTCAGTGCCGCGTGTGCGCCAGTACCTGGCCCAAGGCATTCGCCAGTGCTACATCGCCCTGTATGGCGAGCCGCTGTGAGCGTGATCAGTTCCAAACCGGTCTCGGCCCGCGTACTGGATGCCGCGATTGCCTGGCAACTGTCGCTCGACTCGGGCGACGGCAGTGCCGTTGAGCAAGAAGAGTTCACTAAATGGCTGGCCAACGATGAAGAGCATGCGCGCGCCTGGCGCCAGTTGGGCATGCTCGACCAGCGTTTCAGCGTGGCCTCAGGCCCCGCGCGCGCTGCGTTATTGCAGTCGCGCCAAAGCATTCGCCAGCGCGTGCGCAAGCTCGGCAGTGGCCTGGCGAGTATCGCGCTGGTCTGCGGCTTGGCGTTGTTTGCCGGTGAGCGTTACGTGCCGGTCCACTATTGGCTGGCCGACCAACGCACCGCCACCGGCGAACAGCGCACGCTGAAACTGGCCGACGGCACGCTGATCAACCTCAACACGCACAGCGCCATCGACGTGCGTTTTGATGAAAAACGTCGACTGATCGTGTTGCAGGAAGGCGAAATCCTCATCGAAACCGGCCACAACGACGCGCGCCCGTTTTATGTGCAAACCCGCGATGGCCGCCTGCGAGCGCTGGGCACACGGTTTATCGTCAAGCGCGAAGACGCTGCCACCCGCTTGAGCGTGCTGCAGTCTGCCGTGGCCGCGCAGCCGGAGGCGTTTCACCAGGAGCAGGTTTTCAAGCAAGGCCAGCAAGTGTTGATGCGCAGCGACGGCCTCGGCCCGGCGCTGGCCGTCACCCCCGCCGCCGACGCCTGGACGCGCGGCATGCTGGTGGTCGACAACGCCCGCCTGGGCGATGTGGTCGAAGAGCTCAGCCGCTACCGCAGCGGCTACCTGGGGGTGGATAAAACCGTGGCCGACTTGCGCATCACCGGCAGCTTCCCGCTGCACGACACCACCTTGGCGCTTAACGCGCTGCTGCCGACGCTGCCGGTGCAGATCGAGCAGCACACGCCGTGGTGGGTGACCGTTACCGGTAAACCTTAGGTCATGCGGTGCCTGGGCTCGCGATGAGGCCCTCAAACACACCTCAAATGCCCAACGCAAAAATATTTTCACCCAGCCCTATCACTTTCTGAATCTCGCTCGGCACATAGGCAATTGCGAATTACTTCCATTCAGGAACCCCCTATGTCCCGCACGCTAGACACCTTGTTGCGCCCCAGCCTGTTAGCCATGGCGATTGCCCTCAGCGCACCGCTGACCAGCCCTTTGTTGATGGCTGCCGAACAGGCCGCCAGCGTGCACGCCTACAACTTGCCGGCCGCGCCGCTTGCCACCACCCTGAACCAGATCGCCAGCCAAGCGGGCATGGCGCTGACCCTGAACCCTGCGCTGGCGGCGGGCAAAACCTCGGCCCCGGTCAACGGCCAGTTCGATGCTCAAGGCGCGCTGCGTGAGGCGTTGCGTGGGACGGGGTTGCAGCTGGAGCAGAGCAGCGCGGGGGCTTTTACGCTGGTACCGATTCCTGAGGGCGTCGTGGCGTTACCGCAAACCAATATCACCGGCCAAGGCGATAATGAAAGTGCCTGGGGCCCGGTGGACGGTTACGTGGCAACACGCACGGCCGCTGGCACCAAGACCGATACCGCATTGGTCGAAGCGCCCCGCTCGATCTCCATCGCTACCCGCGAGCAGATGCAGGACCGCAACGTCCAGAACCTGGATGACGCGGTCAAATACATGCCTGGCATTGTGTCCGCGAGCTACGGCAGCGACACGCGCTACGACTGGATGCGCGTGCGTGGTTTCGAGCCCACTCATTTTCTCGACGGCCTGCCACTGCCGCGCGGCGTGTATGCCAACCCGAAAGCCGAAACCTGGAACCTCGACCGTCTCGCCTTGCTGCGTGGCCCGGCCTCCTCGGTCTACGGCCAGACGCCACCGGGCGGTTTGCTGGACATGGTCAGCCGCCGTCCAAGCGCCGAAGCGAGCAATGCCATTCAAGTGCAGTACGGCAGTGACAATTATCGCCAGATCAACTTCGCCAGTACCGGCAAGATCGATGACGAAGGCCAGTTCCTGTATGGCGTCAGCGGCGTCGTAAGGGACGCCGACACCCAGGTCGACCATATCGACAACAAGCGCTACAACATCGCGCCCAGCCTGACGTGGAATATCGACACCGACACCAAACTGACGCTGCTTTCGCAGTTCACCCGCGACGACACCGGCACCACCAGCCAGTTTTTGCCGATTCAGGGCACCAAGATAAACTCGCCTTTGGGTGAGGTTTCTCATCACAAAAACCTCGGCGACCCGGACTACGAGTTTTACGACCGTACCTACTACGCACTCGGCTATGCGTTTGAGCATCGCTTCAACGATACCTGGCAGTTCAAGCAGAACCTGCGGTACACCAAGTCGGAGTTGGCTTTCCAGCAACTGACCGTGGGTTCCTATGCCTTTTCCCCGGCTGATGCTGCCGGTAATATCAGCCGATCGTCGACTAATGTGGACGAGAGCATCGGCCAGTTCGCGGTCGACAACAACTTTCAGGCTGACTTTACTACCGGCGACGTCACCCACACCCTGCTGCTCGGCCTGGACCATCAGCGTACCGACACCTCTTATCTATCGATCTTCGGTGGCGCCGGGACTATCAACATTTTCAACCCAGTCAACACCCAGCCTACCGTACGCCCGGCACGCTCCACGGCGTTCTACGACTACAACCAGAAAACCATCCAGACCGGTCTTTACGCCCAAGACCAGATGGCTTTGGACAAGTGGCGCCTGACCCTCGGCGGCCGTGAAGACTGGGTGCATCAGGGCACCACTTACTTCAACAAGAACGACGCGACCAACACCGACCGTAGCAAAAACTTCAGTGGTAACGCGGCGCTGAGCTATGTGTTCGACTCAGGGTTCGTGCCGTACCTTTCCTATGCAGAATCTTTCCAGCCCGCGAGTAACGCCAGTGTCTCGCCGACCGAATCGTACAAACCCACAGAAGGCAAGCAATGGGAACTGGGGATCAAATACCAGCCGCCCGGCTCCAACACGCTGCTGACTGCGGCGGTTTACGATCTGACCCAGAAAAACGTACAGGTCACCCGCTTCCAGGCGGGTGGCGTCTCGGTTACCGACCAGACCGGCGAAGTGAAGGTCAAGGGCCTGGAGCTGGAAGCCGTGTCTGACGTAACCGAGAACCTTAAGGTCATCGCCGCTTACACCCTGGCCAAGTCCGAGGTTCAAAAAGGCCAATACAAAGGCAATCGTCTGCAACTGATGCCCGCGCAGCAGGCTTCACTGTGGACCGACTACACCTGGCACGCCGGTGTACTCGACGGTTTCGGCATTGGCTTTGGCGCCCGCCACACCGGCAACACGTATGGCGACCAAGCCAACACATGGACCGGTAAGGCTAACGCTTACACAGTATTCGACGGTGCAGTGCACTATGACCTCGGCCGCTTGGACAACAGCCTGAAAGGTGCTTCGGTGAAGGTCAACGCCACCAACCTGTTCAACAAGGACTACATTTCCACCTGCGACGGTTCCTACTGCTACTTCGGCGATCAACGTAGCGTGGTCGCCAGCGCTACGTACCAATGGTAATCGGCTGAGTTAATAACCAGGCCGTCCCCCGGGGCGGCTTTGGTGTGTCTGAAGGCTAGAAAATGAAAAGCAAAACCATCCGCCGCTGGTCCTTCATCCACACCTGGACCAGCCTGATCTGCACGGTGTTCCTGCTGCTGCTCGCCCTGACCGGCCTGCCGTTGGTGTTTCACCACGAGATTGATCACCTGCTGGGCAACGAGCCTGAACTGGCGCAGATGCCCGCCGACACCCCGCAGCTGAACCTTGAGCAGTTGGTGGCCAAAGCCTCGGCCCATCGCCCCGGTGAGGCGCTGCAGTACCTGGCCTGGGACGAGGACGACAAGAACGGCGTGATCGCGATCATGGCCGCCACCGCTGGCACGGAGCCCAACGCATCGCACACGTTCATGCTGGATGCGCGCAGCGGTGAAGCGGTGGAGATGCCGTCGGCCAATGGCGGCTTCACGCTGTTCCTGCTGCGCCTGCACGTCGACATGTTCGCCGGCCTGCCGGGCAAGTTGCTGTTGGCGTTCATGGGTATTTTGTTTGTTGTGGCGATTGTCTCGGGCACGGTGCTGTACCTGCCCTTTATGCGCCGCTTGAAGTTCGCCACCGTGCGCCAAAACAAGTCCACCCGCCTGCGCTGGCTCGACCTGCATAACCTGATCGGCGTGGTCACGTTGACCTGGGCGCTGGTGGTGGGCGTGACCGGCGTGATCAGCGCCTGCGCCGACCTGATCATCGCCGCCTGGCGCACCGACAGCCTCAGCGCGATGATTGAGCCGTACAAAAACGCGCCGCCGCTGACCCAACGCGCCCCGGCCACCGACCTGCTGACCATCGCCGCCAAGGCCGCGCCGGGTATGCAGCCGGACTTTATCGCCTTCCCCGGCACGCGCTTTTCCAGCGAGCACCATTACGCGGTGTTCATGAAGGGCAGCACGCACCTGACCTCGCACCTGCTGACGCCGGTATTGATCGACGCCAGTACCCTGGCCGTCACCGCCATCGCCGAGCGGCCGTGGTACATGGACGCGATGGGCATGTCCCAGCCACTGCACTTTGGTGACTATGGCGGCATGCCGATGAAGATCCTGTGGGCAGTGCTGGATGTGCTGACCATCATCGTATTGGGCAGCGGCGTTTACCTGTGGGTTGTGCGGCGCAAGGCGGCCAAGGCATGAAGCCGCGCCAGTCGAGTTTCTGGAAAGTGTTTGGTATTCCGTTGGGGATTGGCGTGCTCAGCGCGGCAGGGTTGTTTGCGGCGTTGCTGGGCGATGGGCTGTGGGATTCGCTCAGTTGGGTGGGGCTTGGTGTGCCAGCGCTGATCGGTATTTGGGCGTTGTTCAAGCGGCGCGGCTGAGGCCGCTATCGGGAGCAAGCCCCCTCCCACATTTTGAATGGCGAACGCCATCAAATGTGGGAGGGGGCGGTGCGACGATTCGACTTGCTCTCGATGAGGCCCTGAAGAACACCCACAAGCCCCTCGCCAGCCGCCGCGCAACCCTCTAGGCTAGCCGCTGCCCATCGTGAGGAATGCCCATGTCCACCCCCAGCATGACCTTGTTCCACAACCCCGCTTCACCGTTTGTTCGCAAAGTGCGCGTGCTGCTGATCGAGACCGGCCAGCAAGACCGCGTGGCCCTGCAAGGCTGCATGCCGACGCCGGTCAGCCCCGATGCGCAGGTGGTAGAAGGTAACCCGGTGGGCAAGATCCCGGCCCTGCGCCTGGCCGACGGCACGGTGCTGCACGACAGCCGGGTGATTCTCGATTACCTCGACTACCAGCATGTCGGCAACCCGCTGACCCCGCGTGATGGCTCGGCCCGCTGGCGTCGCCTGACCCTGGCCTCGATGGCCGACGGCATCCTCGACGCTGCGGTGCTGGTGCGTTACGAGACGGCCATGCGCCCGGTCGAAAAGCACTGGCAGCAATGGCTGGAGGAGCAGCGCAACAAGATCCGCCGCACCCTCGCCGAGTTGGAGCAAGACGCCATTGCGGAGTTGACCAGCCATTTCGACATTGCCGCCATCAGCGTGGCCTGCGCCTTGGGCTACCTCGACTTCCGCCACCCCGACCTGCAATGGCGCACCGCTAACCCCCAGCTTGCCGATTGGTACGCCGAGGTCAGCCAGCGGCCTTCGATGCTCGAGACCCAGCCGCCGGTTTGACGCCAAATCAAGCAGGCGTTGTGCTGAGAGAGCCTGTTGTGGCGAGCCCGCACGCCAGCCGGTTAGCAGTCTGGCTTGTCAGCCGTGTAACGACGCGCCGGGTTTACCGCCGCGCCAAATTCACGCAGCGCCTTTGCCCCAATCAGCAACGGGTAGTTAAAGCTGCTGCGGTCGGTGAGGTTGACCTCAACCGTGCGTTTAACCTCGCCCAGGCACATCTCCAGGTCGATCACCGGGCGCTTGGCCACGGTGGCTTCGTCCTTGTCATCGTCTTCGTCGGCGCGGCTCTTGATCTTGCTGATGCGCGACACTTTGTGTTCGTAGACCTTGTCGCTGGCATCCTTGCCGCCGATGCGGAAACGCACCCAGTCATCGCCGTCACGGGTGAAGGTTTCGATGTCGCGGGCCGACAGCGAAGCGGTCAGCGCGCCGGTGTCCATCTTGGCCTTGAAGGTTTGGCCGATCTCCGGCAACTGGATGTATTCGTAGCGACCGTAAAGGGTCGGTTCGGCCGCCAAGGCCGGCAGGGCAACCAGGGCGAGCGAGGCAAGGAGCAGTTTCACGAAGTGATTTCCTCGAAAGAAGTAGGCGGATTCTAGACCGCAAAAGCCATCATTAGTTAGTGCTCAACCCTACCGGTCAGCGTGTGAAACATTCGTCAGGCAAATTGTGATTTGGCCTGCAGAGCCGGCTTGCTTATCATGGCCAGCCCACAGGATTCCAAGAGTTACTTATGCGCCGCCTGCTCACCGGCTGTTTCGTCACCCTGCTGTTATTGCTTAACACCCTGGTGCTGTTCGGGCCGTTGATGGTGTTTGCCCTGCTCAAGCTGGTGGCGGCGGGGCGGTATCGCGACGCTGCGTCACGGGCGGTGATGTGGATCGCCGAGACCTGGGCCGAGATCGACAAATTAATCTTCTCGCTGTGCATCCCCACGCAATGGGACATTCGCGGCGGCGGCGATTTGCGCAGCGACACCTCGTACCTGGTGATCAGCAACCATCAGTCGTGGGTCGATATTCCGGCACTCGTCCAAGCGCTTAACCGGCGCACGCCGTTCTTCAAGTTCTTCCTGAAAAAACAGCTGATTTGGTTGCCGTTCCTCGGCCTGGCCTGGTGGGCGCTGGACTACCCGTTCATGAAGCGCTACACCAAGGCGTTCCTGGCCAAGCACCCGGAGCTGGCGGGCCAGGACCTGAAGATCACCAAAGAGGCCTGCGAGCTGTTCAAGCGTCAGCCGGTCACGGTGGTTAATTACCTTGAGGGCACGCGGTTCAGCGCGGCCAAACACACGCAGCAAAATTCGCCGTTCAATCGCCTGCTCAAACCCAAGGCGGGCGGCGTGGCCTTTGTGCTGGCGGCGATGGGTGAGCAACTGGACGCGGTGCTCGACGTGACCGTGGTGTATCCGTCTCAAACGCCGCAGCAAAAAATTCCGGGGTTCTGGGCGTTGATCAGCGGCGCAGTGCCCAAGGTGATCGTCGATATACGCACGCGTGAGCTGGACCCGGCGTTGTGGCAAGGCGATTACGAGAACGATCCGGCTTTTCGCCAGACCGTCCAGAACTGGGTTAACCAGCTCTGGAGCGAGAAAGACGCGCGCATCGAACAACTGCGCGCCGGGCGTGCTTAGCCGCCAGTGCCCCAGGCTTGGGCCAGTTTGCCCAGCACCGAGCTGTTGGCGCCCTGGCCGCCGAGGTATTGCAGGATCACCGGCGCAAACTGGCCGACCATACCGCTGTCCATGCCCAGCGCGCTGAACGCGGTGTTCAGGTCATTGGTGCTTTTCACGTTACCCAGCAAGCTGTCGAGGCCGCTGGTTTTGCTGCCGCCGGTCTGGCCGAGCATGCCGCTCAAGGCACCGAGGCTGCCCAGCGAGTTGCTGCCCGACAATTGATCGAGGCCCGGCACGCTCTTGCCCAGTTGCGAATAATCGGTGCTGCTCAGTTGGTTCTTGGCCAGGCCGAGCATGGCCCCGGTGCCGCCAACGGCTTGCTCGGGGGTGATGTTCAGTTGCGAGGTCAGGGCGCTCAGCAAGCCGGCGGTCTGCGAACTCGGCGCTGCAGCGGCCGCCTTGTTGTTGCCGCCTTGTGCAGCGGAAACGGCATTGGCCACCTCACCCAGGCTGAAACCTGCGGCAAACACCGGGCTGGCGGCCACGGTCAACAGGCAGGACAAGGCAAAACCGCGTGAAATCTTCATCAAGACAACCTCTGAGAGTAGGAGCTAAAAGCAGCCGTTTGACTGACCGTGCCGAGGGATTGTTCCCCGCCACAGAATAGTTCACCGCTGGCTGCATCCAAGCGCCCTCGCGCCGCGTATATCGAGCATGCGCCGCCCGGAGTTGGTTGGAATGAACGCTCAAGCTAGACTACCCTCTGCCTGCCGTGCGCAGCCCCGTCGCCCTCGTTCGAGCGCTTGGAGAAGCCCTATTTCCATCCACGACACCGACCCGTTGCAGCCGTTGATGGCGCAATGTGCGCTAGGCAACCGCCAAGCCTTCGAAACCCTCTACCGCCGTGTTTCACCACGGCTGCACAGCGTTGCGTTTCGATTCATGGGCCGCTCCGACCTCGCCGAAGAGGTCTTGCAAGAGGCCTTCGTGCGCATCTGGTACAACGCCTCGCGTTACGAGGCGCACTTGGCGGCGCCAATGACCTGGATGGTCAACATCACGCGCAACCTGGCCATCGACCAACTGCGCAAACGCCGCGAGCAGCCCTTGGCCGACGGCCAACAAGACGCCTTGCTCGACGACAGCCCCAGCGCCCACGAACAACTCCACAGCGAGCGCCAAGCCCGCGCCCTCAAGCGCTGCCTCGACACCCTCGACGGCATGCAGCGCCAGTCGATCACCGTGGCTTACTTTCAGGGCCTGTCGTGCGCGGAGTTGGCCGAACACTTGGCGGCGCCCCTGGGCTCGGTCAAATCCTGGATTCGCCGCGGCATGGAGCGCCTGCGCAGGTGCCTTGAATCATGAATTACCAAACCACCGCCCTGCGCCGTGCGCTCGCCGCCGACTATGCCATCGGCTTGATGCCCGCCACCGCGCGTCGACGTTTTGACCGCCTGCTGCTCGACGATACGGCGCTGCGCGCAGAACTCGGCCACTGGCAGGACGCGCTTGCCAGCCTGACCGATGCACTGCCCGAACGCCCGGTGCCAGACCACGTGTGGGCGGGCATTCAGGCGCGCATCGAACCGCAGGCTCTTCAGGTGCCTGCCAAAAAACCGCTGTGGATGAATGTTCGCTTGCTCGGGGCAGCGTTCGCCGTGGTGCTGGCGCTGTTTGTGGGCGTGCTTTACCAGCGCGATACCGGCGCGCAATACAACGCCACATTGGTCAGCGCAGGCCAGCAACCGGCGTTGCAGGTACGCGCATTCGCCGACCACCTGCAAGTCGAGCCGTTGGCCTTGGCCGCAGTGGAACCGACGCGTGACCTGGAGTTGTGGGCAATTGCGCCCGGTGCCAAACCGGTCTCGCTGGGCGTAGTGCCAAGTGCCGGCAAGGGGCGAATCCAGCTGACCAAACAGCAGCAGGCGCTGCTTAAAGCGCCACTGACCCTGGCCGTGAGCCTGGAGCCACACGGCGGTTCGCCCACCGGCCAACCGACCGGACCTGTGCTGTATCAAGGCCAATTGGCATCACTTTAGCGACGATAGGCGGTGATGGGTTCAGGAACCCATCCTGATAAACAGGGTCCATGAACTGACTACAAAATTTGTCAGGAAGAGACTTATGACTGCGATCCAACCCGAAGTGATCGAGAACAAACCCTCATTCTGGAGCGGCCCTCGCCTGTTCATCGGCGCCTGTTTGGTCGTGGTTGCCGGTGTCGGCGGCGCGCTTTACACGCAGGACAGCGTCAAATCCGCTGCCACGTTGGTGACCACCGAGCAACAGCCCGCCGCGCAAATCGTGGCCCACAAGGATTACCTGGAAGTGCAGCCAATCGCTGCGACCGCGCCCGCGCCAGACCAGAGCCTGGAGCTGTGGGCTATCCCGGCTGACGGCGCGCCGATCTCCCTGGGCCTGCTGCCCGAAGACGGCAAAGGCATCATCGGGCTGAACCCGCGCCAGCAAGCATCCATCAGCAAGCCGGTGAACTTGATGGTCAGCTCAGAAACCAAAGGCGGCTCGGTGAGCAAGCAACCGACAGGCCCGACGGTTTACCAAGGTGCCTTGGCGGTTCGCTGACACCCCCCGCCCACTGCCCCCTATTCCCCCACTTACCCACTACCTAATGT
Source organism: Pseudomonas sp. ICMP 460 (assembly GCF_002723595.1). Lineage (NCBI taxonomy): Bacteria > Pseudomonadati > Pseudomonadota > Gammaproteobacteria > Pseudomonadales > Pseudomonadaceae > Pseudomonas > Pseudomonas sp. ICMP 460. Next base: position 110,615 of record NZ_LKBR01000001.1, read on the forward strand.
GGGAGCCTAATGTGGGAGTCCATGTGGGAGCCAATGTGGGAGCGGGCTTGCTCGCGCTGCAGGCACCTCGGACCATCAGGCATACCGAGTTGATGCCATCGCGAGCAAGCCCGCTCCCACATTTGATTGATCTTCAGCGGCCTGTGCGACTTGCTCCCGGCGAACGATGGCGCTTATAGTTCGGCCGTCGTCCATATGGCGACACGGGTTTGGCGACTCGATAGAGATAAGGCATGCAAAAGCACCTGCTTCTTTGCAGGTTTTTTTGCACCCGCAAAGCTGTGCTTTATGGCGGCTGTGCGTGGGAGACCTTCGGGTCTGCCGGCTTTGCCTTATTTCACCGGTTCGCCAACCTGCGCACAGCTGCCACCCATTCGTTTGGCGACGTGTGAGTGGTAGCGCCCATTATCTGAAATGAGGTTGCACACATGAACCGATACATGCCACTCACCGGCCACGACGCCACCACCCCTTCCCTGCTCATCGACACTCAAGTCCCGCTCGACGTGCTCCACAACGCTGCCGTCTACCGCATCCGCGCGGTCACGCAAGTCATGGAAAACCTGGCCTTTCGCGAAGGCCTGAACACCGACAACCTGGTCCTCCAGGACTTTGCCCTGCTCTGCGCGATTCCGTTGCGCGACGGTTGCGACTTGCTCGATGTCATCAGCCGCCGCTTGCAGGCGTAAGCAGCCGGTAAAGCCCGTGGGAACGAGGCGCCTCGCTCCCACGATATTTTTAGGCAGGCCTGACAGCGATCAAAACGTCGTCCTACAGAAAATGCCTGTTTTTGCGTTTCAAGCCCTAAAAGATTGACCCCACCGGCTTTGCTGTCTAGGTTCCCTTGCTACGTTTTTAAACTCATCAAGACAACGGAATGCACATGTCAGGAAAACCTGCCGCACGTGTCACGGACCCGACCACCTGCGTAGAAGTCCCACTGCTGTCCTGCAAGTGCCTGTGGGCGTAAACCCATGACCCACTTAATGCGCCCACTATTTTTACTAATACCCATCTTTTTCGCCATGTCACTTTATTTTCTATACATCAATGTAGAGTCAGATAATCTTAGTGTACATATCGGCAAGCCCTATGATGACGTTGTACGAGACTCGACGTTTCCCGTAAAGGCTAAGACCGTACTATACCCAGGGAACCCACCATACCCAAGCTCCACCTGGATTAGCAGCCAGGTCGCTATCAAGTTCGACGACTCAACATATGGTTTTGAATTACCACCCACAAAATTTGGTGCAATCACCTACGACGAAGGAAAAGTCTCGAACATTACGACGTCTCCGATGTTACAAGCGGTGCCTTTCATTGAACTGACAAGGCTTCTTGAAAGCATCCAATCAACCTTAAAAAAGTCGGGATGGAGCCCGCAAAATGTTAACGATCACTCATGGCTGATAACAACAACCGAGTTACAAAAAAAATCCTTACAAAAAGAACTGTTCGAACAGGTGGCGATAGTGGTACTTGGAACACCTCACAACTCTACACTTGCAATCAACGTAAAATGTTATGAGCGCTGCAGTGAGCGCAATCCTGCAACCGCAAAATATTTAATCGACATCAGCATAGGACGGAACTACTTCAGTAAATGAAAGCCCTTCCAACTTCTGCCCTATTTGAAAAAAAGAAGATCAGAATATACAGCATAAAGTCATACACCATGATGGACGTGCTGTATGCAAAAAAAAGGCAACCCTAGGGTCACCCTTTATTTTGGCCTTGGCTTTACGCCGCGCTAAACAACTTATGCGGATCAATCACAAACTTCTTCGGCACGCCCGCATCAAACTCGCCGTACCCGCGCGGCGCGTCGTCCAGGCTGATCACCTCCACGCCCACGATGTCGGCAATCTTGATGCGGTCCCACATGATCGCCTGCATCAACTGGCGGTTGTACTTCATGACCGGCGTTTGCCCGGTGTGGAAGCTGTGGGATTTAGCCCAGCCCAACCCGAAGCGAATGCTCAGGCTGCCCATTTTCGCGGCGGCATCCACCGCCCCTGGGTCTTCGGTGACGTACAGGCCGGGGATGCCGATTTTGCCGGCTACGCGCACCACGCCCATCAGCGAGTTGAGCACGGTGGCCGGGGCTTCGGCTTTTACGCCTTCATGGCCGTGGCCGCGGGCTTCGAAGCCGACAGCGTCAACCGCGCAATCCACTTCGGGCTCGCCGAGTAGCGCGGCGATCTGTTCGTGCAGCGGCGTGTCGGTGGACAGGTCGGCAATTTCAAAACCCTGAGCCTTGGCGTGGGCCAGGCGGATCGGGTTGACGTCGCCGATGATCACCACTGCCGCGCCCAGCAGGCGTGCCGAGGCGGCAGCGGCCAGGCCGACGGGGCCGGCACCCGCGACGTAGACAGTGCTGCCGGGGCCAACGCCGGCCGTCACGGCGCCGTGGTAGCCGGTGGGCAGAATGTCGGAGAGGCAGGTAAGGTCGCGGATTTTCTCCATGGCCTTGTCGCGGTCCGGCAGTTTCAGCAGGTTGAAGTCGGCGTAGGGCACCAGCGCGTATTCGGCTTGGCCGCCGGTCCAGTCGCCCATGTCGACGTAGCCGTACGCGCCGCCGGGCCGGGCCGGGTTGACGCTCAGGCAGACGCCGGTGTGTTGCTCTTTGCAGGAACGGCAGCGGCCGCACGCCACGTTGAACGGTACGGACACCAGGTCGCCGATTTTCAGGTTTTCGACGTCGCTGCCCTTCTCGATTACTTCACCGGTGATTTCATGGCCGAGTACCAAGCCGGTTTGGGCGGTGGTGCGGCCGCGCACCATGTGTTGGTCGGAGCCGCAGATGTTGGTGGAGACCACGCGCAGGATCACGCCGTGTTCGATCTTCCTGCCACGCGGGTCCTGCATTTTGGGATAGTCGATTCTCTGTACTTCAACCTTGCCGTTGCCGAGATACACGACACCACGATTACCAGACATGCCAGTCACCTCTATAGTTGTTGTTGTGAAGCGTGTGGAATGAGCTTCAAGCGGCAAGTTACAAGCCGCAAGAAGCATGCATTACCGCCTTTTCCAGCGGCTTGAAGCTTGTAGCTTTTCACTAAAGAACCACTGTCCTGTTGGCGTTTAGAAAAACCCGCCGCTCAATGTGATACCCCACCGCGCGGGCCAGTGTCTGCCCTTCAATATCGCGCCCCTTGGCAATCAAGTCCTCGGGGTAGTGGCTGTGGTCTACCACCTCTACACCCTGGGCGATGATCGGGCCTTCATCCAAGTCGTTGTTGATGTAATGCGCCGTGGCGCCGACCAACTTCACGCCCTTGTTGTAGGCCTGGTGATACGGCTTGGCGCCCTTGAACCCCGGCAGCAAGGAGTGGTGAATATTGATCGCCTTGCCATCCAGCTTGCGGCACAGCTCCGGCGACAGCACTTGCATGTAGCGCGCAAGAATCACCAGCTCAGCGCCGGTGTCTTCCACCACTTGCCACACCTGACGTTCCTGCGACGGTTTGTCGTTAGGGTCCAAGGGGAAATGGTAGTAGGGAATTTGATGCCAGTCGGCCAAAGGTTGCAGATCGGGGTGGTTGGACACCACCGCGACCACGTCCATCGACAGTTGGCCGATGCGCTGGCGGTACAGCAAGTCGTTCAGGCAGTGATCGGCCTTGGAGACCATGATCACCACTTTTGGCCGGTAGTTCGGCGCCGTCAGCTCGAAGATCATGCCAAAGGCTTCACCGCGTGTGGCCAGGCCATCGCGAAAAACCTGCTCGTCAAAGCCGTCGGGCTGACGGAATTCGACGCGAATAAAAAATCGCCCGGAAAGCCGATCATCGAACGAATGGTGCTCGGTAACGTAGCAGCCCTGCTCAAACAGGTAGCGGGTCACCGCGTCCACCGTGCCGAGCACGCTGGGGCAGTCGGCGGTCAAAATCCATGTGTCGGGTGCGCGGCTCATACTTGAATCCTCAAACCTTGTGGCGAGGGGGCTTGCCCCCGTTGGGTTGCGAAGCAGCCATGAAATCAGGCACTCGGTTCTGTCAGCAAAAATGCAGTGAGCTCATTGGGACCGCTGCGCGCTCCATCGGGAGCAAGCCCCCTCGCCACAACGGCTGTTTCACCCTCAGGTTTCTACGCTCAGGCCGAATTCGGCTGAGGCGTCCTGCAACCACAGCCACCAGTAATCCGAGAAGCTGCGGCGGATCACCAGTTCCCAGGTGTCTTCGGCCGTGTGGCGGATCACCAGTTGTGACTTGGCGAACACCGTGCCCACCGCCTTGCCCACCGGGAAGTTATTGGGGTGCACGTCATAGCTGGTGGACTTCATCAGCACGTCGCGCACGTTCGGGCCGCTGAGTTCAAGGACCTGCTGGCCGCCGCTGACGTTGACGACCTGGATGTGCAGCTCACCGAGGGCAGCGCGCAGATTTTGTTCGGCGGCGAATTCTTCACCGCTCGGCACGATCAACAGCCACTCGTCCGGGCCGAGCCATTGCAGGCTGGTTTCGCCGTTGATGATCACCTGCAAGGCGCCGGGCAATTCGATGCCGACGGCTTTGTGCACGCCAGCGGCGAAGGCAGGGTCATGGCCATCGCCACGCAGGGTCAGATGGCCGAGGAGTTTTTTCTCGCGCACGGTCACGCCGGCGTTTTTGCGGCCCTTGCCGACCAGGCTGGCGAGGTCGGCATGGTGCAGCGACGACTCGGCCTTGGCGCCAGTGGTGGGGCGTTGTGGGTAAACATTGGCTGCTGTCATAAAGCACCTGTTTGAATTCTGTGGGTCTTGCAGTGACTGTTCCGGCCTCATCGCGGGCAAGCCCGGCTCCCACAGGGAAACGCATTCCAACTGTGGGAGCACCTGTTTGAATTCTGTGGCTCTTGCAGTGATTGTTCCGGCCTCATCGCGGGCAAGCCCGGCTCCCACAGGGAAACGCATTCCAACTGTGGGAGCTGGCTTGCCTGCGATGCAGGCACCTCGGTCTGTCAGATATTCTGCCGCTCGCCTTTCGGGTCGAAGAACACCGATGACACAATCTCCGCCTCGATCACGCTGCCATCCGCCTGCGGCGAAAACACCCGCTCGCCGATGCGCTTCAAGCCGCCCTTGACCACTGCCATCGCAAACGAATAACCCAGCGAGTTATGCGCATAGCTTGACGTCACGTGGCCGACCATCTTCATCGGGATTGTCTGTTTAGGCTCGAACACCAACTGCGCGCCTTCCGGCAGCCACACGGTTGGATCAATCGGTTTGAGCCCGACCAGTTGCTTGCGCTGTTCACGCACGCAGTCTTCGCGGTTCATGCCGCGCCAGCCGATCCACGAGAACGCTTTGGTACGGCCCACGCACCAGCCCATGTTCAAGTCGTCCGGGGTCATCGAGCCGTCGGTGTCCTGGCCGACGATGATGAAGCCTTTCTCGGCGCGCAATACGTGCATGGTTTCGGTGCCATACGGCGTCAGGTTGTACTGCTTGCCGGCCTCTACGATCTGTTCAAGCACGCCCATGGCGTAGTCGGCCTGCACGTTGATTTCATACGACAGCTCGCCGGTAAACGAGATACGGAACACCCGCGCAGGCACGCCGCCGACCAGGCCTTCTTTCCAGGTCATGAACGGGAAGCCGTCCTTGTCCAGGTCGATGTCGGTAACGTGCGCCAGCAGCTTGCGGCTGTTGGGGCCAGACAATGTCATGGTGGCCCAGTGGTCGGTGACCGAAGTGAAGTACACCTTGAGGTCCGGCCATTCGGTTTGTTGGTAGATTTCCAGCCACTGCAATACGCGGGCGGCGCCGCCGGTGGTGGTGGTCATCAGGAAGTGGTTGTCGGCGAGGCAGGCGGTCACGCCGTCATCGAAGACCATGCCGTCTTCCTTGCACATCAGGCCGTAGCGCGCCTTGCCCACGTCGAGCTTGGTCCAGGCGTTGCTGTAGATGCGGTTGAGGAACTCGCGCGCATCCGGGCCTTGAATGTCGATTTTGCCGAGGGTCGACGCGTCCAGCAGGCCGACGCTGTCGCGCACCGCCAGGCATTCGCGTTTGACTGCGGCGTGCAGGTCTTCACCGTTGCGCGGGAAGTACCACGGGCGTTTCCACTGGCCGACGTCTTCAAATTCGGCGCCGTTTTTCACGTGCCAGGCGTGCAGCGCGGTGTAGCGCACCGGCTCGAAGATGTGCCCACAGTGACGGCCAGCCACCGCGCCGAAGGTTACCGGCGTGTAGTTGGGGCGGAACATGGTGGTGCCCATCTGCGGGATGCTCACGTTCAGCGAACGCGCGGCAATCGCCAGGCCGTTGACGTTGCCGAGCTTGCCCTGGTCGGTGCCGAAACCCAGCGCGGTGTAGCGTTTGACGTGTTCGACCGACTCGAAACCTTCGCGGGTCGCGAGTTCGATGGCGGCGGCGGTCACGTCGTTTTGCAGGTCGACAAATTGCTTCGGCGCGCGGGCGGTGGCTTTCTCGTGCGGCACCTGGAACAGCGCCAAGGTCGGTTCTTCGACACGGCTCAAGGCTTTTGGCAACGCGCCTTCTACCGGCGCGAAACCGGCTTCACTGGCCGCGCGCACGCCGCCTTCAAAACCATCCGCCAGGGAATCACCCAGGCCGTAGACGCCATTGATACCGCCGACGCACACACGTTTTTGCGGCGCTTCGCCCGGTACAAAACCGAGGATGTCTTCACGCCAGGTCGGCTTGCCGCCCAAGTGCGAGGCCAAATGGACCACTGGGCTGTAGCCGCCGGAACTGGCGACCAGGTCGCACTCCAGCCACTCGCCGGGGCTGGTGACTGTGTGCGCATTGACGTCGATGGCGGCGACGCGCGCGGCCGTCACGTGCTTGCTGCCACGGGCTTCGATCACGGCGCTGCCGGTGAGGATGCGAATGCCTTTGGCGCGCGCTTCTTCGACCAACGCGCCACGCGGGTTGTGGCGCGCATCGGCCACGGCCACCACCACCAGGCCTGCGTCGAACCAGTCCAGCGCCACGCGGTAGGCGTGGTCGTTGTTGGTCGACAGCAGCAGTTTTTTACCCGGCGCCACGCCGTAGCGGCGCACGTAAGTGGACACCGCACCCGCCAGCATGTTGCCCGGCACGTCGTTATTGCCGTACACCAGCGGGCGCTCGCACGCACCGGTCGCCAGCACCACGCGCTGGGCGCGCACACGGTGAATGCGCTGGCGAACCTGGCCGATCGGCGCTCGGTCGCCGAGGTGATCGGTGAGGCGCTCGTGAATGGTCAGGAAGTTGTGGTCGTGGTAGCCATTGACGGTAGCGCGCGGCAGCAGCACCACGTCCGGCAGCGCTTTAAGCTCGGCGATCACGCTGGCGACCCATTCAGCCGCAGGCTTGCCGTCGAGGCTTTCGCGCGAGTCAAGCAACGAGCCGCCGAACTCTTCTTGCTCGTCAGCGATGATCACGCGGGCACCGCTGCGGGCGGCCGCCAGTGCGGCGGCCAAACCCGCGGGGCCAGCGCCGACAATCAGTACGTCGCAGTGCCGGTTGAAGTTGTCGTAGGTGTCCGGGTCGTTCTCGGTTGGCGAGCGGCCAAGCCCGGCAGCCTTGCGGATGTATTTCTCGTAGGTCATCCAGAACGATTGCGGGTACATGAAGGTTTTGTAGTAAAAACCCGGCGGCATCAGCTTGCCGCCGACCTTGCCGAGAATGCCCATCACATCATTGTTAACGTTCGGCCAGCCGTTGGTGCTGGTCGCGACCAAACCCTGATACAGCGCCTGTTGCGTAGCGCGCACGTTGGGAATCTGGGTGGCTTCGGTGGCGCCGATCTGCAGCACCGCGTTGGGCTCTTCGGCGCCGGCAGCAAAGATGCCGCGCGGGCGCGCGTACTTGAAGCTGCGACCGATAATGTCGACGCCGTTGGCCAGTAACGCGGCGGCCAGTGTATCGCCTTCAAAGCCTTGGTAGCTTTGGCCGTTGAAGCTGAACGTGAGGACTTTATTGCGGTCGATGCGGCCACCGTTGGGCAGGCGATTGATCTGGCTCATACCTTCTCTCCAGCGGCCTTGGCGGTGAATTGCGGCTTCTCGCCGATTTTGTAGGTTTCAACAATTTCGTAGCTCAGGGTGTCGCGCGTGGCGTTGAAATACTGGCGGCAACCGGCGGCGTGAATCCACAGTTCGTGGTGCAGGCCACGCGGGTTATCGCGAAAGAACAGGTAATCGCCCCACTCGGCGTCGGTGCAGGCATTCGGGTCCAGCGGGCGCGGAATGTGCGCTTGGCCGGCGGCGTGGAATTCCTCTTCGGAGCGCAGCTCCAGGCAATGAGGACAGAAGATATGCAACATGAAGGGGTTCTCCTGTTAGTGGGCGACAGCCGCAGCGCCGTGTTCGTCGATCAGCGCACCGTTGTGGAAACGGTCGATGGAGAAAGGGGCCGCCAGCGGGTGCATTTCACCCTTGGCGAGGCTTGCGGCAAACACGTTGCCGGAGCCGGGTGTGGCCTTGAAGCCGCCGGTGCCCCAGCCGCAGTTGAAGAACAGGTTCGGCACCGGGGTCTTGGAAATGATCGGGCAGGCGTCCGGCGTGGTGTCGACGATGCCGCCCCACTGGCGGTTCATGCGCACGCGCGAGAGCACCGGGAACATCTCGACGATGGCCTGGATGGTGTGTTCGATCACCGGGTACGAGCCGCGCTGGCCGTAACCGTTGTAGCCGTCGATACCGGCGCCGATCACCAGGTCGCCCTTGTCGGACTGGCTGATGTAACCGTGCACGGCGTTGGACATGATCACGCTGTCGATAATCGGCTTGATCGGCTCTGACACCAGCGCTTGCAACGGGTGAGACTCAATCGGCAGGCGAAAGCCCGCCAGCGACGCCATGTGCCCGGAGTTACCGGCGGTCACCACCCCGACGCGCTTGGCGCCGATAAAACCCTTGTTGGTTTCGACGCCGATGCACACGCCGTTTTCTTTGCGAAAGCCGATCACTTCAGTCTGCTGAATCAGGTCCACGCCGAGTGCGTCAGCCGCACGCGCAAAACCCCACGCCACAGCATCGTGACGCGCCACGCCGCCGCGCCGTTGCACGGTGGCGCCCATCACCGGGTAGCGGGTGTTTTTTGAGCAGTCGAGGTACGGGATCTCGTCCGCCACTTGCTTGGCGTTGAGCAGTTCACCGTCGACGCCGTTGAGGCGGTTGGCACTCACGCGGCGCTCGGAGTCACGGATGTCTTGCAGGGTGTGGCACAGGTTGTAGACGCCACGCTGCGAGAACATCACGTTGTAGTTGAGGTCTTGCGACAAACCTTCCCAGAGTTTCATCGCGTGTTCGTAGAGGTGCGCCGACTCGTCCCACAGGTAGTTGGAGCGCACGATGGTGGTGTTGCGCGCCGTGTTGCCGCCGCCCAACCAGCCTTTCTCGACCACGGCCACATTGGTGATGCCGTGTTCCTTGGCCAAGTAATAGGCGGTGGCCAGACCATGCCCGCCGCCGCCGACGATGACCACGTCGTAGACCTTTTTAGGGGTGGGCGTGCGCCACATCTTCTGCCAGTTTTCGTGGTGGCTGAGTGAGTGCTTGAAGAGGCCGAAGCCCGAGTAGCGTTGCATAGTCATTACTCCAAAACCGCGCTCAGCGATAAACCGGGAAATCAGCGCACAGGGCAGACACGTGCTTGGCCACGTTGGCCTCCACATCGGCGTCGCCGAGGTTGTCGAGGATGTCGCAGATCCAGCCGGCCAGCTCAATGCACTGCGGCACTTTGAAGCCACGCGTGGTCACCGCCGGGGTGCCGATGCGCAGGCCCGAGGTCACGAACGGCGACTGCGGGTCGTTCGGCACGGCGTTCTTGTTGACGGTGATGTGCGCACGGCCGAGGGCAGCGTCGGCCTCTTTGCCGGTGAGGCCCTGACGGATCAGGCTGACCAGGAACAAGTGGTTGTCGGTGCCGCCGGACACCACGTCGTAACCGCGCTTGATAAACACCTCGGCCATGGCCTGCGCGTTATCGATGACCTGTTGCTGATACACCTTGAAGCCTGGCTCTTGGGCTTCCTTGAAGCACACCGCTTTGCCGGCGATCACATGCATCAGCGGGCCGCCCTGAGCGCCGGGGAACACGGCCGAGTTAAGCTTTTTCTCAATCTCCGGGTTGGACTTGGCCAGGATCAAACCACCACGCGGCCCGCGCAGGGTTTTGTGGGTGGTGGTGGTGACTACGTCGGCGTAGGGCAACGGGTTCGGGTACAGGCCGGCAGCGACCAGCCCGGCGACGTGGGCCATGTCGACGAACAGCAACGCACCGACTTTGTCGGCGATTGCGCGAAAGCGTGGGAAGTCCAGGGTTTTGGAGTAGGCAGAGAAGCCCGCCACAACCATTTTCGGCTGGTGCTCGACCGCCAGGCGCTCGACTTCGTCGTAGTCGATCAAGCCGGTGTCGGTGTTGATGCCGTATTGCACCGCGTTGTACAGCTTGCCCGAGGACGACACTTTGGCGCCGTGGGTCAGGTGGCCGCCGTGGGCCAGGCTCATGCCAAGAATCGTGTCACCGGCATTCAGCAGCGCCAGGTACACCGCGCTGTTGGCGGATGAGCCGGAATGCGGCTGCACGTTGGCGTAATCGGCGCCGAACAACTGCTTGGCGCGTTCGATGGCCAGCACTTCAACCTTGTCGACGTGTTCGCAGCCACCGTAGTAGCGTTTGCCGGGGTAGCCTTCGGCGTATTTGTTGGTGAGGCCGCTGCCTTGCGCTTGCATCACACGTTTGCTGGTGTAGTTCTCCGACGCGATCAGCTCGATATGATCTTCCTGACGCTGCTCTTCGGCATTCATCGCCGCCAGCAATGCGTCGTCATATCCCTGGATCTGGTCTTTCTTGCTGAACATCGCGTCTCTCCCAGCCTTTCGTATTGTTGAGGCCCGTGCAGGGCCCTTTGATGCGATGGTAGGGCTGGCGCCCGCAGGTCAAATGCCTACGGACGCCACGCAAAGGTGCGTTTACGACATTGGCGAAACAACACCGAACAAATCCGGGAACAGGCTGGTGGGGGGCTGGCATGTGTGGGAGCTGGCCTGGAAACTGGCTTGGGTGGAGAAGCAGGCCTGCCTGGAAGCTGGTCTGAGGCGGGCTTGTGTGCAGGCTGGTCTGCCTGGAAGCTGGCCTGGGCTGGCTTATGTGTAGACTGGCCTGCCTGGAAGCTGGCCTGAGGCTGGCTTGTGTGGAGGCTGGCCTGCCTGGAAGCTGGCCTGGGGCTGGCTTGTGTGGAGGCTGGCCTGCCTGGAAGCTGGCCTGGGGCTGGCTTGTGTGGGAGGGGGCTTGCTCCCGATAGCGGTGTGTCAGCCAGCACATGTGCGAGCTGGACCACCGCTATCGGGAGCAAGCCCCCTCCCACATAGCTACTCCTACATAGCTGCTCCCTGATTGCTCCTGCCACATAGCCTCCCACATAGCCCCGCCATAGGGATTCAGGCAATGATCTTGCGAAGAAGTAGCAGCAGCACAAAATGCATGGGATACAGCGCATATGCCCAGCGGCGCATGGCGGGTGGCGAGGTGTTTTTGGCATGTCGCAACAAGACCAGGCCGAGCAATGGCGCAAGCAAACAGGCAGCCAAGCCCATCAGCGCCACGGGCGTGCCGCTATTGAGCAAAATCTGCCACTGATTGGCGGCCACACACACCAAACCCGGCAACACGCTGAAATACCATGGGCGCTTGAACACCAACAGCATGGCCAACGGCAACAACACACCAAAGAACCCGAACATCAGCTGTGTGGAAAACACCGTCGCCAGTACGAGCGCGATCAACGCCAATCCTCGATCAACCACCGCCTTATGCTGCCATCCTCGCGCAACCAACAACCCCAGCGCCAAAGTGGGCAGCACATTCAACGTATCGGCATCGTCGATAAACAACCGGTACGGCACTTCGCTGATCACGCTGAACACCAGCAACCAACCCAAATAACGCCATTGGCCCGTCACCGGGGCATTCCTCACCCGCTGCAAATTCGCCGCAATCGCCAGGCAAAACCACGGGAACGCCAGGCGCCCCGGCACATACAGGCCGTCCAGGCTCCAGCCGACATAACGCAGGTGGTCGAGCACCATGCTCAACAGCGCCAGCCACTTGAGCAAATCCAGCGCGCCATCGCGGACGCGTCCGACAGGAATCGTTTGAGTACCGTGCATAATTCCCCAGTGACTTTGCATTTACAGTGCGTGCGCATGCCCAACAATCTTGGTTACAGTGCGCACCAACATCGACCACAGGAATGGGCCATGACCGACAAGAGCCAACAATTTGCCAGCGACAACTATTCCGGCATCTGCCCGGAAGCCTGGGCCGCCATGGAACAAGCCAACCAAGGCCATCAACGCGCCTATGGCGATGATGAATGGACCCACCGCGCCGCCGACGGTTTCCGTAATCTGTTTGAAACCGACTGCGAAGTGTTCTTCGCCTTCAACGGCACCGCCGCCAACTCGCTGGCACTGTCGTCCTTGTGCCAGAGCTACCATAGCGTGATTTGCTCGGAAACCGCCCACGTCGAAACCGACGAATGCGGCGCGCCGGAGTTTTTCTCCAACGGCTCAAAGCTGCTCACCGCACGCACCGAAAACGGCAAGCTGACCCCGGAATCGATCCGCGAGATCGCCCTCAAGCGCCAAGACATTCACTACCCCAAACCGCGCGTGGTCACCCTGACCCAAGCCACCGAAGTCGGCAGCGTGTACACGCCGCAAGAGATCCGCGCCATCAGCGCCACCTGCAAAGAGCTGGGCCTGAACCTGCACATGGACGGCGCGCGCTTCGCCAACGCCTGCGCGTTCCTCGGCTGCTCGCCTGCCGACCTGACCTGGAAAGCCGGTGTGGACGTGCTGTGCTTTGGCGGCACCAAAAACGGTATGGCGGTGGGTGAGGCGATCCTGTTCTTCAACCACACACTGGCCGAAGACTTCGACTACCGCTGCAAACAGGCCGGCCAGTTGGCGTCGAAAATGCGCTTCCTTTCGGCGCCCTGGGTAGGCTTGCTGGAAAACCACGCCTGGCTCAAACACGCACGCCACGCCAACAGTTGCGCGCAATTGCTGAGCAGCCTGGTGGCGGATATTCCCGGCGTGGAATTGATGTTCCCGGTGCAGGCCAACGGCGTGTTCCTGCAACTCTCGGAAGCCGCCATTGAAGCGCTGACGGCCAAGGGCTGGCGCTTCTACACGTTTATCGGCAAAGGCGGCGCGCGCTTCATGTGTGCGTGGGATACAGAGGAAGAGCGTGTCAGAGAATTGGCCGCGGACATTCGAGAAGTGATGGGCGCCTGACAGTCACCCCTGAACAAAAGTGGGAGGGGGCTTGCTCCCGATGGCGGTCTGTCAGTGACATATATTCTGACTGACAGACCGCTATCGGGAGCAAGCCCCCTCCCACATTGGGCCGTACCCGCATTACAGGGGTGGGCTGGTCACGAAGAATACTGGCGAAATGCCGAGACTGTTATTTGGTATTTCTGACAGAAGCACGCTGCACATTCATCGTCTAGCCTCTTGGAACCCGAAAGGAAAAGGCCGCTGCAGCGGCCACCCTTCCGGGACACTGCCCGCCGAACATTCGGCTGGAAACGGAAATCCAGTAGAGAGCCAGACCCATGGAATATGACTGCATCAGCAACACCCGGCAAAACGACGGCACGCTCAGCACCACAGTCATTGACTGGGATGAGTTCAGGAAACTCGCAAAAGTCGGTGACACCATCAAAGAACCGTCGAGGACGCTGAAGGTCTACGACAAAGTCTATGAAATGACAGCATCAGGCCAGCACTTCGTCGTGCACGTCTACGCCCAGTAACCCTTATCCACCTGAACTGTGGGAGGGGGCTTGCTCCCGATTGCGGCCTGCCAGTCAGAATTTTTATAACTGACGCACCGCTATCGGGAGCAAGCCCCCTCCCACACTGGATCGTGGTTGATTAGAACTCGATGCGCACGTCGCCCTTGGGCACGCTGCAGCACGACAGGATGTAGCCCTCGGCTTCGTCTTCTTCAGTGATCCCGCCGTTGTGGTCCATCTCGACCTCGCCACCCAGCTTCATCACCTTGCACGTTCCGCAAATGCCCATGCCGCAGGCTTTGGGGATCAGCAAACCCAGCTTGGCCGCTGCGGCGTGAACCGTCTCGCCCGGCGCCACGCGGATGCTCTTGCCGGAGGCAATGAACTCCACTTGATGCAGGTCGGCCAGGTCGATTTCCGGCGCGTCGGCGGCTTGCTCGGCTTGCTCCACTGCGTCGGCACGCGCTTCGGGCGGTGTGGCGCCGAAGGATTCCTCGTGGTACCGCGCCATGTCGAAACCAGCCACTTCCAGCAGGCGTTTCACCGCGTTCATGTAGGGCGTAGGGCCACAGCAGAACACTTCGCGCTCCAGAAAGTCGGGCACCATCAATTCGAGCATCTTGTGGTTCAGGTAGCCGCGATAACCGGCCCAGGGCTCACCCAAACCGTGTTTCTCGCAGATCAGGTGCAGGCTGAAGTTGTCGATCCGCGACGCCATGTGCTCCAGCTCGCGGTGGTAAATGATGTCTTTGGGCGAGCGCGCACTGTGGACAAAGGTCATGTCGACGTTGGCGTTGGTGTCGTAATACCAGCGCGCCATGGACATCACCGGCGTGATGCCGACGCCGCCACTGAGGTAGAGCACTTTGGGGTTGCTGAAATCGATGGCATTGAACAGCCCGACCGGCCCGTGCACCGCCAGCTCTTGCCCTTCCTGCAGCGTGTCGTGCAACCAGTTGGAGACCTTGCCGCCGGGCACCCGCTTGATCGTCACCGAAAAGCTGTACGGCACCGAGGGTGAGCTGGAAATAGTGTAAGAACGCATGATCGGCTGGCCATCGATTTCCAGCTCCAGCGTGACGAATTGCCCCGGCTTGAAAAAGAACAGGATCGGCTGGTCGGCCATAAAGCAAAAGGTGCGCACGTCCCAGGTTTCCTGGATGACTTTGACGCAACGGACGATGTGCCGACCATTCGCCCAGGTCTGGGTAGTGACCGGATTCAGGAAGCTGTTGGACATGCTGTTCTCCGCAGCCGTAGGTCGGCCTCATGGTGGCGATTCTGCGTAACGCGCGAACCACCCATTTACCTATCTGCGACATTCACATACTTATCGCGACCAGCCCCCATGGCACTGGGGTTGCGCGTCGGGAACAGAGTGGGCCATGTCGCTCATGGATAAGGTTCGGCGCATCGGCGGCCCCACACTCGCTCCCAACCAAGACACTTTCTTTACGCCTTGCTGCAAAACCTGATTAGTCACTTATCGCGGCCACCCAGAATGGCCTTGAGGACACACACGATGGACGTCACCGCAACCTTAAGCTTGGGCGATCCGCTGGAACCCGCACGCAAGGCCACCGCGCAGATGTTGCAAGAGCGCGAGCGTACATTTTCGCTGCCGCAGCCGTTTTACTCTGATGAGCGGCTGTTTGATATCGACATGCAGGAGATCTTCCAAAAAGAGTGGCTGATCGCCGGCATGACCTGCGAGATCCCCACCAAGGGCAACTACCTGACCCTGCAAGTGGGCAAGAACCCGATCATCGTGATCCGTGGCGCCGAGGGCGTGGTGCATGCGTTTCATAACGTGTGCCGCCACCGTGGCTCGCGCTTGTGCACCAGCGACAAGGGCAAGGTGGCAAAACTTGTGTGCCACTACCACCAGTGGACCTACGAACTGGACGGCCGCCTGCTGTTCGCCGGCACCGAGATGGGTGCCGACTTCGACATGCAGCAATACGGCCTGAAGCCGGTGAACGTGAAGACCGCCGGCGGTTACATCTTCATCAGCCTGGCGAAGAACCCGCCGGCCATGGATGACTTTCTGTCGACGCTGAACCACTACATGGAACCCTACGACATGGAGAACACCAAGGTGGCGATCCAGACCACCTTGTTCGAAAAAGCCAACTGGAAACTGGTGCTCGAAAACAACCGCGAGTGCTACCACTGCAACGCGTCGCACCCGGAACTGCTGAAAACCCTGCTGGAATGGGACGACGTCACCGACCCGCGTGCCGACCAGGCATTCAAGGACCACGTTGCCGCCTCGGCCGCGGCCTGGGACGCCGAAAAAATTCCGTACGCCCACGCCAGCTTCGGCCTGCGTAACCGCATCGTGCGCATGCCGTTGCTCAAGGGCACCGTGTCGATGACCCTGGACGGCAAACAGGGTTGCGCCAAGCTGATGGGCCGCATCCAGAACCCGGACCTCGGCTCGATGCGCATCCTGCACCTGCCGCACTCGTGGAACCACTGCATGGGCGACCACATTATTGTGTTCACTGTGTGGCCGATCAGCGCGCAGGAAACCATGGTCACCACCAAGTGGATCGTGCACAAGGATGCCGTGGAAGGTGTGGATTACGACGTTGAACGCATGCGCAAAGTCTGGGACGCCACCAACGACCAGGACCGCCGCCTGGCTGAAGAGAACCAGCGCGGTATCAACTCCACCGCCTACCAGCCTGGCCCGTACTCGAAAACCTATGAGTTTGGTGTGGTGAATTTTGTGGACTGGTACAGCGAGCGTTTGCTGAGCAACCTCGGCGCCGCGCCCGCGCCTTATCTCAAAGGCGTGGCCGTACACGAATAACCGACCCACCCACGATCAAAAAAGTGTGTGTGTGGGAGCGGGCTTGCTCGCGATGGCGGTGTGTCAGCCAGTACATCTGGGGACTGACAGACCGCTATCGCGAGCAAGCCCGCTCCCACAGTTGAATCGCGTGGGTGTTCAAGAATTGATCAACTTCGTTACAGGCCTCTGAAATCCTGCCCTGCAGCCTTTGCCCAACAACTTATCCACAAAGCCACCCACAGTAATTGTGGGCAAGTGCGCGTCTCTGTTGAAAATAGTCGAAGAAAATCCGTGACTTATTCAAGTTATCGAATTCCACAAGCAACTGATCACTTATTAACCAACCCACCGAGAAGCCCGTATCACGTGGCCTGTAGCACTACGCGAACACCTTATCCACAGAAGCACCAACAGACTTTGGGGGCAACTTCGGCACCACTGTGGAAAACCACCTGAACCCTTCAGATTCCGGGGGTTTACAGCCCGTGAACAGGGTAAATCGCGCAGATTGATCATATTTTGATCACCTCACTGAAAGCCACGTTTTATAAGGCCTGTAGACGATAGCGAACATCTTATCCACAGAAGCGCCAACAGACTTTGGGGGCAAGTCTGTGCATGGGAATTAAGTTATTCACGGAAAAAACCAGCAAAAACCGTCAGTTAGCCTGGTTGTTTTTCGTACAGAGGGCTGCAGGGCTTGGTTTTAAGGGCCTGTGGACAGTCGCAAACAGGTTATCCACAGGCGGATCAACAGGGATTGTGGGTAAGCCCGTCCCACCGGTGACTAACGCACCACGCCTTCTTCGATAAGCAGCTTGAGGATGGCTTGGGCACCGTCTTCAGCACTGAGCCCCTTGAGCACTTGCCCACCGCCGCCACTGGCTTTGGCGGTTGCAGCCTTCATGCGGTCGGCGCCGCTCTTGGCCTTGATTACTTTAAGGCGCTTGGGCCGAGGCTTGGCCGGTTGCAGCTGCGCGCCTGTGAATAACTCGTCTGCTTCTATCTCCACCTCATGCGCCGCCAACTGGCCACGCTGCGCCGGGCCGTAAGCGCTTTGCCGGGGTTTGGGCGCGGCGTTATCCACCGTGGCCACAAACGGCAAACGCACTTTCAAGCGGCGCCGCTGCCCACGCGGCAACGCCTGCAGCACATGCGCCACGCCGCCATCGATGGACTCAACCTGCGCCAGCCCGACAATCAATGGCCAGCCCAAGTGCTCCGCCAGCAGGAACGGCAACATGCCCGAACCCTCGCCGGTTTCTGCCTGGCTGCCGGTGAGCACTACGTGGGCGCCGGCTTCGCGCAGGTAATCACTCAACGCCGGCAAGGCGTCCGCGCCGGCCGGCTGTTCCAGCACGTGCAACTGTGGCAAGCCCATGCCCAAGTAGCTGCGCAAGGTCGGCTCGTGGATGTTGCCGGCGTGCAACACCTGCAACTTATCCCCAGCCAGTTGCAGGCCCAGCTCGACGGCGCGGGCGTCTTGCTCGGCGCGGCGCGGGCGCCCGGACGTGGGGTGGGCACCGATGGAAACCAGGCTGATTACGTGAGTGTGCATAACCTTGTCCTTTGCTTAAGCCGCGTCGCGCTTGGCGCCGTTGCGGTAGGCCTCGACCGCAGCGATCAAGGCTTGCAGAATCGCGGCGCTGTCGCCGATTACCGACAGGTCGGCACGCTTGATCATGTCGCAGTCCGCGTCGAGGTTGATCGCCACCACCTTGTCGCAGGCACCGATGCCTTGCAGGTGCTGGATCGCCCCGGAAATCCCCACGGCCACGTAAACCCTTGCCGTGACCCACGTGCCGCTGGCGCCAACCTGGCGATCACGCGCCATAAAGCCATCGTCGACCGCCACGCGCGAGGCGCCTTCGGTGGCGCCCAGCGCGGCGGCGGCCTGGTGGAACAGCGGCCAGTCCTGCACGCCGTTGCCGCCAGAGAAAATGAATTCGGCCTCGGCCATCGGAATCGCCGCCGGGTCCACCGCCACGGCGCCGAGGTCTTCGATACGCGGCAAGCTGCGCGCCAGGGTTGTGGATAACTCCACCGGCAACACTTCGTGGCGCGTGTCGCTGACCGGCTCGGCACATTCGGCGGCGGCCAGAATCAGGCGTGGCAATGGCCGCGCCAAATCTACCTGGCCCGCACCGGCGCGGCCGATGCACGCTTCGCCGTTGACCTGCCACACCCGTGTGGCCGGGCGCTCTTTGAGGCTGGCAGCAAAACGTCGGCCCAGCTCGCCACCGCCGCTGCGGCTGTCGGGCAGCAACCAGTGGCGCGGGCTGAACTGGTTATCCACAGCCCGCAGGCCGTGCACGCGTTGCTCCGGTGAATAACCGTCGAATGCGTGGCCTTCCAGCACCAGCAGGCGATCAACCCCGGCCGTGGCAAAAGCGCCTTCCTTGTGTTCGCCAAACACCACCACCAACACCGCGCCGTCGCTGCCCGCGAGTTGCCGCGCGAGGCCCAGCACATCGCGGTCGTGGCTGCTGAGGCGGCCGCCGACCATGTCCGGTACCACGCTGATGTAAAACGCCGGTGCAGGCACCTGGTGCAACGGCAACTGCACTTCAACAGCGGCCGAGCGCTTGGCCGCGCCGCCTTGCTGGGCGCCGCTGCGGTCGATGCGCTTGATGCCGTTGGGGCCGATAAAACCGACGCCATGCGGGTTTTTGCGGATGATGCCGTTCGGCCCCATCCACTGCTCTTGCACCGGCTGCATCGCCGCGTGCAGCGGGTGCAGACGGTTACGCGCGATCCATTCGGCGCGTGGGTCGCGGCGGATAATCTCGCTCATCAGTGCACCTCCGCAGGTTCAAGCCTGGCTGGGGCTTTGGCAGGCGCTGCGTCTTCAAGCAACGCGTCGGCCACCAGCTCGGCAATGTCCTTGATCAATGGGCGCGGCTCAACCACGCCTTCGAGCATCGCCGTGCACTGCGGGCAACCCACAGCCACCAGCTCGGCGCCGGTTTCGCGGATGTCGTCCATGCGCATATCGGGAATACGTTGCTTGCCGGGAATATCAGTGATCGGCGCACCGCCACCGCCGCCACAGCAGCGCGAGCGCAAACCCGACCGTTGCATCTCCTTGACCTCAATGCCCAGCGCGCGCAGCACTTGGCGCGGGGCCTCGTATTCGCCGTTGTAACGGCCCAGGTAACACGGGTCGTGGTAGGTCACGCTGTTGCCCTTGTGCTGGCCGAGGTTCAACGCGCCGTCGCCGATCAGCTCGGCCATGAACGTGCTGTGATGCTGCACCACGTAGTTGCCGTTGAACGCGCCGTACTCGTTTTTCAGCACGTGAAAGCTGTGCGGGTCACAGGTGACGATGCGCGTGAAGCAGTACTTTTCCAGCGTCTGGATATTGCGCGTGGCCAGCAGTTGGAACGTCGCTTCATCGCCAAGGCGCCGGGCCACATCGCCGCTGTCGCGCTCCTCCAGGCCGAGCACCGCGAAGTCGACCCTGGCGGCTTTCAGCACTTTGACGAAGGCGCGCAAGGTGCGCTGGTTGCGCATGTCGAAGGCACCGTCGCCGACCCAGAACAACACGTCGGCGCTGCCCTTGTCGCTGAACAATGGCAGGTTCAAATCCGCCGCCCAGTTCAGGCGACCACCGGGTGCAAAGCCGCCGGGGTTGTCGGTGGCGATCAGGTTTTCCAGGACTTCGGCGCCCTTGTTCGGCGTGGCGCCTTTTTCCAGGGTCAGGTAGCGGCGCATGTCGACGATGGCGTCGACGTGTTCGATCATCATCGGGCACTCTTCCACGCACGCGCGGCAGGTGGTGCACGACCATAGGGTTTCGGCGTCCACCAGGCCGTTGACGATTGGCTGGTGCGGGTTGCCGCTGTGTTCGCCGATGGGTTGTCCTGGAGACGGGCTGCCGGCGAACTTGGCATCGGTGCCGCCGGCCAGGCCGACCACCATGTCCTGGATGAGCTTTTTCGGGTTCAGCGGCTGGCCGGCGGCGAAGGCCGGGCACGCGGCCTCGCACTTGCCGCACTGCACGCAAGCGTCAAAACCGAGCAGTTGGTTCCAGGTAAAATCCTTGGGCTTTTGCACGCCCAGCGGCGCGCCTTTGTCGGTGAGGTCCAACGGTTTCAAACCGGTCGAACGGCCGCCACCAAAACGCTCGGCGCGGCGGTGCCAGGCCAGGTGCAGCGCGCCGGCGAAGGCGTGTTTCATCGGGCCGCCCCAGGTCATGCCGAAAAACATCTCGCTCACGCCCCACACCACACCCACGCTGAGCAGTGCTGCCAACAACCAGCCACCGAAGTCAGCAGGCAGAATTCCGGCCACCGGCAACGTCACCACAAAGAAGCTCAGCGAGAACGCCATCAGGCTTTTCGGCAGGCGCATCCACGGCCCTTTCGACAGGCGCGACGGCGGGTTGCGCCGACGCAGGTAGACGAAGGTGGCGCCGACAAACATCAGCAGCGAGGCCAGCAGCAAGGCATAGCCGAGGATGCGGTTATGCAGGCCGAAGCCGTGCACCAGAATCGCCAGCAGCGCCGACAACACAAAGCCCAAAGCGGTAGCGACGTGGGTATTGGCGATGTATTTATCGCGGGCGACCACGTGGTGCAGGTCGACCATGTAGCGCTTGGGCATCGCCAGCAGGCCGCCGAGCAGGTCGACTTTGGACGCGCGGCCACGGCGCCACATGTTCACCCGGCGCAGTGCGCCGAGTGCTGCGAGGCCCAGCGCCGCAAACAGCAGAATAGGCAGCAAAGTGTTCAACATTGAGGTGACCTCAAGCGGCAAGTTTCAAGCTACAAGCGGCAAGTCAAAGCGATCACCCATTGCTCTTTCTTGTTGCTTGAAGCTTATGGCTTGCGGCTGTTTTCAGAAATCCTTGCACAGGCGCAGGGCGTCATAGATCGCAGCGTGGGTATTACGCTGCGCCACACAGTCGCCGATGCGGAACAGCAAGTAGCCTTCACCCGCCTCGCTCAGGCACGGCTGCGGCTTGATCGCGAACAACGCTTCGATGTCCATCTGGCCCTTGTTGCGCGAGCCGCCTTTGAGCGCGTAGTAGATCTCTTCATCCGGGCGCACGCCGTTTTCCACAACCACCTGATCGACTACCCGCTCCTCTTTGGCGCCGGTGTATTCGTTCTCCAGCACCGCCACCAGTTTGTCGCCTTCGCGGTAGACCTTTTCCAGCATCATGTCGCCGGTCATGATCACTTCTTTCGGGTACATGCTGCGGTAGTAGGTCGGGAACGACGTACCGCCGATGGCCACGCCGGGCTTGATGTCGTCGGTGACGATCTCGACCTGGCTGCCTTTGTCGGCAAGGAAATCCGCCACCGACATGCCGGTGAATTCGCAAATGGTGTCGTACACCAGCACGTTTTTGCCCGGCGCAACTTTGCCGTCGAGCACGTCCCAACTGCTCACCACCAGGCCTTCAGCCGCGCCCCAGTGTTCGTTCTGCTCCAGGAACGGATGCCCGCCCACCGCCAGCACCACCACATCCGGGCGCAGGTCGAGGATCGCTTCGGCATTCGCCGCCACGCCCAGGCGCAGGTCGACGTTAAGTCGCGCCAGTTCAAGCTGGAACCAGCGGGTGATCCCGGCAATCTGGTCGCGCTGCGGCGCCTTCGAAGCCGTGGTAATTTGCCCGCCAATAAAGTCTTTTTTCTCGAACAGCGTCACGTCGTGGCCACGCTCCGCCGCCACGCGTGCAGCTTCCATCCCGGCAGGCCCGGCACCGACCACCACGACGTTGCGTTTAGGCCCGCTGGACTTCTCGATGATGTGCGGCACGCCCATGTACTCACGCGAGGTCGCGGCGTTCTGGATGCACAGCACGTCCAGCCCTTGGTACTGGCGGTCGATGCAGTAGTTGGCGCCGACGCACTGTTTGATCTGGTCGATCTGGCCCATCTTGATCTTGGCGATCAGGTGCGGGTCGGCAATGTGCGCACGGGTCATGCCGACCATGTCCACATAACCGCCTTCCAGAATGCGCGTGGCCTGGTTCGGGTCCTTGATGTTCTGCGCGTGCAGCACCGGCGCCTTGACCACTTCCTTGATACCGGCGGCCAAGTGCAAAAACGGCTCCGGTGGATAACTCATGTTCGGGATCACGTTGGCCAGGGTGTTGTGGGTGTCACACCCCGAGCCGACCACGCCGATAAAGTCGAGCATGCCGGTGTCGTCGTAGTACTTGGCGATCTGTTTCATGTCCTCGTGGGACAAGCCGTCCGGGTGGAACTCATCACCGCACAGGCGAATGCCCACGCAGAAATCCGCGCCGACCTCAGCGCGCACGGCCTTGAGTACTTCCAGGCCGAAACGCATGCGGTTTTCAAAGCTGCCGCCCCATTCGTCGGTGCGCTTGTTGACCCGTGGGCTCCAGAACTGGTCGATCATGTGCTGGTGCACCGCCGACAGTTCCACACCGTCGAGGCCACCGGCTTTGGCCCGCGCAGCGGCGCTGGCGTAGTTGCCGATCACGCGCCAGATCTCTTCCGGCTCGATGGTTTTGCAGGTGGCGCGGTGCACCGGCTCGCGAATGCCAGACGGCGACAGCAACGTCGGCCAGTGCTCGCCATCCCAGCGCGAGCGACGGCCCATGTGGGTAATCTGAATCATGATCTTGGCGCCATGCTTGTGCATGGCATCGGCCAGGTTCTGGAAGTGCGGGATAATCCGGTCATCGGCCAGGTTCACCGATTTCCACCAGCCTTGCGGGCTGTCGATGGCCACACTGGAAGACCCGCCGCAAATCGCCAGGCCAATACCGCCCTTGGCTTTCTCTTCGTAATACTTCACATAGCGGTCGGTGGTCATGCCGCCGTCGGTGGCATACACCTCGGCGTGGGCGGTACTGAGCACGCGGTTGCGAATGGTCAGTTTGCCGATCTGGATCGGCGCGAACATTGCTTCGAAAGCCATGGCAGGGTTCCTCGACTTACAACGGCTTGACGGTGAACAGGCCGTCGTCATGGCCTTCTTCGGAGCCGCCGTAGACTTGCTCGGCCACGGTGCGCAGCTGGCTGCCACGCGCTTGCAGAATCTGGTCCATGGCGCCGGCAAACCAGCCGGTGAACATGTAGTCGACTTTGCGCCCGACCTTGCCGTACACGTAGACGAAGGCCGAGTGTTCCAGCTTGACGCTGGCGGTGCCGTTGTCCAGGTCGATGTCCTGGATATTGAACAAGCCCCAGCCGCGTTGCGACAGGCGTTTCATGTAGTGCTCGAACACCGCAACGCCTTCCAGGCCGTGGCATTCGGCTTCTTTTTCACACCAGTGCCAGGCGGATTTGTAGCCGGCCTTGTAGAGAATGTCGGCGTAGGCGTCAGCGCCGAGTACTTCTTCGATCCCCATGTGGTTGTTGACGAAAAAATGGCGCGGCACGTACAGCATCGGCAGGGCGTCGGAGGTCCAGACACCGGTTTCGCTGTCGACTTCGATAGGCAATTGCGGGGCGATATTGGCCATGGAAACTTAACTCCAGAAAATTCGGTTTCAGTGCTTAGCAAAGCTTTTGTTTTGCTCTTATAAACAAGCCGTGTGAATGACTTTGGAGCCGTAGCGAGCACGTCGAGAGCAAGGAAGGACCGGAGCGACAAGCGAGACAGTACGGTACGTACGGCGAGTTTGGCGCGAGGACCTGACGCAGCTATCGGCGAGCGGAGTAGGCTCCAGAGTTATTTATTGGCCCCAAACGTCGTGTAGGACATTCACCCAGTTCTCGCCCATGATCTTGCGCACCACGCGTTCGCTGTGGCCGCGTCGTAGCAGGGTTTCGGTGAGGTTCGGGAACTCGCCCACGGTGCGGATGCCCAGCGGGTTGATGATTTTGCCGAAGCTGGTCAGGCGGCGCGCATAGCCCTTGTCATGGGTCAGCATTTCGAAGAAATCCTGGCCATGGCCCTGGGTGAAGTCGGTGCCGATGCCGATGGCGTCTTCGCCGACGATGTTCATGGTGTATTCGATGGCTTCGGCGTAGTCGTCGATGGTCGAATCAATGCCCTTGGCCAGGAACGGCGCGAACATGGTCACGCCGACAAACCCACCGTGGTCAGCGATAAACTTGAGTTCTTCATCGGATTTATTGCGCGGGTGCTCTTTAAGCCCCGAAGGCAAGCAGTGCGAGTAGCACACCGGTTTTTTCGATTCGAGGATGACTTCTTCGCTGGTTTTGGAGCCCACGTGGGACAGGTCGCACATGATGCCGACGCGGTTCATTTCGCCGACTACTTCGCGGCCAAAGCCCGACAAGCCGCCATCGCGTTCGTAGCACCCGGTGCCGACCAGGTTCTGGGTGTTGTAGCACATCTGCACCACGCCCACGCCGAGCTGCTTGAAGATCTCGACGTAGCCGAGCTGGTCTTCAAACGCATGCGCGTTCTGGAAGCCAAAGATGATGCCGGTCTTGCCCAGCTCCTTGGCCTTGCGAATGTCGGCGGTGGTTTTGACCGGAATCACCAAGTCGCTGTTCTCACGGATCAGGGTCTGGCTGGCGACGATGTTATTGACAGTGGCCTGGAACCCTTCCCACACCGACACGGTGCAATTGGCGGCGGTCAGGCCACCTTTGCGCATGTCCTCGAACAGGTCGCGGTTCCACTTGGCAATGATCAGCCCGTCGATAACGATGCTGTCGGCGTGCAATTGCGCTGGGCTCATCAGGCGTCCCCTTATTGGCGATTCATGCGCCGAATCGTCTGCCGGCGCTTTGGGGCCAGCATATGCCCCGGGGCAACCTGAGCCGGGTGCAAAAACGACAAGGGAATTGCCGAAAGCGTCAATCCGCGACAAAGCGCATAAAGACACGTCTGACTGGCGACTGTTCTTTGTCTTACGCTTGAGCCAGAATTCCGCATCACCTGATATGAGACGGCGCAATGAAATCGATTTTCCTGGCTTTGGCACTCATCGCAACCGGCGTTCACGCGGCCGAAGACACCGACAACACGCCGTGCGATGGCATCGAAAACGACAAACAAACCCTGGCATGCGCGACCTACAACAAAACCACCGCCGAGCAATTGCTCAAGGATAACTATCAAGGTTTGCTGGAACGCATGGGCTCGGCCTATGCCGGCAACAAGTCGCAACTGGCCGACATTACCGCTCGTCTGAAGGACGCCCAGCAAAAGTGGGAAAAACTGCGCGATGCCGATTGCGCGGTGGACACCTTCCCGGCGGTGAATGGCAGCAAGGACTATGCGATTCAACAGAATGATTGTCTGGCGCGGATGAGTGATGAGCGGTCGGAGTTTTTGGAGTCGATCGGCCAGGAATAAGCGACAATCCCCGTCACCTTTACGCTGAATCAAGGCCATTGCATGACTATTTGCGGCATCGAAATCAAAGGCAGCGAAGCCATTATCGCTGTCGCCTCCCAAGACGGGCTGGCGCTGACCCACGTCGCCCTGGCCACCAAGAAAATCGCCCTCGAAGACGACGATGAGGCGGCCAACGTCAAAGCTTTCGCCGCGCAGGTGAAGGCTTTCGTGCAAGCAAACGCCATCACCCGTATCGCGATCAAAAAGCGCAGCAAAAAAGGCGAATTCGCCGGCGGCCCGACCACGTTCAAGATTGAAGGCGTATTTCAACTGCTGGACGGCGTTGACGTGACGCTGCTGTCGCCGCAGACCCTCAACGCGCAAAACAAGAAACACAACTTTGAACTGCCGGCCACGCTGAACAAATATCAGCATGAAGCCTACAAAGCGGCGTGTTCGGCGCTGGTTAAAAAGTAAGCCACGCCAAACATTAATGTGGGAGCTGGCTTGCCTGCGATGCAGGCAAATCGGTGTATCAGTGATACACAGTTGATGCCATCGCAGGCAAGCCAGCTCCCACCTTTGAACCCTGTTGCATTTAAACCGGTGTGCGGCGCTTGTGCTGCAGCCAGTCGCCGAAGGATTTGTCTTCCAGGGCATAACCGCCTCGGCTCGACTTCCACACCAGTTCCTTGTCGCGCAGGGCATCGATGCAGGCCTGAATGGTCTGGGTGCCCGGCACCACGTCGCTGCCCATGGCCTCCAGCGCCTGGCTGACCGCCGTAATCGTGCTGTCGGTGAACGGCGCGAACGGCTCGTTGTTTTGCGAACGCGCCACCATTACTTCCAGTACCGCACGCTGCGCGATGGTGAGATTGTTCCAGGCGCTTTCGAATTCGGTCCACACGCCTGCGCGCAGCAGTTCGGCGCGGCTGTGCAGCAGTTGGCCCAAGTTGCTCGCCTCGCCGAGTTCCAGCGCGACTTCACCGATGATGGTGCGCAGCATCTCCGGGCGACGGCCGACCAGCTCGAAGGCCTGGTCGATGTCGGCGGGGTTGAATTGGTTGGTCTCGGCCAGGTGCGCGTTGAGGTGCACGGTGTAAGCCTGGGTGAACTCTTTGCCGAGCAAGGGAAATGGCGTGATGCTGGAGCCGAAGAACGGTTGGCTTTTAACCAACACCAAATGCGCGAGTTTGTCGCGGTTGGAGCCGGTAAACACCAGGCGCAAACCACTGCCCTCGCCTTCCCGGCCTTGGTTGAGCTGATCGCGCGCAGCCTTCAGGGCAAACATCGCGTTTATGCCCGCGTCGGTAGTCAGCGCATGCTGGGCTTCATCAATCACCAGCACCACGGTTTTGCCGGCAGCGCTGTGGAGCAACTCCAGGGCCTGCGTCAGGGTCGCGCCGACCGGGAGTTGGGGTTTGGTGAAATCCCAGGACAAGGTGCGCAGGAAGCTGAGTTTTTCGATGCCGATGTTCTTTGCCAGTTTGCGGATGCCCTTCTCAAAGGGCACCAAAGCCCCGGCAATTGCACTGGCGATCAGGTCGGCGGGGTCTTGCTCCTTGTCGGCCCACAGGTCGACATACACCGCCAGCCAGCCGCGTGCCTGGCATTCGGGGATCAGGTCTTCGCGTAAAAAAGTACTTTTGCCGGTGCGGCGCGGCGCCGCGAGAAACAGGCCAGAGGTAAAATCCTGAATACCGGCCCCCACCAGGCCGTCGGCAATGCTGCGTGCCAGGGCGGGGCGGCGGAACACAAAGCCGCTGTGAGTCGACATACTTTTATACTCAATTATGGAAAGGACTATAAATTATACCTGCGAGTATAAAACACTATAATTCGCCGTCAAACCACTTCCCGTCGCCGATCCTCCCGCGGGCACTTGGCAAACTTGGCCCTGTAGCTGCGCGTGAAATACGACGGCGATTCAAACCCGCAGGCAATACTTACCTCCAGCACGCTCATGTCGCTCTGGCGCAACAGCTGCCGGGCTTTTGCCAGGCGCAGGCCAAGGTAGAAATTGCTCGGCGTGTCGTTCAAATGCAGGCGAAACAGCCGCTCCAACTGGCGGCGGGTCACGTTGATCGCGTCGGCCAGTGCCAACGTACTCAGCGGCGGCTCGGTGTGTTGTTCCATCTCGCCGATTACTTGCACGAGTTTTTTGTTGTTGATGCCGTAACGCGTGGCGATTTGCATGCGCTGGTGGTCTTTGCGTGGGCGGATACGCCCGAGCACGAATTGTTCCGAGACCTGAATCGCCAGCTCAGCGCCATGCGCGTGGGCGATCAGGTCGAGCATCAGGTCGATGCACGCGGTGCCACCGGCGCAGGTGATACGGCGGCGGTCGATCTCAAACAACTCCTGCGTCACGCTCAGGTGCGGATAAGACTCCTTGAAGGCCTCGATGGCTTCCCAGTGCAACGTCAGGCGGTAGCCGTCGAGTAAACCGGCTTCGGCGAGCACACAGGCGCCCGTGTCGATGGCGCCGAGGGTCACGCCTTCGTGGTCGAGGCGGCGCAGCCACTGCCCCAGAGCGGGCGTGGCGAACTGCAGCGGTTCGAAGCCTGCAACCACCAACAGCGTCGCGCCTTTTTTCAGCGGCTCCAGCGCGGCGTCGGCGTTGACCGACATGCCATTGCTCGCCAGCACCGCGCCGCCGTCGGCGCTCAAGATGTGCCAGCGGTACAGCTCGCCGCGAAAGCGGTTGGCCACCCGCAGCGGCTCAAGGGCGGAGATAAAGCCGATGGCCGAGAAGCCCGGCATCAGCAAAAAATAGACATCCTGGGGCATGGTGGCGCTCTCGTCGGGCGGGCAGCGTGGCACTGTGATACTCCCGTTAATGCGCGGTTTCAAGGGGGCAGGTCGCTGCAGTGCAAGAGCGGGTCGCCGCCGTGCGTTTTGTCAGGCCCGAAGGTACGTAACTTGATCCCACGGCGCACAAAGACGCCGGCCCCCACAATAACCAGCTGCCGAGGGATTCACCATGAACCGACTGATCAGCCGCTGCGCGCTGGCACTCAGCGCCAGTGCCATTTTGAGCACCAGCGTATTAGCGGCCGACGCCGAGTCCTGCCGGAACGTGCGCATGGGCGTGGTGAACTGGACCGACGTCATCGCCACCAGCGCCATGACCCAGGTATTGCTCGATGGCCTCGGCTACAAGACCAAACAAACCAGCGCCTCCCAGCAAATCATCTTCGCCGGCATCCGCGACAAGCGTCTGGATATGTTCCTCGGCTATTGGAACCCGTTGATGACCCAGACCATCACGCCGTTCGTGGAGGCCAAGCAGGTCAAAGTCCTCGACAGACCCAGCCTGCAAGATGCCCGCGCTACCCTCGCCGTGCCGACTTACCTGGCGGACAAGGGCCTGAAAACCTTCGCCGATATTGCCCGGTTCGAGAAAGACCTCGGCGGCAAGCTCTACGGCATCGAGCCGGGCTCGGGCGCCAACACGCAGATCAAAGCAATGATCGCCAAAAACCAGTTCGGCCTGGGTAAATTCCAACTGGTGGAATCCAGCGAAGCCGGCATGCTCGCCGCCGTCGACCGTGCAGTGCGGCGCAAGGAAGCCGTGGTGTTCTTCGGCTGGGCGCCGCACCCGATGAACGTGAATGTGGCGATGACGTACCTCACCGGCAGCGACGATGCCCTTGGCCCCAACGAAGGCATGGCCACCGTGTGGAGCGTGACGTCGCCGACCTACGCCGAGCAGTGCCCGAACGTGCACAAACTGCTGACCAACCTGACCTTCACCGCCGCCGACGAGAGCCGCATGATGCAGCCGTTGCTGGACCACAAAGACCCGATCGAGTCGGCCAGGCAGTGGCTCAAGGATCACCCGCAAGACCAACAACGCTGGCTCGAAGGCGTGACCACCTTTGACGGCAAACCGGCTGCCGCCAACCTGCAATTGACCCTCAAATAATTTTTTCTGAAGCACCGTTTCGCGGTCACTGGCGACCGCGAACGGCATCATCACGCCTGTAAGGAACCCGCCGCATGAACCACGACGTCATCATCACCTGCGCACTCACCGGTGCTGGCGACACGAGCGCCAGAAGCCCACACGTGCCGGTCACGCCCACACAAATCGCCGCCGCCGCCGTTGAAGCCGCCAAGGCCGGTGCCACCGTGGTGCACTGCCACGTGCGTGACCCGCACACCGGCAAGTTCAGCCGTGACGTGGCCTTGTACCGCGAAGTGATGGAGCGCATCCGCGAGGCCGACATCGACATCATCGTCAACCTCACCGCCGGCATGGGCGGCGACCTGGAGATAGGCGGCGGCGAAAACCCGATGGCGTTCGGCGCCAACACTGACCTGGTTGGCCCGCTGACGCGCCTGGCGCATGTGGAAGCGCTGCTGCCGGAAATTTGCACGCTGGACTGCGGCACGCTGAACTTCGGCGATGGCGACAGCATTTACGTGTCCACCCCGGCGCAACTGCGTGCGGGTGCCAAGCGCATTCAGGCGCTGGGCGTTAAGGCCGAGCTGGAAATTTTCGACACCGGCCACCTGTGGTTCGCCAAGCAGATGATCAAGGAAGGCCTGCTCGACAACCCGCTGTTCCAGCTGTGCCTGGGCATCCCATGGGGCGCACCGGCTGACACCACCAGCATGAAAGCCATGGTCGACAACCTGCCCGCCGAAGCGGTGTGGGCCGGCTTCG
This sequence comes from Pseudomonas sp. ICMP 460, assembly GCF_002723595.1. NCBI lineage: Bacteria > Pseudomonadati > Pseudomonadota > Gammaproteobacteria > Pseudomonadales > Pseudomonadaceae > Pseudomonas > Pseudomonas sp. ICMP 460. The sequence continues at coordinate 141,078 of NZ_LKBR01000001.1, forward strand.
GTATCGGCCGCATGCAAATGCCGATGGCGGCGCAAGCGGTGCTGCTGGGCGGCAACGTACGGGTCGGCCTGGAAGACAACCTGTGGCTGGACAAAGGCGTGCTTGCCACCAACGGCCAACTGGTGGAGCGCGCCAGTGAAATTCTGAGCCGCTTGGGCGCGCGGGTTATGACGCCTGCAGAAGGCCGAATCAAGATGGGCCTGACCCAGCGCGGCTGAGCCAGGCACCACAAAACCCTGTGGGAGCCAGGCTTGCCCGCGATGGCGGTACACCGGCCACTGAATATGCCAACTGACACACCGCTATCGCAGGCAAGCCGGCTCCCACCTTTGGATAGGCTTACACATTGAATCACCGAATTATTCAGGGAATGTCGACATGCGCTTTATCACCGAAATCAAAACCTTCGCCGCGCTGGGCAGCGGTGTCATCGGCAGCGGCTGGGTATCGCGCGCCTTGGCGCACGGCTTGGACGTGGTCGCCTGGGACCCGGCCCCCGGCGCCGAAGCAGCGCTGCGCAAACGCGTCGCCAATGCGTGGGGCGCCCTGGAAAAACAGGGCTTGGCGCCAGGCGCATCGCAAGACCGCCTGCGCTTTGTCACCACCATCGAGGCGTGCGTAAAAGACGCCGACTTCATCCAGGAAAGTGCCCCGGAACGCCTGGACGTGAAACTCGAACTGCACAGCAAAATCAGCGCGGCGGCCAAGCCAACAGCATTGATCGGTTCAAGTACCTCGGGCCTGTTGCCGAGTGAGTTCTACGCAAGTTCGACCCACCCGGAACGCTGCGTGGTCGGCCACCCGTTCAACCCGGTTTACCTGCTGCCGCTGGTGGAAGTAGTGGGCGGCAAAAACACGGCGCCGGAGGCAATTCAAGCGGCGATAAAAGTGTATGAATCGCTCGGCATGCGCCCGCTGCATGTGCGCAAGGAAGTGCCGGGGTTTATCGCTGACCGTTTGCTCGAAGCGCTGTGGCGTGAGGCCTTGCACCTGGTGAATGACGGGGTGGCGACCACCGGCGAGATCGACGATGCGATCCGTTTTGGCGCAGGCTTGCGCTGGTCGTTTATGGGCACCTTCCTCACCTACACCCTCGCGGGCGGTGACGCTGGCATGCGCCACTTTATGGCGCAGTTCGGCCCGGCGCTGCAGTTGCCGTGGACCTACCTGCCGGCGCCGGAATTGACCGACAAACTGATCGACGATGTGGTCGACGGCACCCGTGAACAGTTGGGTGACCACAGCATTTCGGCGCTGGAGCGCTACCGTGATGATTGCCTGTTGGCAGTGCTGGAGGCGGTGAAAACCACCAAAGCCAAGCACGGCATGACCTTCGCTGATTAACCGTTGTTGATTGCCTGTGGGAGCTGGCTTGCCTGCGATAGCGGCGGTGAGTCGTACATTGCTATCGCAGGAAAGCCAGCTCTCACATTTGACCGAATACATAGCCGGAATTTATGTGATGCCTGCACTGACGACTTACACCACAAGAATCCAGCCCGACTGGGTGGACTACAACGGCCACCTGCGCGATGCGTTCTACCTGCTGATTTTCAGCTACGCCACCGATGCGTTGATGGACACGCTGGGGCTGAACAGCGAAAACCGTGAAGCCAGCGGGCACTCGCTGTTCACCCTGGAGCTGCATCTGAATTACCTGCACGAAGTGAAACTCGGCGCCAGCGTTGAGGTGCATACCCAACTGATCGCCCACGATGCCAAGCGCCTGCACCTCTATCACAGCCTGCATCATGTGGGCGATGCAACGGCGCTGGCAGGCAACGAACAGATGCTGCTGCACGTCGACCTCGCGGGGCCGCATTCGGCGCCGTTCACCGAGGCCACGCGGGGAAAACTCGCAGCCATGCACACTGAACAAGCCGACTTGCCGCGCCCCGCCCTCCTCGGCCGCATTATTGGCTTACCGCCAACTCGCCAGAAAGCGACCTGCTCATAGCCATCCGAGCCAAGCGTTGATTCTGCGCTTGCCGACCGGCCAAAGGCCTACCAGAATCCAGCTCAGCCCCCGCTCCCTACACCAGGATAAACGTCATGATGCACGCGGATTTGATTGACCAGGATGACCTGCTGGGCCAACTGCGCTCTTTGGGTTTTGAAGTGCCCAGCGGCGCCAGCGCCGAGCAGGCCTGCGAGTCTGCGGTACGCGGTTTGGACGAAGCACGCGCCGAGGCGCTCAAGCGCATGGTCGAGCAGATGTACACCGGCAGCGCGACGATTTTACCGGCGGTGAGGCAGGCGATTGATCAGCGGTTGTTGCCGGCGTTGGGGCAGTTCAAGCAGAACGCTGGCGCCTGATAGACCGCTATCGCGAGCAAGCCCGCTCCCACATTTTGAATGGTGAATACCTTCAAGTGTGGGAGCGGCGGTGCGACGATTCGACTTGCTCGCGATAGCCGGCGACCCGGCCTACAGCCTTACACTCGCAAACGTCGACTCATTACGCGCCTGGCTCAACGCCGACAGCGGCCCCGACAACGGTGACAACACCAGCGCCTGCGGAATCGGCAGCATCGCCACTTGCTGCGTGGTGTTGGAACCGACGCGCTCATCGCGTGGCGGAATGCCGAAGTATTCGCGGTAGCACTTGGAGAAGTGCGGCGTAGACACAAACCCGCACACCGAGGCCACTTCGATAATCGACATCGGCGTTTGCTTGAGCAACTGCCGCGCACGAATCAGGCGCAGCTTGAGGTAATAACGCGACGGCGAGCAGTGCAGGTATTTTTGAAACAACCGCTCCAACTGCCGACGCGACACGGCCACATATACCGCCAGTTCGTCCAGGTCGATCGGCTCTTCGAGGTTGGCCTCCATCAGCGCGACAATTTCCTGCAGCTTCGGCTGGTTGGTGCCGAGCATGTGCTTGAGCGGCACGCGCTGGTGGTCCTGCTCGTTGCGGATGCGTTCGTACACAAACATCTCGGAGATGGCGGCGGACAATTCACGCCCGTGGTCCCGGCTGATCAGGTGCAGCATCATGTCCAGCGGCGCGGTGCCGCCAGAGCTGGTGAAGCGGTTGCGATCGAGGGTAAACAGGCGTGTGCTCATGGCCACGCGCGGGAAGGCTTCCTGCATCGACGCCAGGCATTCCCAGTGCACGCTGCAATCAAACCCATCGAGCAAACCCGCGCACGCCAACGCCCAACTGCCGGTGCACACAGCGCCGAGACGCCGCGACTGGCGCGCCTGGCTTTGCAGCCACGACACATGCTCGCGGGTGACGGTGCGCTGGATACCCACGCCGCCGCACACGATCACCGTGTCCAGCGCCGGCGCTTTGTGCATGCAGGCATCGGGGGTGATTTGCAGACCATCGCTGGCCCACACCTGGTTGCCGTCGACGCTCAGGGTTGTCCAGCGATACAGCTCGCGGCCGGACAGTTGGTTGGCCATGCGCAGCGGTTCCACGGCGGACGCCAGGGAAATAAGCGTGAAATTGTCCAACAGCAAAAAGCCGATGGATTGGGGCGCACGGTTCTGGGGTTGAGCCCCTGAGTTGGACGACGTCATCGCGGTATCTCCTCACACAAAGCGGGTGATGGCCTCATGCGAGGCTCTTGTTATTGCGCTCTGTTCCCGGGCTGTAAAAAGCACAGGGAGAGAGGCTTTGAATGGATAGAGCAAATGCCATGCCCAAAATTGAATGACCATTCAATAACTCCTGAAAACGACCTGTTGACGTGTCTATATAAGCCCACGCAGGAAGTGCGGGATATGCCTCGAAAAACGCGTAGCCGTTGTACGCTCAACGTGTGTGAGCAGTTCGGTAGCACTTGTGTGAAGTGCGCTTTACGGGCGTAGGAAAATTCTGTCACCACACGCACGGGTAACAGCGGGTCAGGCCGGGATTTGCTCGAAAGCGACTTATCTGTTTGCGACGCGCTAAAAGGTGGCGTTTTTGCAGTGGGGTGTGCACTTTATGAGCAGTAGTGGCTGCACCGGATCAATCGCGTCCGGCCACTCGCCCATCGGGCCCATAATGGTGACGGCGTGCTGCCGTGACCGATGCCGGTGGCCGATAAAGACCCGCAGCGCTGAACTTCGACCCGCCTGACTTGTTCCAACAGTTCACGTTCACGCAATGCCTGGACGAATAACGCCGCTGCGCGCATGGGGCCGACGGTGTGAGACCTCCAAGGCCCGATGCCGATCTTGAACAGGTCGAAAACGAAAACGCTGATCGCCATTGCCGTGCAACGCCTCGGTGAGCACAGGCCAGGCACCGGCGAGCTACACGGCCCAGATCGCGGCATCATCAGGCTTTTGTCCGTCATCAAGCCGTCTCATACCGACGTAACCATGCTAGCCAGCGTCGCCCGTGCACAATCGTCAGTTTTGGCCGTTTTTAACGGTGCATATCGGTAAAAACTACAGTTTTGCGGTTCAAAAAAGCTGTAAGCGACGTCACCGACACTGGATACGACCATCCCTGTACTGGATACGACGCCCCCTGTAGGCGTCAGATTTTCACTGGTACATGATCAGTCTCGACTCGTTTGCAAGGCACCGTGCCAGAGCTGTCTGTCGCACGTCCCAACCGCAACCCTTATAAAGCGCGGCGAATGCCGCCAGAAAAGACACAGGAGTCTACCCCCATGAAAGGTTCACCCTCGTTGTTGTTGGCCGCCATGTTGAGTCTGCCGGTGATGGCACACGCCGCAGAACCGGAACAGTGCAAGACCGTTAACTTCTCTGATGTCGGCTGGACCGACATCACCGTGACCACCGCAACCACCAGCGAAGTGCTCAAGGGCCTCGGCTACAAGCCGCGCACCACGATGATTTCGGTGCCGGTCACCTACAAGTCACTGGCCGACGGCAAGAACATGGACGTCTTCCTCGGCAACTGGATGCCGACCATGGAGAACGACATCAAGCAGTACCGCGATGCCGGCAGCGTAGAAACCGTGCGCGCCAACCTGGAGAACGCCAAGTACACCCTGGCCGTCCCCGAGGCGCTGTACGACAAAGGCCTGAAAGACTTCGCCGACATCGTGAAATTCAAGGATGAGCTGGACGGCAAAATCTACGGCATCGAGCCAGGCAACGACGGCAACCGCACCATTCAAACCTTGATCGACAAGGATGCCTTCGGCCTGAAAACCGCAGGTTTCAAGGTGGTCGAGTCGAGCGAAGCCGGGATGCTCTCGCAAGTTGAGCGTGCCACCAAACGCGGCAAGGCCATCGTGTTCCTCGGCTGGGAACCGCACCCGATGAACACCCGCTTCAAGATGAAATACCTGACCGGCGGTGATGATTCGTTTGGCCCCAACTACGGCCAGGCCACCATCTACACCAACGTGCGCAAGGGCTACACGCAGGAATGCAGCAACGTTGGCCAACTGCTGAAAAACCTCTCGTTCACGTTGAACATGGAAAGCACCCTGATGGGCAACGTGCTCGACGACAAGATGAAGCCCGATGCCGCGGCCAAGGCCTGGCTGAAGAAGAACCCGCAAGTGCTCGACACCTGGCTCGCCAATGTGACCACCGTAGACGGCAAGCCAGGGCTTGAGGCCGTCAAAGCCTATCTCGACAAGTAAGCCTGTTGACCCCGGGCCGGTGCGCTGGCCCGGGATGTTTTTCCCTTCGCATGTGGACCTTCACTACCATGCTGACTGAACATAAAATCCCGCTGGGCCAGTACATCGCTGCCTTCGTCGATTGGTTGACCGAACACGGCGCCAACTATTTCGACGCAATCGCATCGACCCTGGAAACGATGATCCACGGCGTGACGTTTGCGCTGACCTGGTTCAACCCGCTGGCATTAATCGGTCTGGTTGCGCTACTCGCTCACTTTATTCAACGTAAATGGGGCCTGACGGTTTTTGTGATTGCCTCGTTCCTGCTGATCCTGAACCTGGGGTACTGGCAGGAAACCATGGAAACCCTCGCGCAAGTGCTGTTCGCGACCCTGGTTTGCGTGGTCATCGGTGTGCCGCTGGGCATTATCGCCGCGCACAAACCGATGTTTTATACGCTGATGCGGCCGGTGCTCGATCTGATGCAGACCGTACCGACCTTCGTTTACCTCATCCCTACCCTGACCCTCTTCGGGCTGGGTGTGGTGCCCGGGCTGATTTCCACCGTGGTGTTCGCGATTGCGGCGCCGATCCGCCTGACCTACCTGGGCATCCGCGATGTGCCGCAAGAGTTGATGGACGCCGGCAAGGCCTTTGGTTGCTCGCGCCGTCAGTTGCTCTCGCGCATTGAACTGCCGCACGCCATGCCGAGCATCGCTGCCGGCATTACCCAATGCATCATGCTGTCGTTGTCGATGGTGGTGATCGCGGCCCTGGTGGGCGCCGACGGCCTCGGCAAGCCGGTGGTCAACGCGCTGAACACCGCCGACATTGCCCTGGGCTTTGAAGCGGGCCTGGCGATCGTATTGCTGGCCATCATGCTTGACCGCATCTGCAAACAACCCGATGCCAAAACTGGGGGTGATGCATGAGCATTATTCGATTCGACAAGGTCGACGTGATCTTTTCCAAAGACCCACGCGAAGCGCTCAAGCTGCTCGACCAGGGCATGAGCCGTAATGAAATCCTGAAAAAGACCGGGCAGATTGTCGGCGTTGAAAACGCCAGCCTGGATGTAGAGAAAGGCGAAATCTGTGTGCTGATGGGCCTGTCGGGCTCCGGCAAGTCGAGCTTGCTGCGCTGCATCAACGGGCTCAATACCGTCAGCCGTGGTCAGTTGTTTGTGGAGCATGAAGGCCGTCAAATCGACATCGCCTCGTGCACGCCTGCCGAGCTGAAAATGATGCGCACCAAACGCATCGCCATGGTGTTCCAGAAGTTCGCCCTGATGCCCTGGCTGACGGTGCGCGAGAACATCAGCTTTGGCCTTGAGATGCAGGGCCGCCCGGAGAAAGAGCGGCGCAAGTTGGTGGATGAAAAACTTGAGCTGGTGGGCCTGACCCAGTGGCGCAACAAGAAGCCCGACGAGCTGTCCGGCGGCATGCAGCAACGCGTTGGCCTGGCCCGCGCCTTGGCGATGGACGCCGACATTTTGCTGATGGATGAACCCTTCTCCGCGCTCGACCCGCTGATTCGCCAAGGCCTGCAAGATGAACTGCTGGAGCTGCAACGCAAGCTGAGCAAGACCATCGTGTTCGTCAGCCATGACCTGGATGAAGCACTCAAGCTGGGCAGCCGCATCGCGATCATGAAAGACGGCAAGATCATCCAGCACAGCGTGCCGGAAGAGATCGTGCTGAACCCGGCGGATGACTATGTGCGCACCTTCGTCGCGCACACTAACCCGCTGAACGTGCTCTGCGGTCGCAGCCTTATGCGCACGGTGGACAACTGCACCCATGTGAACGGCTCGATCAGCCTGGACCCGGGCGGCGACTCCTGGCTGGACCTGACCGAAGGCAACGTGATCAAAGGCGCCCGCCAGAACGGCACACCGTTGAACCTGCAGAACTGGGCACCGGGGCAACCTGTGGAAGGTTTGGGCCGCGTACCGACGCTGGTGGATTCCAATATCGGCATGCGCGATGCGCTGCAGATTCGTTACCACACAGGGAACAAGTTAGTGCTGCAGGACAACAACCAGGTGGTGGGGATATTGGGCGACAGCGAGCTTTACCACGCCCTGCTCGGCAAAAACCTCGGCTAACCCAACCCCCCAAACCCCACTGAAGAAACGGGGTCAGTGTGGGAGGGGGCTTGCTCCCGATAGCGGTGCAACAGTAGCAGCTGTGCTGACTGAAACACCGCCATCTGGAGCAAGCACCCTCCCACAGTTGAGCGCATTCCCACCCGGCTCAACCATCAGCTATAGACACGGCCAAGGAGCTGCCGATGGCTTTCAAACTGATCGAGCACGTCCCGGGTAATTTGTTCCTGGGCGAAGCCCATCAGGTCGTATTCCTGAGGCCCGTTGTGCAGGTAAACCTCGGCCCGGTAGTAACGCGTGCGCTCTTCCTCGGGCAAGTCGCCTGGGGCCGACGAGTAAGCATCCAGGCTCACTTCGTAAACAAACGGGTTGCCCTCCTCCATCTCGATGCGCACACCGATACAGCGTTTGGATTTGCCCAACAGGGTCTGCACGCCCAGCCCCTGATCACGCAACGCCGTCGCCGCCTCTTCCAGCGCCGGCGTTACGTGCTTGTCCAAAAAGCGTTGCACGGTGGCCTGGCTCGGTTGCAGGTCCAGCGCGGTCAAACGCTCGCTGAAACCACGGCGGCCACGCTCGGCCAATTGCGCCTGCTCCTGTTCGATCGCCACGTCCTGGCGCATCGCCTTGTGCAAACCGAACATGAACAGAATCAGCACCACCGAAAACGGCAGCCCCGCCAACACCACCATGGTTTGCATGGCTTCGAAGTTGCCCGCAAACAGCAGGCCGATGGTCACCAGAGTGATCACCGCCGACCAGAAGATACGCAGCCAGTGCGGCGCGTCTTCGTCCACGTTGCCGCCGGTGCACGACAGGTTGGCCATCATCACCGCGCCGGAATCCGCCGGGGTCAGGAACAACACAAAACCGACGAAGATCGACACGCCGATCACGATGTTCGACGCCGGGTAATGCTCAAGCAGTTGGTAAATAGCCATCGACGGTTGCTCCAGCGCCGTCTTGCCCAACTCCACCGCGCCGTGGTTCAGCACCAGGTCCAGCGCCGAGTTACCGAAGATCGACAGCCACGCCAGGGTGAAGCCCAGCGGAATCAACAGCACGCCGGCCACCAGTTCACGCACGGTGCGGCCACGCGAAATACGCGCGATGAACATGCCCACGAATGGCGCCCACGAAATCCACCACGCCCAGTAGAACAGGGTCCACAGGCCCATCCAGCGCTCGGTCTTGTCGGCGTCGCCTGCGTACACATAAAGGTCGAAGGTTTTCAGCACAATGCCGTTGAGGTAATCGCCGGTGTTTTGCACCAAGCCATTGAGCAGGTGCAGGGTGGGGCCGAACAGCAACACAAAAATCAGCAAACCGCTGAACAGCACGATGTTGAGGTTCGACAGGCGGCGAATACCGTTTTCCACACCCGACACGGCGGCGATGGTCGCCACAGTGCTCATCACGATGATCACGATCAACAGGTTGGTGTTGCTGTGCTGCATGCCGAACAGGTTTTCCAACCCGGACGACACCTGCATCGAGCCGATGCCCAGGTTGGTCACCAGGCCGAGCAGGGTCACGAACATGCCAAAACCGTCCACCGCATGGCCGGCCGCACCTTTTACCCAGCGTTCGCCCACCAGCGGGTACAACGCCGAACGCAACGCCAGCGGCTGGTTATGCCGGTACGCAAAGTACGCCACGGCCAAGCCGACCAGCGCGTAAATCGCCCAGCCATGCAGGCCCCAATGCAGGAACGTCAGTTGCAACGCCTGGCGTGCCGCGCCGTTGCTGGCGGCCGCGCCTTCGGGCGGGTTGAAGTAGTGGTCCAGCGGCTCGGAGGCGCCGAAGTACAGCAGCGAGATGCCGATGCCCGACGAGAACAACATGCCAGCCCAGGCGCCGTAGCTGAAATCCGGTGTGTCGTCCTTGCTGCCCAGTTTCAACTTGCCGTAGGAGGAAAACGCCAGGCCGACCACGAACACCAGGTAGGCGGCGATGACCACCATGTAGTACCAGCCAAAGCTTTTCGACAGCCAGGCCTGCGCTACACCCAGCATGCGCCCGGCCTCCTGCGGGGCGATGATCAAAATGGCGGTCAACAACAGAATCAGCGCGGTGGAGGTGTAAAACACCCAACCGTTGACCCGTACCTTTTCCGGCGGGGTCTTTATAAGAGAGGCAGAACTCATGGCGCAGATGCTCCAGGCAGTGCGAGAGAGAGAAACACAAGGCAACGGTTATCCCGGAACATCGATTTTTCGGCAGTCGACGGACGGGTGTTATAAAGACACCGCGAAAATTCCAGAGCCAGCGCGAACGTCGGCAAGGCCTTGATACGGCCTGTTTCAAGGGTTTTTGCAGGTGTCAGATGCTGCGGCCCACGCGTAGGAAATACCTGTAGGCCGCGGCTATTTGTCGCAGAGCTTATTCTTTGTTGATTGAACGTTCAATCAAAACAAAATAGACTGGCCTTCAGTCCGGGGACGTTCATCGCCCATCGGCAGGCCTAAGGAGAGGTGCTACATGCCCAAGGTCGGTATGCAACCCATACGCCGCCAGCAGTTGATCGAAGCCACGTTAACGGCCATCGATCAGGTCGGAATGGGCGACGCCAGCATTGCGCTGATCGCCCGTTTGGCCGGTGTCTCGAACGGCATCATCAGTCATTACTTTCAGGACAAGAACGGCCTGATTGCCGCAACGATGCGGTACTTGATGAATGTGCTGATCGAGAACGTCCACGAACGCCGGCTGGCGCTGAAAGACGACAGCCCCCGTGCCCACCTTCAGGTGATCATCGGTGGCAACTTCGACGCCAGCCAAGTCAACGGCCCGGCGATGAAAACCTGGTTGGCCTTCTGGGCCTCCAGCATGCACCACCCGTCATTGCACAGGTTGCAGCGGATCAACGATCACCGCTTGTATTCGAACCTGTGTTGCCAGTTTCGCCGGGTGCTGCCGCTGCCCGAAGCACGCAGCGCAGCCCGCGGCCTGGCGGCGTTAATCGACGGTTTGTGGTTGCGCGGCGCTCTGTCGGGAGACGCTTTCGACACGGCGCAGGCGCAGCGGATCGCTTACGAATACATGGATTTCCAATTGGCCAAGCAGGTGAGTTAGAGCACACATAAACGCTCAACCCCTGAACGTCTGCCGCTCAGTGTTGCCAGAACCCCACGGCTCACTTTTTGGCGGGTAACGCCAACCACTTATGCACTTGCGAGGACTTTATGGCCCGTTTCGAACTGCAAAAACTCTACATTGACGGCGGCTACAGCGACGCTGGCAGCGATGCCACTTTCGACGCCATCAACCCGGCTAACGGTGAAGTTCTCGCCCAAGTGCAACGCGCAACGTTCGATGACGTTGAACGTGCCGTGGTCAGCGCTGAAAAAGGCCAGAAAATCTGGGCCGCGATGACCGCCATGGAGCGTTCGCGCATCCTGCGCCGTGCTGTCGACATTCTGCGTGAGCGCAACGATGAACTGGCCGCGCTGGAAACCCTGGACACCGGTAAATCGTTCTCCGAAACCAAGTACGTCGACGTCGTGACCGGCGCTGACGTGCTGGAATACTACGCAGGCCTGGTGCCAGCCATCGAAGGCGAGCAGATCCCGCTGCGTGACACCTCTTTTGTCTACACCCGCCGCGAGCCGCTGGGCGTGGTTGCCGGTATTGGCGCGTGGAACTACCCGATCCAGATCGCCCTGTGGAAATCCGCACCGGCCCTGGCCGCGGGTAACGCGATGATCTTCAAGCCCAGCGAAGTCACCTCGCTGACCACCCTGAAACTCGCCGAGATCTACACCGAAGCCGGCGTTCCAGCAGGCGTGTTCAACGTACTGACCGGCAGCGGCCGTGAAGTCGGCACCTGGCTGACCGAGCACCCGCGCATCGAGAAAATCTCGTTCACCGGCGGCACCGACACCGGCAAAAAAGTCATGGCCAGTGCGTCGAGTTCGTCGCTCAAGGAAGTCACCATGGAACTGGGCGGCAAGTCGCCGCTGATCGTGTTCGAAGACGCCGACCTGGACCGTGCCGCCGACATCGCGATGATGGCCAACTTCTACAGCTCCGGTCAGGTCTGCACCAACGGCACTCGCGTGTTCGTGCCCAAGCACCTGCAAGCGGCGTTCGAAGCCAAGATTCTGGAGCGTGTTGCGCGCATTCGCGTCGGCGACCCGCAAGACGACAACACCAACTTCGGCCCACTGGTCAGCTTCGCCCACATGGAAAGCGTGCTCGGTTACATCAGCCTGGGCAAAGAGCAAGGCGCCCGCCTGCTGTGCGGCGGCGACCGCCTGACCGATGGCGACCTGGCCAAAGGCGCGTTCGTGGCACCGACCGTGTTCACTGACTGCACCGACGAGATGACCATCGTCCGTGAAGAAATCTTCGGCCCGGTGATGAGCATCCTCACTTACGAGACTGAAGAAGAAGTAATCCGCCGCGCCAACGACACCGACTTCGGCCTGGCTGCGGGCCTTGTGACCAAAGACTTGAACCGCGCCCACCGCGTGATTCATCAACTGGAAGCGGGCATCTGCTGGATCAACGCCTGGGGCGAGTCCGACGCAAAAATGCCGGTCGGCGGCTACAAGCAATCGGGTGTTGGCCGTGAGAACGGCATCAGCTCGCTGAACAACTTCACCCGCATCAAATCGGTACAGGTTGAGCTGGGCGACTACGCATCGGTGTTCTGATGAGCCTCAAGCGGCAAGCCACAAGCTGCCAGTAACAGCAGCTTGGTTTGCCGCACCTCCCAGACACACCGCTCGCTGCACTTTCTTGCAGCTTGAAGCTTGAAGCTTACAGCTCCCAAGGAGACCTCATGACTACAGAATACGATTACATCATTGTGGGTGCCGGCTCCGCCGGTAACACCCTGGCGACCCGTCTGACCGAAGACGAAGGCGTCACCGTTTTGCTGCTGGAAGCCGGCGGCCCTGACTACCGTCTCGACTTCCGTACCCAGATGCCGGCCGCCCTGGCGTTCCCGCTGCAGGGCCGTCGCTACAACTGGGCCTATGAAACCGACCCTGAGCCACACATGGACAACCGCCGGATGGAATGCGGCCGCGGCAAGGGCCTCGGTGGTTCGTCCTTGATCAACGGCATGTGCTACATCCGTGGCAACGCCATGGACTACGACAATTGGGCCAAATTGCCCGGCCTGCAAGACTGGACGTACCTCGACTGCCTGCCGTACTTCCGTAAAGCCGAAACCCGCGACATCGGCGCCAACGACTGGCACGGCGGCGATGGCCCGGTCAGCGTGACCACGCCTAAAGCCGGCAACAACCCGCTGTTCAACGCCATGGTTGAAGCCGGCGTACAAGCCGGCTACCCGCGTACCGAAGACTTGAACGGCTACCAGCAAGAAGGCTTCGGCCCGATGGACCGTACCGTCACGCCAAACGGCCGTCGCGCCAGCACCGCACGCGGTTACCTGGACACGGCTAAAAAGCGTTCGACGCTGACCATCGTCACCCACGCCCTGACCGACAAAGTGTTGTTTGAAGGCAAGCGTGCCGTGGGCGTGCGTTACCTGATCGGCGCTGCCGAAGAGCGCGTTGAAGCCCGCGCGCGCAAAGAAGTGCTGGTGTGCAGCGGCGCAATCGCCTCGCCGCAACTGCTGCAACGCTCCGGTGTCGGCCCGGCCAAACTGCTCGAAAGCCTCGACATCCCGGTGGTCCACGACCTGCCGGGCGTCGGCGAAAACCTGCAGGACCACCTTGAGTTGTACCTGCAATATGCGTGCACCCAACCGGTGTCGCTGTACCCGTCGCTGCTCTGGTACAACCAGCCGGCGATCGGCGCTGAATGGCTGTTCAACGGCACCGGGATCGGCGCCAGCAACCAGTTCGAAGCCGGCGGTTTTATCCGTTCGCGCCCGGAATTCGAATGGCCGAACATCCAGTACCACTTCCTGCCGGTGGCGATTAACTACAACGGCAGCAAGGGCGTGCAAGAACACGGTTTTCAGGCGCACATGGGTTCCATGCGTTCGCCGAGCCGTGGCCGCATCCAGCTTAAATCGAAGAACCCGCGGGACTACCCGAGCATCCTCTTCAACTACATGGCCAGCGAGCAGGATTGGCAGGAGTTTCGCGACGGCATCCGCCTGACCCGTGAAATCATGCAGCAGCCGGCGCTGGATCAATACCGTGGCCGCGAAATCAGCCCCGGCATCGAAGTGCAAACGGATGAGCAGCTCGACAAGTTCATCCGCGAACACGCCGAAACCGCGTACCACCCATCGTGCTCGTGCAAGATGGGCGACGATGAAATGGCCGTAGTCGATGGCGAAGGCCGTGTGCATGGCCTGCAAGGCCTGCGTGTGGTGGATGCCTCGATCATGCCGATCATCACCACCGGCAACCTGAACGCGCCGACGATCATGATCGCCGAGAAAATCGCAGACAAGATCCGTGGCCGCCAGCCATTGCCGCGCAGCACCGCCGACTACTACGTGGCAGGCGATGCGCCAGTGCGTGGCAAGCCGATGCGTGAAGTCGGCCCTACCGCGCAGTAACGATGTCGCTCCCATCGGGAGCAAGCCCCCGCCCACATTTGAAGGTATTCACACACCAAAATGTGCGTGGGGGCTTGCTCCCGATGAGGCCCGAACAGACACCTCAACACCCTCCGCCTGCCTACACTCTCCTTGATCAGCGCGCCGCCCCAGGCCTACTCTGTTGCCTGCCCGCGATGAGCCGCCCACAAGGAAGGCCCCATGTTCGAACACCACGCCACACTCAAAAAGCATTTCAGTGCCCTGCGCACCACCGCTGAATTCTTCTCGCTGCGTTACGTGCGTGAGTCCGGCCAATACCTGTCGGTACGCAAAAACGTCGCCGCACCGCCACACTTGAACCACGACGAGGGCGCCATGCTCACCGTGCGTGTCAATGGCGTGGAAGCCTACGCCGCCACCAACGACATCTCCCTTGCCGGCCTGCAAGCCGCCCTTGAGCGCGCTGAACAGCAAGCCCGGCGGATCTTGCCGCACGCCCTGCTCGACCTGCACACACAGCCCGTCGCAACGGACGTCGCCGACTACGTGTCGCCCGACCTCGAACAGCCCTTCCCGTCCCTGAGCGACTGCTACCAATTGCTCGGTGACGAGTCTGCGAGCGTGCCCAAAGACCAGCGCCTGGTGAGCTGGGAAGTCAGCCTGGGCACCACCCGCGTCGAACAGATCTACCTCAACAGTGCCGGCGCCGAACTGCGCCAGGCGCAACGCTTTGTTTATCCGGGCGTGAGCGTCACCGCCTTCGACGGCAACGACAGCCAGACCCGCACCTTGGGCGGCAGCAACTTCGGCCAGCAAGGCGGCGCGAACGTGATCAGCCGCTTCGGCCTGGTCGGCGCCGCCAGCACCGTCGCCGACCAGGCCCTGCAATTGCTGCTCGCGCCGAACACGCCGCACGGCCCGCGCGACCTGCTGTTAATGCCCGATCAGATGATCCTGCAGATCCATGAGTCCATCGGCCACCCGCTGGAACTGGACCGCATCCTCGGTGATGAGCGCAATTACGCCGGCACCAGCTTTGTGAAAGCCAGCGACTTCGGCCACCTGCAATACGGCTCCAAATTACTTAACGTGACTTTCGACCCGGACATCCCCGAGCAGCTCGCCAGCTACAGCCATGACGATGACGGCACCCGCGCCAGCAAGCAGTTCCTGATCCGCGACGGCCTGCTGATCAAGCCATTGGGCGGTGCGCTGTCGCAATTTCGCGCGAACCTGCCAGGCGTTGCCAACAGCCGCGCGTGCGGCTGGAACCGCCCGCCAATCGACCGCATGGCCAACCTGAACATCGAGGCAGGCGACAAAAGCCAGGCCGAACTGATCAGCGGCATCGAGCACGGTATTTTGATGAGCACCAACCGCTCCTGGTCCATCGACGATGCGCGTAATAAATTCCAGTTCGGCTGCGAATGGGGCCAATTGATTGAAAACGGCGAGCTCAAGGGCGTGGTGAAAAACCCCAACTACCGGGCGATTTCCGCGCAGTTCTGGCGCAACCTCAGCGCCGTCGGCGACGCCAGCACCTTCAAGGTTTTGGGCACGCCAAACTGCGGCAAAGGCGAACCCAACCAGGTCATCCGCGTCGGCCATGCCTCGCCCGCGTGCGTGTTCAGTAATGTCGATGTTTTTGGGGGAGATGCCTGATGAACACTTTCAAGGCACTGGTGGATTGGCTCAAGCAGGCGATCACCGACAAGGAACAATTCCACCTCGGCTTTGCTGCCGAATCATCCGAATTCGTGCGTTTCAACCACGCCAAGGTGCGCCAGGCCGGGCAAGTGCAGCAGGCCAGCGTGAACCTCAAGCTGATCAGCGATGGCCGGCATGCCGACCTCGGCATCACCCTCGCCGGTTCGCCGGAACTCGACCGCCAGCGCCTCGCCGATGGCCTGCAACAACTGCGCGAAACCCTGCCGTTACTGCCGCAGGACCCGTACTTGCTGCTCAACCACAACGCCTGGCAAAGCCACAACGAACAGTTGCGACCCTTGCCGGAGCTGGCCAAGGTACTCGAAGAAATACACCAGGCAGCAGAAGGCGTGGACATGGTCGGCTTCTACGCCGCCGGCCCGATCAGCCGTGGTTTTGCCAGTTCAAACGGTGCATTCGGCTGGCACCAGGCCAATAGTTTTAACGTCGATTTCAGCTTGTTCCACGCCAACGGCGAAGCAGTAAAAGCCAGCTACGCCGGGCACACCTGGAACAGCGCCGAGTTCGCCGCGCGCTTCCAACAGGCGCGCGAACAGTTGGAATTTCTTGGCCGCCCACTGCATAAACTCGCGCCAGGGCAGTACCGCGCCTACCTCGCGCCGGCCGCACTGGAAGAAATCTTCAGCATCATCACCTGGGGTGGTTTTTCCGCCCAGGCCATCGCCAGCAAGGGCAGTTCGTTGCAACGCCTGTACGCGGGCGAGCAGTCGTTGAGCCCATTGGTCACGGTGAACGAGCAGATCAGCGGCTCCTTGAGCCAGGCATTTTCCACCGAAGGCTACCCGCGCGGCGATGTAACGCTGATCAGCGCGGGCGCAGCCTGCGGCCAGCTGATCAACTCGCGCAGCGCCGCCGAATATGGCCTCAGCACCAACGGCGCGAGCAGCGACGAATCACCCAGCGCCCTGCAAGTGGCGGCAGGCAGTTTGGCCCAGGCCGATATTCTCAAACAGTTGGGCACCGGGCTGTACATCAGCAACCTGTGGTACCTGAACTACTCCGACCTGCCAGCGGCGCGCCTGACCGGCATGACGCGCTTCGCCACGTTCTGGGTGGAAGACGGCGAGATCAAAGCGCCGGTCAGCACCATGCGTTTTGATGACAGCGTGTACCAGTTGCTCGGCTCCCAACTCGAAGCCCTGACCGCTGAGCGAGAACTGCTGCTGTCGGCAAGTACCTACAGCCAGCGCAATACAGCCTCCAACTTACTGCCCGGCGCCCTGGTAAAACGCCTGACGCTGACCTTGTAACGGCAGTTACTCCAATGTGGGAGGGGCGGTGCGACGATTCGACTTGCTCCCGATAGCGGCGCATCAGCCAGTGAGTCATTGACTGATATACCGCTATCGGGAGCAAGCCCCCTCCCACAGTGTTCGTCTTGTTTTCACACACCTCGTTTCGCCCCTTCCTACCGCCCATTCCCATTTAACCCGTCTCCCCGCGCGGCCAGTTGTCGCCTCGAAAAAACCTCGCTATAACGGTTAGTGGCACTCTGCCACCCAACCCACGTGCGCGCACGTAAAGCATGACCTTGCCCGGGATAGGGCAAGCTGGAGCGTTGACATGAACCATGGAAGTTTTGTCATTCAAAAGCTGTTCAAACACTACAACGTGTACACAGAGCAACTAGGCAACGACCCAACCAGGAACACCGTGCTGATGGTCAATGGCGCACTGTCCACCACTCGCTCCTTTGCCCGCACCAGCAAGTGCCTGGCGCAACACTTCAACGTGCTGCTGTTCGATTTGCCTTTTTCCGGCTACTCCCGCGAGCACAACACTGACTTGGACCTGGTGACCAAGGACGACGAAGTGCAAATCCTGCGGGCGCTGGTAGAGCGCTTTCAGGTCAACCACTTGGTGTCGGCTTCGTGGGGCGGCATCTCGACATTGCTGACCCTGGCGCACAACCCGCCCTCTATTCAAAGCTCGGTGGTGATGGCCCTGGCCCCCAACCTCAACCAGGCCATGCTCGATTATGTGGAACGCGTGCGCGTGCTAATCGAAGCCGACGACAAGTCCGCGGTCGGCGACCTGCTCAACGAGACGGTCGGCAAATACCTCTCGCCACGGCTCAAGCGCAATAACCACCGGCACCTGTCGAGCATGGCCACCAACGAGTACTGCCAGGCGCGCTTTCATATCCAGCAGGTGCTGGGGCTGGGCGATGGCAATTACTTGCCGGCGCTTACCCAAATCGAAACGCCGGTGCATTTTCTCAACGGCACGCTGGACGAATACACGCCCGCCGCCGACGCCCAGTTATTCAAGCACTACGTGGGGCGCAGCAGCTTTGCCAGTGCTGAACACACCGGCCACTTACTTGACCTGGAGTCGCGCGAGGCGGCGCTGGCGGTGCACCGTGCGTTGTTGGATTTTTTGGTTGGAAAGCACGCTGCGTTGTCAGACCTAGACGAACAGCCAATGGGAAAAGGCGCGACGAATGGCGCATAATCGCCGACACATAGCCTGCTAACAAAAAGGGTTCACATGCCGAATCGCGTCCCTCTCGATGCCAAGACCGCCCGCTGGCTGCCCTGGGTGGTAGCGATTGCCTTCTTCATGCAGTCGCTGGATGGGACGATCCTCAACACGGCGCTGCCGGCCATGGCCCGCGACCTCGCCGAAAACCCGCTGCGTATGCAAGGCGTGGTGATTGCTTACATGCTCACCGTCGCCTTGCTGATCCCGGCGTCGGGCTGGGTCGCCGACCGCTTCGGCACCAAAAAAATCTTCTTCGGCGCGATCATGCTATTCACCATCGGCTCGTTGCTGTGCGCGCTGTCCAGCAGCTTGAGCATGCTGGTGGGCGCGCGAGTGATTCAAGGTTTGGGCGGCGCATTGATGCTGCCTGTTGGGCGCCTGGTGGTCTTGCGCGCTTACCCGCGCTCCGAACTGGTGCGCATCATGGGTTTCATTACCATCCCCGGCCTGCTCGGCCCGCTGCTCGGCCCGACGCTGGGCGGCTGGATGGTGCAATACCTGACCTGGCACTGGATCTTCCTGATCAACCTGCCGGTGGGCATGATCGGTTGCTACGCCGTGTGGAAACTCATCCCCGACCTGCGCGGCAGCGAGCGCACGCGCTTTGACAGCATGGGGTTTGTGCTGTTTGGCGCGGCGATGGTGTTGATCACCATCGCCATGGAAGGCTTGGGCGAACTGCACCTGCCGCACCTGCGGGTGATGCTGTTGCTGTTCGGCGGGCTGGCGTGCCTCGCGGCCTATTGGCTGCGCGCCGGGCATATCGATAACCCGCTGTTCTCGCCGGTGCTGTTCAAGACCCGCACCTTTGCCGTGGGCATTTTGGGTAACCTGTTTGCGCGGCTGGGCAGCGGCGCGTTGCCGTTTCTGGTGCCGCTGCTGTTGCAGGTGGCGCTGGGTTACTCGCCGTCGGAAGCTGGCATGAGCATGTTGCCGCTGGCGGCGGCGGCAATGTTTGCCAAGTCCATCGCGCGCACATTAATCGAGCGCCTCGGTTACCGGTTGGTGCTGACCGGTAACACGCTGTTGCTCGGCATGATGCTCGCCAGTATGGGCCTGGTCAGCGAACACACGCCCTACCCGCTGCTGCTGTGCATGCTGGCGGTGCTGGGGGCGATCAACTCGCTGCAATTTACCGCGATGAACACCGTCACCCTGATCGACCTCGACGACGCCCAGGCCAGCAGCGGCAACAGTTTGCTCTCGGTGGTCGCACAATTGTCCCTCAGCCTGGGCGTGGCCTGCGCCGGCGCACTGCTCGGCGGGTTTACCCTGGAAACCGGCAACGACGGCGTCGAAAGTGTATTGGGCGCCTTCCAGTTAACCTTCCTAACGGTGGGCATCATGGCGATGCTGGCGGCGGCGATCTTCCTGCAACTGTCGCCCAAAAAAACAGCTGCAAGCTAAGGGGCAGCTACAAGCTTCAAGCTCACAAGCAGCTTCAAGCTTCAAGCTTAGGAGCAGCTACAAGCTTTAAGCGGTGACGCTGCTTGTAGCTTGTAGCTTGTAGCTTGCAGCTTGCAGCTTGCAGCTTGTAGCTTGTAGCTTGCAGCTTGCAGCTTGCAGCTTGCCGCTTGCCGCTTGCCGCTGCCCGCCCCCTCGTCCGAACGATGCGAGAAATTGGGTGGGGGCCTGTTACACTGCGCGACATTTTGTTTTGCAGAGCCAGTCCCGTGACTACCATCGCCACCGCTTTTAATACTTTGCCGCTGTCCGCCGCCATGTTGGCTAACCTCGACTCGCTGGGTTATGTCGAGATGACGCAGATCCAGGCGCAAAGCTTGCCGGTGATCCTCAAGGGGCTGGACCTGATTGCCCAGGCCAAGACCGGCAGCGGCAAAACCGCCGCCTTCGGCATCGGCCTGTTGAACCCGATCAACCCGCGCTACTTCGGCTGCCAGGCGCTGGTCATGTGCCCCACGCGTGAGCTGGCCGACCAGGTCGCCAAGGAAATTCGCCGTCTGGCCCGCGCCGAAGACAACATCAAGGTGCTGACCCTGTGCGGCGGCGTGTCCCTCGGCCCGCAGATCGCTTCGCTGGAGCATGGCGCGCACGTTATCGTCGGCACCCCCGGCCGTATCCAGCAGCACCTGCGCAAGGGTTCGCTGGTGCTGGACGGTTTGAACACGCTGATCCTCGACGAAGCCGACCGCATGCTCGACATGGGTTTCTACGACGCCATCGAAGACATCATCAGCAAAACCCCGGCGCGCCGCCAAACCTTGCTGTTCTCGGCCACCTACCCGGTGAGCATCAAGCAATTGGCCTCCAAGTTCATGCGTGCGCCGCAACAGGTCAAGGCCGAAGCGTTCCACTCCGACGACCAGATCGAGCAGCGTTTCTACGAGATCTCGCCGGAAGAGCGCATGGACGCCGTGACCAAAGTGCTGGCGCATTTCCGCCCGGCCTCTTGCGTCGCGTTCTGCTTCACCAAGCAGCAAGTGCAGGAAACCGTGGATCACCTGACCGCCAAGGGCATTTCCGCCGTTGGCCTGCATGGCGACCTCGAACAGCGCGACCGCGACCAGGTACTGGCGATGTTCGCCAACCGCAGCACCTCGGTGCTGGTGGCGACCGACGTTGCCGCGCGCGGCTTGGACATTGACTCGCTGGACATGGTGATCAACGTCGAACTGGCCCGCGACTCGGAAATCCACATCCACCGCGTCGGCCGTACCGGCCGCGCCGGTGAGACCGGCATCGCCATCAGCCTGGTGGCGCCGTCCGAAGCGCACCGCGCCCAAGCCATCGAGCAATTGCAAAAATCGCCACTGAACTGGGACCAACTGGACAACCTCAAGCCACAAAGCGGCGGCCCACTGCTGCCGGTGATGAGCACCTTGTGCATCGGCGCTGGCCGTAAAGACAAGGTTCGCCCAGGCGACATTCTTGGCGCACTGACCGGTGAAGCCGGCATACCGGGTGCACAGGTCGGCAAAATCGCAATCTTTGACTTCCAGGCCTTTGTGGCCGTAGAGCGCGGGATCGCCAAGCAGGCGCTGCAGCGCTTGAATGACGGCAAGATCAAAGGCCGTTCGTTGCGCGTGCGTATCCTGTAAAGCGCTCCCCTTCAATGGAGGCCTGATGTGGGAGGGGGCTTGCTCCCGATGAGGGTATTCCAGTCACCTGATGTGTCGCTGAACCACCGCCATCGGGAGCAAGCCCCCTCCCACATTTGCCTGTATTCCAATTCAGCACTTGTATGAGGACACCGTTTTGCGCTCGACCGAAGTTGTGATCATTGGCGCCGGCGCCGCAGGCTTGATGTGTGCACTGACCGCCGCCGGGCGTGGGCGCAAGGTGATGTTGATCGACCACGCAAACAAGGCCGGCAAAAAGATCCTGATGTCCGGTGGTGGCCGCTGCAATTTCACCAATATGTACACCGAGCCTGCCAACTTCCTTTCGCACAACGCGCACTTCTGCAAATCCGCGCTGGCGCGTTACACCCAGTGGGATTTTATCGAGCTGGTGGCCAAGCACGGCGTGCCGTACCACGAGAAAAAACTCGGCCAGTTGTTCTGCGATAACAAGTCCAGCGACATCCTCGGGATGCTGCTGGATGAATGCATCCAGACCGGCGTGAACATTCATCTGGACACCTCAATCGAGGAAATCGCCAAGCTCGAACGTGGTTATCAGTTGCAAACCACGCTGGGTGAGCTGCGCTGCGAATCGCTGGTGATCGCCACCGGCGGCTTGTCGATTCCGACCTTGGGCGCCACCGGTTTTGGTTATCAGGTCGCCAAACAGTTCGGCCATGAACTGCTGCCGACCCGCGCCGGGCTGGTGCCGTTCACCATCACCGACCAACTCAAAGACCTGTGCGGCGAGTTGTCCGGCACCTCGGTGGACTGCCTGGTCAGCTGCAACGACCAGAGCTTTCGCGAGAACCTCCTGTTTACTCACCGTGGCCTCAGCGGGCCGGCGATCTTGCAGATTTCCTCTTATTGGGAACCCGGCGACACCGTCGAAATCAACTTGCTGCCCGACCACGACGCCCACACCTGGCTGCAACAGCAACAAGTGGAGCGCCCCAACAGTGAGCTGAAAACCCTGCTGGGTGAAATCTTCACCAAGAAGATGGCCAACCTGCTGGCCGACACCTGGTTCGTGTCCAAACCGATGAAGCAGTACACCCACGCGGAAGTGGCTGATATCGCGCAAAAACTCGGCTGTTGGCAATTGGTGCCAGCGGGCACTGAAGGCTATCGCACGGCCGAGGTGACGCTGGGCGGGGTGGATACGCGGGAAGTCTCGTCCAAGACCATGGAATCGCTGAAAAGCCCGGGTTTGTACTTTATCGGTGAAGTGCTGGATGTGACCGGTCACCTCGGCGGGTTTAATTTCCAGTGGGCCTGGGCCTCGGGCTACGCCGCCGCGCAATACGCCTGAAAATTGGATGTACCCAATCAAACTGTGGGAGGGGGCTTGCTCCCGATAGCGGTGCCTCAGTCAGTACACGTATTGCCTGAACCACTGCCATCGGGAGCAAGCCCCCCCCACATTAAGTCCAGTACAGGTATTGCCTGAACCATTGCCATCGGGAGCAAGCCCCCTCCCACATTAAGTCCAGTACAGGTATTGCCTGAACCATTGCCATCGGGAGGAAGCCCCCTCCCACATTAAGTCCAGTACATGTATTGCCTGAACCACTGTCATCGGGAGCAAGCCCCCTCCCACATTAAGTGCAGTACAGGTATTGCCTGAACCATTGCCATCGGGAGCAAGCCCCCTCCCACATTAAGTGCATTCCACATCTGGCGTGCAGTGCCTGAAATATATTTTGCCCATCGATGTGATCGCCACGCTTGCCGTGGCGTCTTTGATAGCTCAATTTAGCGGCATCGTCCCGGAAGACTCCAGACTTCATGTCATCGACCTCGTTCAAGCAGTCCATGCGGCGCCTGTGGGCGCTGGATAAATTCAGTTACAGCGTGCGCGTGTTCATCGCCCTCACCGGCAGCATGGCGCTGTGCTGGTATCAGGACGAGATGGCATTGCTGATCCCGCTGTTCCTGGGGATTATCGCCAGCGCGCTGGCCGAGACCGATGACAGTTGGCAAGGCCGCCTGAATGCCTTGGCGGTGACGCTGGTGTGTTTCAGCATTGCCGCGCTGTCGGTGGAGCTGCTGTTCCCGTACCCGTGGTTTTTCGCAATTGCCCTCGCCCTGGCCAGCTTCTGCCTGACCATGCTCGGGGCGCTGGGCGAACGCTATGGCGCAATCGCTTCGGCAACATTGATTCTGTCGGTGTACACCATGATCGGCGTCGACCAGCGCGGTGACGCCTTCACCGACTTCTGGCACGAACCGTTGCTGCTGGTGGCCGGTGCCGCGTGGTATGGCGTGCTGTCGGTGCTGTGGCAGGCGCTGTTTTCCAACCAGCCGGTGCAGCAAAGCCTGGCGCGGCTGTTTCGCGAATTGGGGCGTTACCTCAAGCTCAAATCTTCACTGTTTGAACCAATTCGCCAGCTCGATGTGGAAGCGCGCCGCCTGGAACTCGCCCAGCAAAACGGCCGGGTGGTCGCAGCGCTGAACGCGGCCAAGGAAATTATCCTGCACCGCGTGGGCAATGGTCGCCCCGGTTCGAAGGTCAGTCGCTACCTGAAGCTGTATTTTTTGGCCCAGGACATTCACGAACGCGCCAGCTCGTCCCACTACCCTTACAACGCCCTGGCCGACGCGTTCTTTCACAGTGACGTGTTGTTCCGCTGCCAGCGCCTGCTGCGCCAGCAAGGCAAAGCCTGCCAAACGCTCGGCGAATCAATCCAACTGCGCCAGCCGTTCATTTATGACGACAGCTTCGCCGAAGCGCTGGGCGACTTGAACGCCTCGCTGGAACACTTGCGCATCCAGAGCAACCCGGCCTGGCGCGGCTTGCTGCGCTCGTTACGTGCCCTGGCGGCCAACCTGTCGACCCTCGACCGCCTGCTCGGCGACGCGAGCAACCCCGACGCCCTGGCCGACGCTACCGACAGCAACCTGCTCGACCGTGCGCCGCGCAACCTCAAAGAAATGTGGACGCGCCTGCGCACGCAACTTACGCCCACCTCGCTATTGTTCCGCCACGCCCTGCGCCTGGCCCTGGCACTGACCATCGGCTATGGCACGCTGCACGCGATCCACGCCTCGCAAGGTTATTGGATCATCCTCACCACCCTGTTCGTCTGCCAGCCCAACTACGGCGCCACCCGGCGCAAGCTCGGCCAGCGGATCATCGGCACCGCCATCGGCCTCACCGTCGCGTGGGCGCTGTTCGACCTGTTCCCAAGCCCGCTGGTGCAATCGATGTTCGCCATCGCCGCAGGCCTGGTGTTCTTCCTCAACCGCACCACGCGCTACACGCTGGCCACGGCGGCAATCACGCTGATGGTGTTGTTCTGCTTCAACCAAGTGGGCGATGGCTACGGGCTGTTCCTGCCAAGGCTGTTCGACACCCTGATCGGCAGCCTGATCGCGGGCCTCGCGGTGTTCCTGTTCTTGCCGGACTGGCAAGGCCGCCGCCTGAACAAAGTGCTGGCCAGCACCCTGACCTGCAACAGCATTTACCTGCGCCAAATCATGCAGCAATACGCCGCCGGCAAAAGCGACGACCTCGCCTACCGCCTGGCCCGGCGCAATGCGCATAACGCCGATGCGGCGCTGTCGACGACACTGGCGAACATGCTGATGGAGCCGGGCCACTTTCGCAAAGAAGCCGATGTGGGCTTTCGCTTTCTGGTGCTGTCGCACACGTTGCTCAGCTATTTGTCGGGGCTGGGTGCGCACCGCGAAACCCTGTTGCCGGCCGAAGTGCGTGAGCATTTGATCGACGGCGCGGGCAATACCCTGGCCGCGAGCATCGACGAAATCGCCACGGCGCTGGCCAATAAACAGCCGATCGCGATTCACAGCGACGCCGAAGAAGCCTTGGCGGCGGACCTTGAGCAGATGCCGGATGAGATCGATGAAGGGCAGCGGCTGGTGCAGACGCAATTGGCCTTGATCTGCCGGCAGTTGGGGCCGCTGCGCACGCTGGCCGCGCACCTGATCAAAGATACCCGCGCGGCTTAGGCCGCCCTCGGGAGCAAGCCCCCTCCCACATTTGGCCCGCAAGCCCACTACATCCCGTGCGCCTTCATCAACCGCGCATAACTGCCATCGAGCTTCATCCTGGCAATCTCGCGGTCAAAACCGGCGACGATCTGCGCATGCTCGGGGTTCTTCAGGCTGACCAGAATATGCAGGTTGTTTTCACTCAGCGGCGTCGGCAAAAACTCCACCGTATTACGCACCTTCAGCGACTCGCGCGCGAGGTAGTAGCGGGCCACATATTCATCTTCCAGCGTCAGCCTTACACGCTGCGCCGCAAGCATGCGCACGGCCATGGCGAAGTTATGCACAGGTACTTTTTGCAACTGCTGATCCTGGTCGAATGCCGCCGAATAGGCATACCCGCGCACCACGGCGATGGGCTCGCCGTGCAGCTGCTGCAAATTCTGATACTCGATAGGGTCTTCAGCGCGCTTGATAAAACGCACACGATTAACCAGATACGGTGCGGAAAACTGCCCCAGCTGTGTACGCGCGGCGTCATACCAGGCATTGACCAACACGTCATAGCGGCCATCGCCCACGCCCAGCAACGCA
This sequence comes from Pseudomonas sp. ICMP 460, assembly GCF_002723595.1. Taxonomy (NCBI): domain Bacteria; kingdom Pseudomonadati; phylum Pseudomonadota; class Gammaproteobacteria; order Pseudomonadales; family Pseudomonadaceae; genus Pseudomonas; species Pseudomonas sp. ICMP 460. Next base: position 167,046 of record NZ_LKBR01000001.1, read on the forward strand.
CGCGCCCAAGGCACCTGCTCGAAACCACTCGCGTAGCCGGCGCGCGCCAAGGCCGTGCTGACAATATCAGTGGCCAGCCCGCCGTTGATCAAGGTGGCATCGGTAAAAGGCGGCCATGCATCCGCGACCAGACGCAGGCGCTGCGCGAACGCTGGCTGGGCCAGCAACAACACTGCAATCAAAGCAACGGCACGAGAAAATCGCGGCATGCTCAAGGTCCTTGGCGGGGCAGGTGATGGCGTTATAACAATAGCTCATCAATAATCCTGCACTGCAGATTACACAAAGAAGTCAGCGACGACTGAACTCAATGATGGCGATATGACGCCACTCACACAATGGCCGAATTTAGACAGCGAGGCGCGCTGCGCTTACTATCGGCAACCGTCATTCAGAAGAGATCACACCATGAGCGTTGAATGGGTCTGCAAACATCACGATGAGCTTGGAAAGGAGCAGTTGTACGCGATTTTGCGCCTGCGCAGCGACGTCTTCGTTGTCGAACAGAAGTGCGCTTATGCGGACCTCGACGGGCAGGACCTGTCGGGCGACACCCACCACCTGATGGCCTGGAACGATGACGCATTGGTGGCGTACTTGCGCCTGCTCGACCCGGAGTCTCAGGGCGGCGATGTGGTGGTGGGTCGAGTGGTCGTGGCGCCGGTGGCACGCGGCACCGGGCTGGGCCATCAGATGATGCAGGAAGCGCTCACGCGCATTGAATCTATCTGGCCACAAACGCCGATTTTTCTGTCAGCCCAAGCGCATCTGCAGGGGTATTACGCGCGGTACGGTTTTGTGGTGGCGGGCGAGGAATACCTGGAAGACGATATTCCACACATCGGTATGCGCCGCCTCTGAGGGCGCCATCGGGAGCAAGCCCCCTCCCACAGTGGAATGTGTTCACACATTGAATGAGGTGGCTGTGCCGAAGCCATCGGAGCAGGCGCTTTCTCATATTTTGACTGTGTTCACACATCCACTGTGGGAGGGGGCTTGCTCCCGATGGCGGCAGGCCGATCACCGCAGAATTCAGGGGTAACCCAGAACCTGCTTGATCGACGCCAGATTCGCCTCGATCCAGCCCCGATCAATCGCGCCCCAGCTACGAATCCGATAGTGCCCCGCATGGTTGCGGGCGCCGTCTTCCTGCTCGAATTCGCACACAATATCCAGGTCGGCCAGTGCGGCAATGGTGTCCTGCGCCGTGCGCCGGGGCATGCCGGTGGCCTCGGTCAACGCCGGCACGCTGCTGGCCTGCTGGCTATCAATCAAGTACGCCACGTACAGGCGGCGGTAAAAACTGCTTTTGGTCTTGCTCACGTCCATGGTCTATCGCCTGGTGAGGTTAGGGCTTGCCCTGCAAATCGCGATACGTGAGGTACACCCGCAGGTCGAATTCCACCTGATGGTAGCCCGGCATCATGTACTCGCAGAGTTTGTAGAACGCCTTGTTATGGTCCGACTCTTTGAAGTGCGCCAGCTCGTGCACCACGATCATGCGCAAAAATTGTGGCGCGGCCTCTTTGAACAACGCGGCAATGCGAATCTCTTTCTTGGACTTGAGATTACCGCCCTGCACCCGTGAAATCGTGGTGTGCAGGCCCAAGGCGCGGTGGGTCAGGTCGAGGCGGTTGTCGAAAAGTACTTTGTCGATGGCCGGCGCGTTACGCAGGTGTTCCTGCTTCAAGGCCAAGGCGTAGCTGTACAGCGCTTTATCACTCTGCACCGCGTGGCGCTCGGGGTAACGCTGTTCCAGGTACGCGCCCAACTGGTCGTTGGCGATCAGTTGGCGCACTTGCTCCTGAAGGGCTGCGGGGTAGGCCTGGAGGTATTTCAGCGCGGTCATGGGGTCTGCAACAGGGTTCGAAAGGCCGCCAGTGTAGCGAATTCAAAGCAGACGGGGGCGAGACCAGGCGGCCAATTCCTCGGCCATCAGCGGTTGCGCCGCCCACGGCCCCTGGATAAACGAGCAACCATTGGCTTTGAGCCACTGCGATTGCTCGAGTGTTTCCACACCTTCAGCGATCACCAACACATCAAAATGCCCGCACAACTGGATAATACTGCGGGCCATCGCCGCGTCCCGCACCGAGCCTGGCAAACGCGCGACCAGTTGCGGGTCCAGCTTCAGCGTATCGAACTCCAGGTCACGCAGATGGGCCAGCGAACAGCGGCCCAAACCGAAGTCATCGAGGGCGATACGCACCCCAAGCTGACGCAATAACTTGAGCTGCTTGTTGGCCTCATCCACGTTGTTCATGAGGCTGTCTTCGCTGATTTCCACCTCCAACTGCCGCCCCTGCAACCCATGCCGCTCGATGACCTGCTGCAACTGGCTCGCAAGGTTAGGCATATTGAACTGGCTGCTGCTCAAGCTCACGCTCAACACCAGGTCTTCGTCAAAGGTGCTGTGCCAGGCCTGGCGCTGCGCCGCCACTTGCTGGTAGATCCAGGTGCTCAACTGGCTGATCAGCCGCGCCTCCTCCAGCAACGGTAAAAACAGCCCCGGCGGTACGTCGCCGACACTGGGGTGCTGCCAGCGCAACAGCGCCTCGACGCCGCGCAAACGGCCGTCCTCCAGGGACACCTGCGGCTGGTACACCAGGGTGAAATCCTTGTTTTGAATGGCGCTGCGCACGCTGTCTTCGAGCATCAGGCGTGAACGCGCGCGGCCGTTCATTTCCTGATCGTAATAGCGATATTGCTGACGCCCCGCGCGCTTGGCTTCGTACATGGCAATATCCGCTGCGCGCAGCAGGCCGTTCAAGTCCGAACCGCAGTCCGGGAACGTGGCAATGCCGATGCTGGCACCGAGCATCACATCCAAACCATCGACCTGCTGACACACCGACACGCGCTCGATCAGCTTCTCTGCAATCTTTGCCGCCTGTTCCGGGAATTCCAGCTCCAGCAATGCGGTGAATTCATCCCCGCCCATCCGCCCCAGAATGTCGTAAGAACGCAGACACGCCTGCATTTGTTCCGACACCCAGCGCAACACCCGGTCGCCCGCGTCATGGCCCAATGTGTCATTCACGCGCTTGAAGCCGTCGAGGTCCAGGTACAGCAACACCAGCGACAGCCCGTTGCGCTCGCTGCGCAACAAGGTGTTTTCCACCGCCTGGTGGAAGCCGCGCCGGTTCAGCAGCCCGGTCAACGGGTCGGTAACGGCCTGGAACTCCAGTTGCTGATGCAGGTGGCGCACCTCGGACATGTCCAGCACCGTCACCACCATGGCCTTTTGCTCGGCGGGCAATGGCGCGCAGGACAAAGCCACCGGCACTTGCTGGCCGCGGCCCGTGCGCAAAATGGCGTCGTGCTGGCGCCACGTCTGCCCCTTGCGGTACGCCTCGAACATCGGGAAACCCAACCAGGTGGGCACATGCGGCTTTTGCAGGAAACTCAGGAAGCTCTCGCCCTGCAACTCCGCCATGGTGGCATTGAGTAACCGGGAAATGGCCGGGTTGGCGTACTCGATCACACTGCCCTCGCCCACCACCAGGATGCCCTCGGCGGCGTTGTCGAGCACCGAGGCATTAAACGCGCGGGCCGATTCCAGGTCATGGCTCAGGCGCTGCAAGGCTCGGCGGTTGCGCTGCTGCTCCAGCAGGGCCTGAACCTTGGGCTTGAGGATATTCGGGTCAAAGGGCTTGAACAGGTAGTCGATCGCACCGCTGGCGTAGCCTTCCAGCACGGCGGCGGAGGACTGGGCATGGGCGCTCAAAAAGATAATCGGCGTCATACGCGTACGCTGGCTGCCGCGCATCAGGCGCGCCACTTCAAAACCGTCCATGCCGGGCATGCGCACATCCAGCAACACCAGGTCGATTTCGTGCGCCAGCAGTAACTCCAGGGCTTCGAGACCGGAACTTGCGGTTATGACGCGCCAGTCTTCACGCTGCAAAAGCGCGCGCATACTGCTGAGGTTTTCCGGGTAGTCATCGACTACCAGAAGAACCGAACTGCCATCGCCGTGGTGTGAAGCGCAATCCATGCTACGTCTCTTCCTGAAGGAACTACACCGGCTACTTCTGATAACAAAACCGGACAAACCCTGAGGGCTAACTCTAGCCCCGGTTCTAAAAAATCAGAAGTGACCTCAGTGCCATCATTGCGCCAAAGTTCAGGAAGCCGACTAACGGTCAACCTCTACAGCCCGCGGTTCATGGGAAACATGGCTTTTTGACACTCCTCTGACGCCAATAAATTGCCACGCAATGTTTAACAAGCCGGTGAGCACCGCCTATAAAGAACCAGTAAGGCCTACGGGCCAAAGCCTTCACCCTCTGTAAAAGGCCAACACCATGATCGACCTTTCCACCTGGAACCTGAGCATTCCGGTCGGCTCCCCGCCCACGACAATCGACACGCCGAAACTGCTTAGCGGCTTCAAGGACCAATATTTCCAGGCCGAAGGCAGTGACGTGCAATTCTGGACGCCGGTGACCGGCACCCGCACCGAAAACGCCGTTTACCCACGCAGTGAACTGCGCGAAACCTACGCCGACGGGCGCTTGCGTAATTGGACCTACCCCGAGGCCGACAACTACCTGCGCGCCACCCTGGCCGTGACCCAAGTGCCGTCCTCCGGCAAAATCGTCATCGGCCAAATTCACGCGTATGACAGCCAAAAGCCGCTGATCAAACTTGAGTACCAATTCAAGGAAAAAACCCAGACCGGCAACATCGTCGCCAAAGTGCGCATGCGCCCGGACGAAGCGGAAGGCCGCGTGATCATCGTGGCCTCCAATGTACCGTTGACGACGCGCTTCACTTACGTCATCAACCTCAATAAAGCCGGGCTGTTGAGTGTCGAGGCTGCCGACGGGCAGTGGAACGAACGCATCGGTGCCGCGTGGGGCGACAAACCGTTGTATTTCAAGGCGGGGGCGTATGTGCAGGACAACAGTGGCGACACCAGGGAAGGCGCCCGCGTGACGTTTGCCAAGCTGGACATTGATCACGACTAAGCGCATTGGCCGCCATTTGTGTAGGCCATGTCCGATAAGGTCAAGGACCATTCCCTCAGCACAGTAACCGCTGTGGAAGGGGGCTGGCTCCCGATAGCGGCGTATCAGTCACTTGCTGCAGTGGCTGGCCCACCGCCATCGGGAGCAAGCCCCCTCCCACAGTTGTTTTGTGTGGGCTGAGCAGGCAGTGTTGGTCCTACACGACCGTTGCGGCGGATCGGGTCGGCGCTTATAGTTCGCGCCGTCGCTGGCATTCACCAGCGACAGGGTTTCGCAGCCCTAACGATACGTGTGTAACCAAGCATCATGAATCCAACGACGGCGCTTCTGCGTTCGGCGTTTACTTTATGGTGGCTGTGTGTGGGAGATCTTCGGATCTGCCGGGTTCCTCGTATCCTCGGTCTGCGAACCCGCACACAGCTGCCACCCATTCGTTTCGCAGCGAACGGCGGTAGTCCTTTTAGATACGAGGAATATTTGCCATGACAACCCAACTGCCACCCCGCCGCTTCTATCCCTGCGCGCAAACCGCCACCGACTCCGCCGTGCTGTTAATCGACAGCGAAGCCCCATTGCCGGACCTGCACGCCTGCCTGCGTGAACGCCTCAACGCAGCCGTTGAACACCTCAACCTGATGGCCTGCTCCAGCCTGCCGGACTTCGCCGAGCGCGACCTGAACAACGTGACCAACACCGCACGCATTCTGGTGCAGGACGTGAGCGATGTGTTCCGCGTGATCGAACAGCGTGGTTTGGATACGCCACCCGTAAGCTGATCAACTCCCCGCCACAAAAAAACCGCATTCCTCAGGGACTGGAGAAACCAGCCCGATCAATGCGGTTTTCATCAAAAAAGTGAATAAGACTGCTCCCCTCGCCAGGCCATGTTTTTATTTTAACGATCTCCATTCCGACCTCCCCTTAAAGCCAAACGACCTAACCCTCATTCACAATCAATATTAAATGCTGTCATTTCTCACAGGTGACGCGAACTTAAACCTCCCGTAGCGTTAAACATCAGCGGAAAAAGCACACGTCGTGTCGCTTACAAGTCGGTTTTAATTCAAACACTTGGAGATAATTAACATGGCACAAAAGGCAACTATCGCCCCTCTTCAATATGCACCGCCCCTTGGCCCAAACCCCGCACTTTACGGAACAGGAGAAGCTAATTATTTTGTTGACGTTGCTGAGTCCAACACCGCCATAGTGTTAGGAACAGGTCGTGTCGAGCCCGGTGGTCAATGGAGAGTCGAGTTAACAATCGATACAGGCAGGTGGATTCAGGTTCAAGCTCGATGCTACGCCGATCGAAACGCTCCGATCTCAAATGCAGACTGGAGTCTGCCGGTATCTGTATACGGTTAGGGGCTAAAAGACTGCTAAAAGAGCAGATCTATTTCCAGCTACTTAAAATCAAAAAAAGCCCGCATCGCTGCGGGCTTTTTTTAAACACCTAAGGCTTAGTTCACCTTGGCGTTCAACTCACCTTTCAGGTAACGCTGGTACATCGCTTCCAGCGAGATCGGCTTGATCTTCGACGCATTGCCCGCCGTACCAAACGCTTCGTAACGTGCGATACACACGTCGCGCATGGCGGTGACGGTGGCGCCGAAGAATTTACGCGGGTCGAATTCGCTTGGGTTAGTGGCCATCAGGCGACGCATTGCGCCGGTGGACGCCAAACGCAGGTCGGTGTCGATGTTGACCTTGCGCACGCCATACTTGATGCCTTCAACGATTTCTTCAACCGGCACGCCGTAGGTTTCTTTGATGTCGCCGCCGTACTGGTTGATGATCGCCAGCCACTCTTGTGGCACCGAGGAAGAACCGTGCATCACCAGGTGGGTGTTAGGGATGCGTTTGTGGATTTCCTTGATGCGGTCGATAGCCAGCACGTCGCCGGTCGGCGGCTTGGTGAACTTGTAGGCGCCGTGGCTGGTGCCGATGGCGATAGCCAAGGCGTCAACCTGGGTCTTCTTGACGAAGTCCGCGGCTTCTTCCGGGTCGGTCAGCATTTGGCTGTGATCGAGCACGCCTTCGGCGCCGATGCCATCTTCTTCACCGGCCATGCCGGTTTCCAGCGAACCCAGGCAGCCCAGCTCGCCTTCAACCGAAACGCCGCAGGCGTGAGCCATGGCCACGGTTTGTTGGGTGACGCGTACGTTGTATTCGTAATCGGTTGGGGTCTTGCCGTCTTCGCCGAGCGAGCCGTCCATCATCACCGAGCTGAAGCCCAGTTGGATGGAGCGCTGGCACACGTCAGGGCTGGTGCCGTGGTCCTGGTGCATGCACACCGGGATGTGCGGGAATTCTTCGATGGCAGCGAGGATAAGGTGACGCAGGAACGGGGCACCGGCGTATTTACGCGCGCCGGCCGAAGCCTGGACGATCACGGGGGAGTCGGTCTTGTCAGCGGCTTCCATGATGGCGCGCATCTGCTCAAGGTTGTTGACGTTAAAGGCTGGGACGCCGTAGCCGAACTCGGCTGCGTGGTCCAGCATTTGACGCATGCTGATAAGTGCCATTGTGTTGTCTCTCCCGATCGAGGGTCGTTAATCGTGCAAGCCTGCCGTAGCGGCGGCTGCTATTCAAGTTATTGCAGATCAAGGGGTTAAGGCTTGGCCTGCTGAATCGTTTTTTCTGTGTCCGGCTCACGCTTATGCCAATTTTGGAACCGGATTTAATGTGGGAGGGGGCTTGCTCCCGATGGCGGTGGGTCAGCCAACACCTTCATTGACAGGTAGATACCCTCGGGAGCAAGCCCCCTCCCACCGTCAAATCTCAATGACATCAGAGATCGTGCTGGGTATTACTGAGCCTTACACCCGCGCCCAATCAAATCATCGGTGGCGACCCAGTAAATCAGGCCTTCTTCACCTTTGGTGTGGAACGCCAACTGGTCGTTGCTGTACAGCACGCCCGAGGCGGCAACGTCTTGTTTAAGGCGATACACCGGGTCAGCCCCGCCGAGGCGTACATCCACCTCGCTGTGGGCCGCGTTGGCAAAGCGCCAGTTAACTTCGGCCTTGCTGTCACAGGTCCAGGTGGTCCACGTGCCTTGCGGCTCTGCCTTATTGAACAGGTTCATGCTGCTGCAACCGGCCAACAAGGCCAGTGCTGCCAGGGCGAAAACGCCTTTCATTGCCAATCCTCGAACGACGGCCCAAGGGCCGCCACTGCTGTCGGTTAGTTGATCAGACCCATCAAGGGCAACCCTGTTCCTGACCGTTGGGCGCGGAGTCGTATTTCTCCAGCCGCTCATTGCCGATGCGCTTGTTGATCACCGGCATGGTTTCGGCTTGCCAGTCAGCCTGGTAGCAGGTGTTTCTCGGCGCTGGCGCAGGCTTGCCAGCCGGTGACGGCGCCGCGCTTGGCGTGCTACCGCAGCCGGCCAACAGGCCCGCCGCGATGACCAGTGCCAACGACTTGATCATGGGAATGCTCCTTTTCCGGATCATGCGCCTTAGCCTTTGGCTCGGGTTTCCAGAACTTCAACGGCGGGCAGTACCTTGCCTTCGACGAATTCAAGAAACGCGCCGCCACCGGTAGAAATGTAGGAGATCTGATCGCTAACGCCATATTTATCGATGGCCGCCAGCGTGTCGCCGCCGCCAGCGATGGAGAATGCCGAGCTTTCAGCGATGGCCTTGGCCAGCACTTTGGTGCCGTTGCCGAACTGGTCGAATTCAAATACGCCGACCGGGCCGTTCCACAGAATGGTCTTGGAAGACTTCAGCAGTTCAGCGAAGTTGGCCGCGGTTTGCGGGCCGATGTCGAGGATCATGTCGTCAGCGGCCACGTCAGCGATGAGCTTGACGGTGGCTTCGGCGCTTTCGGCGAATTCCTTGGCAACTACGACGTCGACCGGCAGTGGCACGCTGACTTTTGCCGCGATGGCGCGGGCGGTGTCGAGCAGGTCCGGCTCGTACAACGACTTGCCCACCGGGTGGCCGGCGGCGGCCAAAAAGGTGTTGGCGATGCCGCCGCCGACGATCAGTTGATTGCAGATTTGGCTGAGGCTGTTGAGCACGTCCAGCTTGGTCGACACTTTGGAGCCGGCAACAATGGCGGCCATCGGCTGCGCCGGGGCGCCCAACGCTTTGCCCAGTGCGTCCAGCTCAGCGGCCAGCAACGGGCCTGCCGCGGCCACTTTGGCGAATTTGGCCACGCCGTGGGTCGAGCCTTCAGCGCGGTGCGCGGTGCCGAAGGCGTCCATCACAAACACGTCGCACAGCGCCGCGTATTGCTGCGCCAGCTCGTCGCTGTTGCTTTTCTCGCCCTTGTTGAAGCGCACGTTTTCGAACAACACGATGTCGCCGGCTTTTACGTCGACGCCACCCAGGTAATCCGCCACCAGTGGCACGTCACGGCCCAAGGCTTTGCTGAGGTACGCGGCAACTGGCTTGAGGCTGTTTTCGGCGGAAAACTCACCTTCGGTCGGGCGACCCAGGTGCGAGCAGACCATCACGGCCGCGCCTTTTTCCAGGGCCAGCTTGATGGTCGGCAGCGAGGCCAGGATTCGCGCATCGCTGGTGACAACACCGTCCTTGACTGGGACGTTGAGGTCTTCGCGAATCAGCACGCGCTTACCTTGCAGATCGAGGTCGGTCATCTTCAACACGGTCATGGGTCGCAGTTCCTGAATTACTGTTGAGGTTGTTTAGAAGCGATGTGCAGATAATGTTCGGCAACATCCAGCATGCGGTTGGCAAAGCCCCATTCGTTGTCGAACCAGGCCAGAATATTCACCAGCCTTGGGCCGGAAACACGCGTTTGGCTGGCATCGACAATTGCCGAATGCGGGTCATGGTTGAAATCACAACTGGCGTGCGGCAACTCGGTATAGGCCAGCAGGCCTTTGAGCGGGCCGCTGGTGGCGGCGTCGCGCAAGATCCGGTTGACCTCGGTGGCATTGGTGTCGCTGACGGTTTGCATGGTGATGTCCAGGCAGGACACGTTCACCGTCGGCACCCGTACGGCTTTGGCCTGTATACGCCCGGCAAGTTCCGGCAACAATCGTTCGATGCCACGGGCCAGGCCGGTGGACACCGGAATCACCGACTGGAACGCCGAGCGCGTGCGGCGCAGGTCTTCGTGGTGATAAGCATCGATGACCGGCTGGTCGTTCATCGCCGAGTGAATCGTGGTGATCGACACGTAATCCAGGCCAATCGCCTGATCCAGCAAGCGCAACAGCGGCACACTGCAATTGGTGGTGCACGAGGCGTTGGACACCAGCAGCTCGTTGCCGGTCAGGCAATCCTGGTTGATGCCGTAGACGATGGTGGCGTCGACATCCGCCTCGCTGGCCATCGGCTGGGAAAACAGCACACGCGGTGCGCCGGCGTCGAGAAAACGCTGGCCATCGGCACGCGTGTGGTAAGCACCGGAGCATTCCAACACCAGGTCGACGCCCAGCGCCGCCCAGTCGATGCCCTCGGGGGTGGCACTGCGCAAGACTTTTACGCAGTCGCCGTTGATATGCAGACAATCGCCTTCTACCCGCACTTCGCCGGGGAAGCGGCCGTGGGTGGAGTCAAAGCGTGTCAGGTATTCGATGCTGGCCATGTCGGCCAAATCGTTGATCGCGACAATCTCAAACCCGGCCGCTGCACCTCGTTCGAACAGCGCACGCAAGACGCAACGACCAATGCGGCCGTAGCCGTTGAGTGCAACTTTGTAGGGACGCGGTTGGGGCATGGGGTTCTCGATTACCTCGGGTGATGGGGTGGCGGGTAGACCGCTATCGCGAGCAAGCCCGCTCCCACATTTGAGCGGGTTCACACAGGTTGAATTGTGAACCCATTCTAATGTGGGAGCGGGCTTGCTCTGGGCGGCATTCCGACGATGAGGCCAGAACAACCACCCCAATCTACAGCCTTAGTCTTCCAGCAGTTCTTCAGCCTGACCCAGAATGTTTTCCAGGGTAAAGCCGAACTCTTCGAACAACGCTGGCGCCGGCGCCGACTCACCGTAGGTGGTCATGCCGATCACGCGGCCTTCCAGGCCCACGTACTTGTACCAGTAGTCGGCGTGAGCCGCTTCGATGGCGATACGCGCGCTGACTTGCAGTGGCAATACCGATTGCTTGTAGCCAGCGTCCTGCGTTTCGAACACGCTGGTGCACGGGATCGACACCACACGCACCTTGCGGCCTTGCTCGGTCAGCTTGTCGTACGCCTGAACGGTCAGGCCCACTTCGGAACCGGTCGAGATCAGGATCAGCTCCGGCTCGCCCTCGCAGTCCTTGAGCACATAACCGCCACGGCTGATGTCGGCGATTTGCGCGTCGGTACGCACTTGGTGTTGCAGGTTCTGACGCGAGAAAATCAGCGCCGAAGGGCCGTCCTTGCGCTCGATGGCGTGCTTCCAGGCCACCGCGGATTCAACCGCGTCGGCTGGGCGCCAGCAATCCAGGTTCGGCGTGGTACGCAGGCTGGTCAGTTGCTCGACCGGCTGGTGCGTCGGGCCGTCTTCGCCGAGGCCGATGGAGTCGTGCGTGTACACATGGATCACACGCTTCTTCATCAGCGCGGCCATACGCACGGCGTTGCGCGCGTATTCCATGAACATCAGGAAGGTCGCGCCGTAAGGCACCAGGCCGCCGTGCAACGACACGCCGTTCATGATGGCGCTCATGCCGAACTCGCGCACGCCGTAGTACATGTAGTTGCCGCTGGCGTCTTCAGCCGTCACGCCTTTGCAGCCTTTCCACAGGGTCAGGTTGGAACCGGCCAGGTCAGCCGAACCGCCGAGAATTTCCGGCAGCAGCGGGCCATAAGCGTTCAGCGCGTTCTGGCTGGCTTTACGGCTGGCGATGGTTTCGCCTTTGGCCGCGACTTCGGCGATGTAGGCCGAGGCTTTTTCCGAGAAATCGGCAGGCAGGTCACCGGCCAGGCGGCGCACCAGCTCGTTGGCCTGTTCCGGGAATTCGGCGGAGTAGGCAGCAAAACGCTGGTCCCACTCGGCTTCGGCGGCCAGGCCTTTTTCCTTGGCGTTCCACTCGGCATAGATGTCGGCCGGAATTTCGAACGGGCCGTGGTTCCACTTCAGCGCAGCGCGGGTCAGGGCGATTTCCGCGTCACCCAGTGGGGCGCCGTGGCAGTCTTCTTTACCTTGCTTGTTCGGCGAGCCGAAACCGATGGTGGTCTTGCAGCAGATCAACGTCGGCTGCTCGCTCTTGCGCGCGGTTTCGATGGCGGTTTTGATTTCTTCCGGGTCGTGGCCGTCGACGTTGCGGATCACCTGCCAGTTGTAGGCTTCGAAACGCTTCGGGGTGTCGTCGGTGAACCAGCCTTCGACTTCGCCGTCGATGGAGATGCCGTTGTCATCGTAGAAAGCAATCAGCTTGCCCAGGCCCAAGGTGCCGGCCAGCGAGGAAACTTCGTGGGAAATGCCTTCCATCATGCAGCCATCACCCAGGAACACGTAGGTGTGGTGGTCAACAATGTTGTGGCCAGGGCGGTTGAATTGCGCCGCCAATACTTTTTCAGCCAGTGCGAAGCCAACAGCGTTGGCCAGGCCCTGGCCCAAGGGACCGGTGGTGGTCTCGACGCCTGGGGTGTAGCCGAATTCCGGGTGGCCCGGGGTGCGGCTGTGCAGTTGGCGGAAGCTCTTGAGGTCATCGATGGTGACGTCGTAGCCGGTCAAGTGCAGCAGCGAATAAATCAGCATCGAGCCGTGGCCGTTGGACAGCACGAAGCGGTCACGGTCAGCGAACAGCGGGTTGCCTGGGTTGTGTTTCAGGTAGTCACGCCAAAGTACCTCGGCGATATCCGCCATGCCCATCGGGGCACCGGGATGGCCGCTGTTGGCTTTTTGCACGGCATCCATGCTGAGGGCACGAATGGCGTTGGCACGCTCACGACGGCTGGGCATCGCTGTTCTCCTGAGGATAGTGAATAAAAGAAACGGAAAAAAGGACCCGCATTTTCCCTCAGCCACCGCCTTCGGGCAATGAAAGATAGTCACTTGTGGGTGTTTTTCCTGTGGTTGGCCCGGCAATCGCCTGCAGAAACCGTGCGCCGCTTCGTCTAAAGCTTATAGCCGCTGCTTATAACCGCCGATTATCGACCAATATCAAAACTTTTTGATATTGGCCTTGCAGGGATTTCCAGCCGTCACTAGACTGCGGCCTTATGAACTTACCCGTACCCTCCCTGCGTCCCGACGACGGCGATGAACTTGCAGCCTTGTGCAAGGCCGCTGGTGATCCGTTGCGCCTGAACGTATTGCGCGCACTGGCCAACAACTCGTTCGGCGTACTTGAACTGGCGCAGATCTTCGCCATCGGCCAGTCGGGCATGAGCCACCACTTGAAGGTGCTGTCACAGGCAGACCTGGTGGCCACGCGCCGCGAAGGCAATGCGATTTTTTACCGCCGCGCCCTGCCCCACACCGAGTTGCTTGGCGGCAAATTGCACGCGGCCTTGCTCGAAGAAGTCGACAACCTGGGCCTGCCCGGCGACGTGCAATCGCGCATCGGCCAGGTCCACGGGCAACGCGCGGCGGCCAGCCAGGACTTTTTCTCACGCGTGGCCGAGAAGTTTCGCGCCCAACAAGACCTGATCGCCGGCCTGCCCCAATACCGCGAGAGCGTACTGGCGCTGTTGGACAAGCTGAGCTTCAGTGAAGGGGCGACCGCGCTGGAAGTTGGCCCCGGCGACGGCGGTTTTTTGCCGGAACTGGCGCGGCGCTTTCAACAGGTCACGGCGCTGGACAACAGCCCGGCGATGCTCGAACTGGCGCGCCAATTGTGCGAGCGCGAAGCGCTGGGCAATGTCAGCCTGCAGCTCGCAGACGCGTTGAACGACACCAGCCTGCGGGCCGATTGCGTGGTGCTGAACATGGTCTTGCACCATTTTGCCGCCCCCGCCGACGCCCTCAAGCAGATGGCCAATTTGCTGCAACCCGGCGGTAGCCTGCTGGTCACAGATTTATGCAGCCACAACCAGAGTTGGGCCAAGGAGGCCTGCGGTGATCTCTGGTTGGGTTTTGAACAGGACGATCTGGCCCGTTGGGCCACCGCTGCGGGACTCGTTCCCGGGGAAAGCCTCTATGTAGGTTTACGTAATGGTTTCCAGATTCAGGTCCGCCATTTTCAGCGGCCGGCTGGCGACACTCACCATCGGTAAATATCAGGAAAACATCGAGATGAGCGAATACTCCCTTTTCACCTCCGAGTCCGTGTCTGAAGGGCATCCGGACAAAATCGCCGACCAGATTTCTGACGCGGTGCTGGACGCCATCATTGCTGAAGACAAGTTCGCCCGAGTGGCGTGCGAGACTCTGGTGAAAACGGGCGTGGCGATCATCGCCGGTGAAGTCACCACCACCGCGTGGGTCGATCTGGAACAGATCGTGCGTGACGTGATCACCAAGATTGGCTACAACAGTTCCGACGTCGGCTTCGACGGCGCGACCTGCGGCGTGATGAACATCATCGGCAAGCAGTCGCCCGACATTAACCAGGGTGTGGACCGCGCCAAGCCTGAAGATCAGGGCGCCGGCGACCAGGGCCTGATGTTCGGCTACGCCAGCAACGAAACCGAGGTGCTGATGCCGGCGCCGATCACCTTCTCGCACCAGCTTGTGCAACGGCAAGCCGAGGCCCGCAAAAACGGCCTGCTGCCGTGGCTGCGTCCGGATGCCAAATCCCAGGTGACCTGCCGTTACGAAGGCGGCAAAGTCGTGGGTATCGACGCGGTTGTGCTGTCGACCCAGCACAACCCGGACGTGTCCTACGCCGACCTGCGCGAAGGCGTGATGGAGCTGATCGTCAAGCACGTGCTGCCAGCCGAATTGCTGACCAAGGACACGCAGTTCCACATCAACCCGACCGGCCAGTTCATCATCGGTGGCCCGGTGGGCGACTGCGGCCTTACCGGCCGTAAAATCATCGTCGACAGCTACGGCGGCATGGCCCGTCACGGCGGCGGCGCGTTCTCGGGTAAAGACCCGTCCAAGGTTGACCGTTCGGCGGCCTACGCCGGTCGTTATGTGGCCAAAAACATCGTTGCCGCCGGCCTGGCCGAACGTTGCGAAATTCAGGTTTCCTACGCTATCGGCGTGGCTCAGCCTACGTCGATCTCGCTGAATACCTTCGGCACTGGCAAGATCAGCGATGACAAAATCGTCAAGCTGGTGCGTGAGATTTTCGACCTGCGCCCGTACGCGATCACCACCATGCTCGACCTGCTGCACCCGATGTACCAGGAAACCGCAGCCTACGGCCACTTCGGTCGTACACCTGCGCAGAAGACCGTCGGTGACGACACCTTCACCACCTTCACCTGGGAAAAAACCGACCGCGCCAACGACCTGCGCACCGCTGCCGGCCTGTAGGCACTCGCGGTACACAAGGCCCCGCAGGGTTTACCCTGCGGGGCTTTTTATTGCCTTGGCAAACGTCTTTCAAGCGGTGCAGCGCCCGCTCAACAAAGGTTGCAACACATTTGCCACGCCCGCTAAAAACGCGGCGGGCGAAGCCTTGGCAAGCCTGTTCAGGCAAGCAGAAACACGCGGTAAACAGCCCCGCCCGCTCGGGGCTTTTTTATCGCTGCATGGATCACTTAGGCTGGGCACCCTTTGCGAGCATGGATGCTCATATGCGCTTACTGACTGCTCTTTTACTCAGCGCCCTGCCCTTTTTGACGTGGGCCGAAGCGTGCCCCGAAGAGGCCCGATCACAGGTCGGCACCCTGGCCATACAGGTCGAGCTGTGGGATGACAGCTACCACCGCCTTGGCCACTCGCCGGTCAGTGATGAGCTGTATGACCAGGCCCGCCAGCGCCTGGCGCAGTGGCGCGAATGTTTCCCCGCACCCAGCCAGGCGGCGGATAACCCACTGGCGAGTTCACGGGGCACCCGGCCTCACCCGGTCGCGCACACCGGCCTGAAAAAACTGCTGGATGAGCAGGCTGTCGGTGACTGGCTCAGCACACGCCAGGACGTATGGATTCAACCCAAGGTCGACGGCGTGGCCGTGACATTGGTGTATCGCCAGGGCCGCCTAAGCCAACTGATCAGCCGGGGCAATGGCCGGCTCGGCCAGGATTGGTCAGCCGCCGCGCGCAAGATCCCCGGCATTGTTCAGCAACTGCCGGAGCCGCTCGATCTGGTGTTGCAGGGCGAACTCTATTGGCGCCTCGACGAGCATGTGCAATCAACCCACGGCGGGCTGAATGCGCGCAGCAAAGTGGCAGGCCTGATGAACCGCCGACAGTTGAGCGACACCGATGCCGCCGGCATTGGCTTGTTCATCTGGGGGTGGCCTGACGGCCCAGCAGACTTCAGCGAGCGCCTGGCCACATTGACGCGCTGGGGTTTTACCGAAACCGGCCTTTACAGCCAGCCCATCCACACCCTCAGTGATGCCGCGCATTGGCGCACTTTTTGGTACAACCATCCGCTGCCCTTTGCCAGTGATGGCGTGGTGTTGCACCAAGCCTTGCACGCGCCCGCCAAACGCTGGCAGGCCAGCGCGCCTTACTGGGCGGTGGCCTGGAAGTACCCGGTGACCAAGGCGTTGGCACTGGTACGCGAGGTGCGCTTCAAGATCGGCCGCACCGGGCGCATTACGCCCATTTTGGAGCTTGCACCGGTGCGGCTGGATGATCGGCAAATCACCCGCGTCAGCGTAGGTTCGCTGAAACGCTGGCAAGCACTGGATATTCGCGCCGGCGACCAGGTGTCGATCAGCCTGGCGGGGCAGGTGATTCCGCGCCTGGACCAAGTGGTCCTGCGCAACGAGACCCGCGTGCAGGTGCCAGTGCCTGACCCTCGGAACTTCCATGCCCTGAGCTGTTGGCAACTCGACCCGGGTTGCGAGGAGCAATTGCTCGCGCGCCTGACGTGGCTAAGCGGCAACCAGGGCCTGTCATTGCCGCACGTGGGGCGCGAAACCTGGAACGTATTGATCCAGGCCGGTCTAATCGCAGGCATTCTCGATTGGTTGACCCTGGATGCCGCAGAGCTTGCTAATATTGATGGCTTCGGTGATCGCAGCCGTGCGCGGCTGCTCGACAGCCTTCAAAGCGCTCGGCAACGACCCTTCGCACAATGGCTTAAAGCCCTGGGCGTTCCGCCCTCAGCGCGCAACGAGCTGGACGGTGGCTGGCAAACCCTGGCTGCCAAAGACACCCAAGCCTGGCTGGCTACCGACGGCATCGGCCCGGGCCGCGCGGCGCAACTGAGCGCTTTTTTTCGCGACCCGCAGGTACAGGCCATGGCTGAAACATTACGTTTGGCCGGAATCGACGGGTTTTAAGCACGCCCCGGCCCATTATTGAACCTTGGCAGAATTCACCCTGCCCACCGATTGCGACCCTGGAGCCCCACATGAAATACCTCGCCCCACTTGCCTTTTTAACCGTCGCAAGCTTCCTCACCACGCCACTGCTGGCCGCCCAAACAGCGCCAGAACTCACCGGTTGCGCCGCCAAACGCCAAGCCATCAGCACCCAGATCGAACAAGCCAAGGCGCACAACAACAGCGAACAACAAGCCGGCCTGGAAAAAGCCCTGAGCGAAGTCACCGCCAATTGCACCGACGCCTCCTTGCGCAAAGAGCGTGAAAACAAAGTACTCGACGCCAAACACGAGGTCAGCCGCCGTCAGGCCGACCTCGACAAAGCCATGAAAAAGGGTGACGCGGACCGCATCAACAAGCGCAAGGACAAGCTTGCCCAAGCGCGCAAAGACCTGCAGGACGCCGTCGAAGAACTCGACCAGTAAAACCGGTCAATGGTCTCGAAACTGTTTATGACACGCCGTGCAGGCCTCTTCGACCTTCTGCACCGCAGGCCCAAGGTTGGCGGCCGTGTAAGGCTGCACCTGGCTTGCGAGCACCAATTCACCAGTGACTGCTTCAAGGTTTCGGGCCAACGCCTGGAAGCGTGCTTGTTGCTGCCACACGTTATCCTTGGCGCTGGTGTGATCTTCTTCACGCACACTCGGAAAATGCTGCCACGGCTCAAAGGACAAGGCATTGAGCTTGACCGCACCGTCGGCGAACCGGGCGCCGTCGAACGGGATGCGCCCACGCAACATGCCGCCCAAGTCTTCGCTGGTCTTGAGCATCTGCTTGAAGATCGCTTTGCGCTGGCCCAGCGGCGAATTTGGATCGACACCGCCGCAGGCGGTCAAGGCCAGGCAGGCCAGCAATGCAACCGTCAATTGGTTAAAAGTCATGGTGGCTCAGGGTCACGGGAAACGGCGGCCAGTATCCTCGCCCCGCCCGTAAAGGCCAATAGCCCTATTAATAATAAGGGTTGCCGAAAAGCGCTACGGCGCGGGCAATCGCTTCAGGAATTGTGCGCATGAATATCACCTTTAACACCTGGAGCCGCCGCCTGGCGTGGGCTCTACCGCTGTTCGCGCTGCTGGCCGGTTGCGATACGGGTAAAGACGCCGGCAAAAAAGATGAAGCGGCCAAACCGCATGCCGTCGCCACTTACGTGAGCGCACCGTGGGAAGCGCTGCCGACAGTCTCGGACAGCGATTTGCTGGCCGGGTTTGAATCCTGGCGCAGCGCCTGCCAACGCCTCAAGGCCGACCCGGTATGGGGCGCCACCTGTGCCGCAGCGGCCAGCGTGCCCGCAGATGCGCTGGCGGTTCGCGGTTTTCTCAAGGAGCGCCTTGACGTGTTCGGCCTGCGCTCGGCCGACAACACACCCAACGGTTTGATCACCGGCTACTACGAACCGGTGTACCCCGGCAGCCTGACCGAAACCGCCACCGCGCATGTGCCGGTGTACGGCGTGCCGGATGACCTGATCATCGTCAACCTCGAAAGCATCTACCCGGAACTCAAGGGCAAGCGCCTGCGCGGTCGGCTCGAAGGCCGCGTGCTCAAGCCGTATGACGATGCCAGCACTATCAACGGGCAAGGCTCCACGGCCAAGCCGATTGCCTGGCTGACCAACCCGATGGACCTGCAATTTCTGCAAATCCAGGGTTCGGGCCGCATTCAACTGTTGGATGGGCGCCAACTGCGCGTCGGTTACGCCGACCAGAACGGCTACCCCTACCGCCCTATTGGCCGCTGGCTGGTGGAGCAAGGCGCGCTGAAAAAAGACGACGTGACCATGGGCGCCATCAGCGCCTGGGCCAAGGCGAACCCGCAGCGCATCCCGGAGTTGCTGGCGAGCAACCCCAGCTACGTATTTTTCAGCGCCCGCCCCGACAGCAATGAAGGCCCGCGCGGTTCGCTGAACGTGCCGTTGACGGCCGGCTACAGTGTGGCGGTTGATCGCAAGGTAATTCCGCTGGGTAGCCTGCTGTGGCTGTCGACCACCAAACCCGATGGCTCGCCGATTGCCCGGCCAGTTGCCGCGCAGGACACCGGCGGCGCAATCACCGGCGAAGTGCGTGCCGACTTGTTCTGGGGCACCGGTGAGGCCGCCGGTGAGCTGGCGGGCAGCATGAAGCAGCAAGGGCAAATCTGGATGCTCTGGCCAAAAGGCGCCGCGTTACCGCACGTGCCCGACGCACCGGCCGGCACCTGACAAACACTGGAGGCCAAATGTGGGAGGGACTTGCTGCCGCCCACACTGGCATTGCGTCATGCCTCAGATCGAGACAAAAAAGAAACTTGCAATCAACGCCATGCCCACCAGCCACACCACCGAACGCAGCATCGCCCAGTCCGCCAGGTAGCAAATGATGTACAGCAACCGGCTGGTGATAAACAACACCGCCAACACATTGATGGTCACCAGCGACGCCGTACCGGCCAAGTGCGCAATGATCACGGCGGCGGCAAACGCAGGCGTTACTTCAAAGCTGTTGAGCTGAGCACTGTGGGCGCGTTTGGCAAAGCCTTCGAGCGTGTCCAGGAAAGCGCGAGGGTCGTGGTTATTGCGCGGCCCGAACTTGCCGCCGCTGAACTTGGCCACACCCGTGCACAGGTACGGCAGAAAAATTGCGATTAACACACACCAGAAAGCGACCGTCATCACACACTCCTTTTGTCGTTTTAAACAGCAATTGGGGTTTTAGCATTAAACCTGCCGAACCGCACTTACCCGCTATGAGCGCATAAAGCAGCCAAAGGTTCTATCGCGCTTTTACCCAACACTGTGCAACCTCACGCCGCCAGTGCGGTCCATGCACCCATTAACGCTCTACCCACTCACTTCCAGGGACCCCGGATGCTTGAACTTGTCGCCGCCTTCATTTGCCTCACCACGCTGCTCACCTATGTGAACTTTCGTTTTATCGGCCTGCCACCCACCATCGGCGTGATGGTCACCGCCTTGCTGTTTTCATTGATCCTGCAAGGCCTCAGCGTTATCGGCTTTCCCGGCCTCGAAGAACATATTCAGCAATTGATCGGCCAGATCGACTTCGGCGACTTGCTGATGAACTGGATGCTGTCGTTCCTGCTGTTCGCTGGCGCCTTGCACGTCAACTTGAATGATTTACGCAGTTACCGCTGGCCCATCGGCCTGCTGGCGACCTTCGGCGTGTTGATTGCCACCGTGGTGATCGGCAGCCTGGCGTACTACATCTTTGCCTTGTTTGGCTGGCACGTGAGCTTCCTCTACTGCCTGTTGTTCGGCGCGCTGATTTCGCCCACCGACCCGATTGCAGTGCTGGGCGTGCTGCGCACGGCGAACGCCTCCAAACCGCTGAAAACCACCATCGTCGGCGAGTCGCTGTTCAACGACGGCACCGCAGTGGTGGTGTTTACCGTGCTGCTGGGCATCGCACAGTTGGGCGAAACGCCGACCGTGGGCGCCACCGCCATGCTGTTCGCCCATGAGGCGATTGGCGGCGTGGTGTTCGGCGGCCTCATCGGCTACCTGGTGTACCTGATGATCAAGAGCATCGAGCAACACCAGATCGAAGTGATGCTGACCCTGGCGCTGGTCATCGGCGGCTCGGCCATGGCCACCGAGCTGCACGTTTCTGCACCGATTGCGATGGTGGTGGCCGGGCTGATCATCGGCAATTTGGGGCGCAAGCTTGCCATGAACGACATGACCCGGCGTTACCTGGACGGCTTTTGGGAACTGCTCGATGACATGCTCAACGCCCTGCTGTTTGCGCTGATCGGCATGGAGCTGTTGCTGTTGCCGTTCAACTGGCTGCACATTTTTGCCGCCAGTTTGCTCGCCGTGGCGATTCTGCTGTCGCGCTTGCTGACCGTGGCGCCGGCTATCCTGCTGCTACGCCGCTGGCGCACAGTGCCGCGCGGCACTATTCGCATCCTCACGTGGGGCGGCCTGCGCGGCGGGGTGTCGGTGGCATTGGCGCTGGCCTTGCCGCTCGGCCCGGAGCGCGACCTGCTGCTGAGCATCACCTACATCGTGGTGTTGTTGTCGATCCTGTTGCAGGGTTTAAGCATCGGCAAACTGGTCAAGCGCGTGACCAAGGGCGACCCCCAAGCCACGCCCGAACATCACTGACCCTTTTTGATCTGCTGCGGGTGCCTCGGGTCCGCAGCCGTTTTACCCGGCAGGCTGCTTTCGCTGCGAATCTGCGCGTGGCTGATCAGCGCAAAGATAAAGCTGCCGCCGATGATGTTGCCCGCCAGGGTCGGCCCGGCGAACACCAGCCAGAAGTCCTTCCACGGCAATTCACCGGCAAACACCAGGTACGAGACTTCCGCCGAGCCGACGACAATGTGGGTGAAATCCCCCAGCGCCATCAGGTAGGTGATCAAGATGATGATGAACATCTTGGCGTTTTCCATCGACGGGATCATCCACACCATGGTGGCAATCATCCAACCGGAAATAATGCCTTTGGCGAACATCTGGCCGGGGTCGTTTTCCATGACTTTGCGGCCGATTTCAAGGAAGGCCTGGTCGGTCTTGGTGTCGAAAATCGGCAAATGCAGCATCACATAGGCCACCAGCAACGTGCCGCAGAGGTTGCCCACCAGCACCACCGACCACAGGCGCAACAGCCGCCCGGCATTTGCCAGGGTAGGTTTGCTCATTACCGGCAGCACGGCGGTCAGGGTGTTTTCGGTGAACAGTTGCTGGCGCGCGAGGATGACCGCGAGGAAACCTGCGCAGTAACCGAAGCTGGCGATGACTTTAAATGCTTCGCCGTCCGGCAGGCGCGAGTTGAGCAGGCCCATGCCCATCAGCGACAGGCCCATGGTCAGGCCGGCGGCCAGCGCCGACCACCACAGTGCCGCGACGTTGCGCTCCAGCTCCTGGTCGCCCTGGGTGCGGATAATTTCGTGCAATACCGCCGCACGCGGCGGCTGGTTTTCGTCCACGTCCTGCTGCTCTTCCTGCGACAGGTTGGGGGTTTTACCGTCTTCTTGAGTGGCCATGATGTACCAGAGTTTGGGGTGCTTGTAGCTACGACACGCCGCAACGATGGCTGTTCAGTGGCCCACCAATTAAACCGGGATGCGCCAGGCCTTGGCCGCTGCCACAGTGGTGGAGCTAAATGGAGTACTCCAGGGTTTATTGCGCGCCTTGTAATACTTGACGATGCCGTCGAGCAAGTTGTTGAACGTTTGTGGCGTTTCGGCATCCGCCAAATCACGCGCCGCACGCCGCAGCAACTCGACGTTGGACGCTGGCTGGCCCGGCCGATAGAGCGACGGGTAGATGACTTCCCGCGTGAAGTTTGCAGCTTTCACTTCGATATCACGGCGTTTCATCTGCGCAACCGCGCTTGTCATGACTTTGGACATTGGCGCTTTGTTCGGTGGCTGCTTGCTCATCATTTGCAGGAGCTGCTGAAAATTCGCTTTGCCGGCCGCGTTGAGACGCCGCCCCAGCCAGTCGACATGCTCGGGACGACGCGCCAGTGCATCGAGGTTACGCAAGGCCGCCGCCAACTTCGGTGTTACCGCAAGCTTGTCACTCGCCTGATTGGCCTCGGTGATGGCCACACCCAGCGCGCGCAACGCTTGCTGCGCGCTCGTGCGAAACATCAGCACATCCTTGGCGGCGGGGTGCTTGTTCAGATCGCTCTCCACGCGGGCCAGCATTTTATCGTCCATCGCTAACACAGCGTCGTCCAGGGACTCGAATGTGTAGCGCTCGCGTAACCCGGCACGCGCTTCCAGGTGCGTACTTACCGCCGCACGCGCCGACGCCTGCAAATGCTTTTTCTGATCGTCGGTCATGGTGAAATTCACCGTGCCTTCGAGCAGGCCACGAAAGTCGCCCTGTTCAGATTTAAGCGGCAGCACGACGGTCTGGTCCACTTGCGCCTTGAGTTTGTCTTCCTGATACCCATCGGCAGCCGCATGCGGCACGCCGATAATCGTATCGCCCAGGCTGCTGCCAACGCTGCCTCCCGTTGCAGGCGCCGAACGTGCGGATTCGAACTTGACCACCAGTGATTCGGTCTGGCTCAGCGGGCTTTCTGCGAAAGGCGGATCGATCACCGCAGAAGACGGTGTATTGACCAGCAGCCCACCGTCCTGAAATGCAGTTTGCTCGGCATGCTCTTGAAAGGCATGACCTTGCTCCGTCGGGCTCTTGAATAACCCAGGCAACGAGCCAGATATATGCGCTGCCCGGGCAATGTCCATGTCCGGGGTGGTGCTTGCGTTGAAGACCACCAACTGCGGTCGCTCATCGAACATACCAGTGCCGGTGACGTTGAGCTGCTTGACCGCTGGAATGTGACGGCTCAACACCTCAAGGTCACGAAAAGTCGGCCCTTTGCCTGCACTCAGCCGGTCTGCAATCTTCATGACCTCGGCAGGTCGTTTTTCACGCGAGGTCCCGGCGATCTTCGCCAGCAGCGACTTGCGCGACTCACTGCCGATCACGTCTTCAAGGGGCTGCGCTTCGGTTTGCAGACGTGGCAGCATGGTTAACAGCAATTGCGCAATGCTGCCGGCCTTGCCTGGCACGCGTCCGGCCAACTTGCCTATTTCAGCACTGGCATTCTGCAAGTTTTCAATCAAAGGATTTTTGCTGTTCAGCAACTCAGGAAGGTTGAGACTGTTTGAAAGCGTTTCAAAGGCCTTGGCATCCATGCCACTGGCCAGCAACGCCGCCGAGATAGCGCCCGCGGATGAGCCGGAAATAACCTTCACGCCGGCCAATGCCTTGTTGTCTTCAAGCGCTTGGACCATGCCCGGGAATGCAACCCCCTTGGCACCCCCACCACTCAACACCAGATGTGTGAGCGGTGGCGGTGACAAGACCACTTCCACCCGGCCATCGCTGGAACGAAAAACGCTCACCTTGCGCTCGCCGACATTTTTGACCAGCGATGCCTTTACTGCTTTATCAACGTCTTCAGAGCGTGGCAGCGGAATATGAGTATTGGAACTGGACACTTTCATACAATGCTCTCTCTACAGGATGTAGTCCTGAGTGACGCGAGAACTTAAGAAAGGTCCACCCGGAATGATTTGGTAAAGAAATCAACCCAGGCAGTGGTTACTCGGGAAGGCTGTCTTCCTGGAACTGATCCTTCACGTACTTGATCTCGGTACGCCCGTGCGGCGCCGGCAAGCCGTCTTCACCGAGGTTGACGAAGACCATTTTTTCCACGGTGAGGATGCTTTTGCGCGTGATCTTGTTGCGCACTTCACAGGTCAGGGTGATCGAGGTGCGACCGAACTCGGTGGCGGTGATGCCCAACTCGATGATGTCGCCCTGGCGCGAGGCGCTGACGAAATTGATTTCAGAGATGTACTTGGTCACCACGCGCTGGTTGCCCAGTTGAACAATCGCGTAAATCGCCGCTTCTTCGTCGATCCAGCGCAGCAAGCTGCCACCGAACAGGGTGCCGTTGGGGTTGAGGTCTTCGGGTTTTACCCATTTGCGGGTGTGGAAGTTCATGGCGGGGCTCCGGGTCTGAGGTGTTTGGGAAATAGGGTTAGGGCCCAAGCTTCAAGTTTTAAGCTGCAAGCCGCAAGTAAAAGCAGATCCGCTTGCAACTTGTCGCTTGCGGCTTGCAACTCGCAGCTCAAAGAAAGCTATAATCGCCCCCGATTTCGAACGGCTATCCGTTCTCCCGCCACCTGTCCGAGGGGCGCTGCAGCAGGTTCAACCTGTCAGGCTCGGATGGGGCGTTGTCGGGCCAGGTATTACCTGGCCTGGTACTAAACGCACAACGGCGCCCATTCGCACACTACGAATGGAGGCTCTTCATGAGCGCTGTAATTACGCCTGCAGATTTCACCGACTACAAAGTCGCCGACATGTCCCTCGCTGCCTGGGGCCGTCGCGAAACGTTTATCGCCGAATCCGAAATGCCTGCCCTGATGGGTCTGCGCCGCAAGTACGCCGGTGAGCAGCCGCTCAAGGGCGCGAAGATTCTCGGCTGCATCCACATGACCATCCAGACTGCCGTGCTGATCGAAACCCTGGTTGCCCTGGGTGCCGAAGTACGTTGGTCGTCCTGCAACATTTTCTCGACTCAAGACCAGGCCGCCGCTGCTATCGCCGCTGCCGGTATCGCGGTGTATGCCTGGAAAGGCGAAACCGAAGAAGAGTACGAGTGGTGCCTGGAGCAAACCATCCTTAAAGATGGCGCGCCATGGGATGCCAACATGATCCTCGACGATGGCGGCGACCTGACCGAGCTGCTGCACAAGAAGTACCCGCAGATTCTGGATCGCGTTCACGGCGTGACCGAAGAAACCACCACTGGCGTGCACCGCCTGCTGGACATGCTGGCCAAGGGCGAGCTGAAAATCCCGGCCATCAACGTCAATGACTCGGTGACCAAGAGCAAGAACGACAACAAGTACGGCTGCCGTCACAGCCTGAACGACGCGATCAAGCGCGGTACCGACCACCTGCTGTCCGGCAAGCAAGCGCTGGTCATCGGTTACGGTGACGTGGGCAAGGGCTCCGCTCAGTCGCTGCGTCAGGAAGGCATGATCGTTCGCGTTTCCGAAGTCGACCCGATCTGCGCCATGCAAGCCTGCATGGACGGTTTTGAACTGGTGTCGCCGTTCATCGACGGTATCAACACCGGCACCGAAGCCAGCATCGACAAAGCACTGCTGGGCAAGATCGACCTGATCGTGACCACCACCGGCAACGTCAATGTGTGCGACTCGAACATGCTCAAAGCCCTGAAAAAGCGCGCCGTTGTCTGCAACATCGGCCACTTTGACAACGAAATCGACACTGCTTTCATGCGCAAGAACTGGGCATGGGAAGAGGTCAAGCCGCAGGTACACAAGGTTCACCGTACCGGCGCCGGCACTTTTGACCCACAGAACGACGACTACCTGATTCTGCTGGCCGAAGGCCGCTTGGTAAACCTGGGTAACGCCACCGGCCACCCAAGCCGCATCATGGACGGCTCGTTCGCCAACCAGGTACTGGCGCAAATCTTCCTGTTCGGCCAGAAATACGCCGACCTGTCGCCAGCCCAGAAAGCCGAGCGCCTGACCGTGGAAGTGCTGCCGAAGAAACTCGACGAAGAAGTGGCCCTGGAAATGGTCCGCGGCTTCGGCGGCGTAGTGACTCAACTGACCAAAACCCAGGCCGACTACATCGGCGTGGCTGTTGAAGGCCCGTTCAAGCCACACGCTTACCGCTACTGATAGCAGCTGCAAGCTTTTAGCTTCAAGCGGCAAGTAAAAGCGGGTTGTTTACTTGCATCTGGTGGTTGAGAGCTTGCTACTTTATTGCTCCTTAAGCAGTTGAGAGATGTGAGCTTCAAGCAACAGCAACAGGCGCACCGCCCTCTTGCCGCTTGAAGCTTGCAACTTACAGCTGGAGACTCCCCATGTCCCAAGACCGTCGCTACAGCTTCGAGTTCTTCCCGACCAAGACCGATGCTGGGCATGAAAAACTGATGGCCACGGCCAAGCAGTTGGCCAGCTACCACCCCGACTTCTTCTCGTGCACCTACGGCGCGGGCGGTTCGACCCGTGACCGCACGATCAACACCGTGCTGCAGCTGGAAAGCGAAGCCAAGGTTCCTGCCGCACCGCATTTGTCTTGCGTGGGCGACAGCAAGGCCGACCTGCGCAGCCTGCTGACCCAATACAAGCAAGCCGGCATCAAGCGTATCGTCGCCCTGCGCGGCGACCTGCCGTCCGGCATGGGCATGGCCAGCGGTGAGCTGCGCTACGCCAATGACCTGGTGAGCTTTATCCGCGAAGAAAGCGGCGATCACTTCCACATCGAAGTGGCGGCTTACCCGGAGATGCACCCTCAGGCGCGTAATTTCGAAGACGACCTGCAAAATTTCGTGCGCAAGGCCAACGCTGGCGCCGACAGCGCGATCACCCAGTACTTCTTCAACGCCGACAGCTACTTCTACTTTGTCGAGCGTGTACGGGCGATGGGCGTCCACATCCCGATCGTGCCGGGCATCATGCCGATCACCAATTACAGCAAACTGGCGCGTTTCTCCGACGCGTGCGGCGCAGAGATCCCACGCTGGGTGCGCAAGCAACTGGAAGCTTATGGCGATGACGTCAAGAGCATCCAGGCGTTTGGCGAGCAGGTCATCAGCGAGATGTGTGAGAGATTGTTGCAAGGTGGTGCGCCAGGGTTGCACTTCTATACGCTTAACCAGGCTGAACCGAGCCTCGCTGTCTGGAACAACCTGAAGCTGCCACGCTAAGGTTTCTTCCAAAGTGCCCAGGCCCTCATAAAGAGGGCCTTTGCGGTTTTAAACGCCCACGGAATTGTGCAGTCCATGAATACAGCAGCCCCGACGCCCCGCCCGCAACTGGTCTACCTGGTATTCGGGGCAGAGACTTACCATCAGGAAGCGGTATTCAGTATCGCCAGCGCCTTGGCCTTGCTGCGTGATGCGCAAGACGCCGCCATCGATATTCAGGTGTTCAGCGATAACCCCGAGCCTTATCGCCTGTTGCCGGTGCGTGTGCGCCCGCTGGATGAAGCCACGCGTAAACGCTGGTGTGAGCCGCATGGCTACCATTTCCGCACCAAACACGTGGTGCTGCGCCAGGTGCTGCAAGAGTCCGAAGTGGCGCTGTTGATCGACACCGACACGTTTTTTCATCACTCGCCCACGGCGCTGTTTGAACGCGTGCAACCGGGCACGCTGTTGTGCAACGCCTTCTACACCAAGTACGGCGACAACCGCGAAAGCATCCTGTACAGCGCCCTGCACCAGCGCCTGCGAGACATGGGCGTGGCCGATGACGACATGATGACGCTTAATTCCGGGGTCATGGGCCTGCACCAGCAAGACGCGCACGTGCTTGATCGTTCGATCGAGTTAATGGACGAACTGTTCCCGCATGCCCAAGGCGCCTACACCCTCGAAGAGTTCTGCCTGTCGATCGCGGCTTACCGAACCCTCAACGTGCGTGAATGCCCAGACCTGATCCACCACTATTGGAGCCGCAAGCAGCTGTTCCGGGCCAAGGTCAAGGCATGGATCGCCAAGCACGCGGCCAACCCCACCAGCGCACTGGCCCTGGACGACACTCGCCAGGTGTCCGCCCACTTGCCACGCCCGCCGCGCCTGCAACGCTTGATGTACAAGCTGGTGACGCTGGTGCTGCCCAAAAACCAGCAGCAATTTATCCGCGAAATTCTCTACGGCTGCTATGAGCACGAAAACGAATTCGACCAGGCGTGCGCCCCGGTTTGGTGGGACAAGGCCCGACAAAATCAGGAAGAACGCCAGAAGCGCCCGATTGACGCGCACCTGCTTGAGCACTGGTTCGCCAACCCGGTGGTGCGGCTGATTCTGGGTGAGCGGCGCGAGGCCATCTATGAACACCTGATGAAGTCCCCCGGCAAATAAAAACCCGCTGCTGCCCGTCGATAACGATACCAGCGCTTCTTTTTAGCCCGAGACAGTCGTAACCTCGGGGCATGCGCGTATTTTTCCAGTGGTTGACCGCGGTTCTTTTCACTTGCCTGAGCCTGAGCGCCCAAGGCGAGAAACTGCGCATCGTCACCGAGCCGTGGGCGCCTTACGTGTACGACGATAACGGCACGATGCGCGGGCTCGACTATGAAACCACGGTGGTTGTGTTCCAGCGCCTGGGCATCGAGGTGGAATGGCAATTCCTGCCCTGGAAGCGTTGCCTGGCGATGCTCGACCAGGGCTTGGCGGATGGCGCGCTGGATATTTTTCACAGCCGCGAGCGCGCCAATCTGCTGCTCTACCCCAGCGAGCCGCTGTCCGACGTGGAGTTCGTGCTGTTCTACGCCACTGCGCGCCCGCATCCGTTTCACACCTTCGACGACCTGCGCGGCCTGACCATCGGCACCTCGCCGGGCTACCTCTATGGCGCTCAATTCAGCGAGTCCACCCTGTTCAATCAGGAGCCAGCCGCCAGCCATGAAGCCAACTTCGGCAAACTCGCGCTGGGCCGGGTCGATTTGGTGATCACCGACCGCCGGGTCGGCCAGCATGTGATCAAGGCGCTCGGGCTGAACGAGCAGATTACCCAGGCACCCGAAGTCATCAGCCGCCAGCCACAATTTTTGGCGGTGCGCCGTGGCGCAGGCATGGATTTGCTGGTGCAACGCTTTGCCGCCGAGCTTAAACGCTTCAAGCAAGAGCCCGCGTATGCGGCCTTAAGTGCCAAATATGCCGGCATGAGCCCCCAAACCAACGCATTACTCCCGCCTGCGCACACCGTTGAGCAGCAGGAAAGCAGCGCAGAGTGATTGCTCTGTTATACTCCGGCCTTTCCGCCAGGCTCACGCCCGGCCGCTGAGGTCTTGAAAAAGGCACCTAACCCCGCGACGAACGCAGCTTATAGCGCGCGACCGCCGGTGGAGTGCCCGCCAGACGCAGCAGGACCGGACGGGATTGCGCTCCCCTAAGCGCCATTCACGCCCGGTAAGATTATCCCTTTGGGCCAAGCCCTAACTAAAACAGGATTACTCATGTCCTTTGCTTCCCTCGGTCTCTCCGAGGCTTTAGTCCGCGCCATCGAGGCAGCGGGCTATACCGAGCCTACTCCGGTGCAACAGCGGGCCATTCCCGCCGTGTTGCAAGGCCGCGACCTGATGGTTGCGGCGCAGACAGGTACTGGTAAAACCGGTGGTTTCGCCCTCCCGATTCTGGAGCGGTTGTTCCCTAACGGTCACCCGGACAAATCCCAGCGTCACGGCCCGCGCCAACCGCGCGTACTGGTCCTGACCCCTACCCGCGAACTCGCCGCCCAGGTGCACGACAGCTTCAAGCTGTATGCCCGCGACTTGAAGTTCGTCAGCGCCTGCATCTTCGGCGGCGTCGGCATGAACCCACAGGTTCAGGCCATGTCGCGTGGTGTTGACGTGCTGGTCGCCTGCCCCGGTCGTTTGCTCGACCTATGCGGCCAAGGCAGCGTCGACTTGTCCCACGTGGAAATCCTCGTGCTGGACGAAGCTGACCGCATGCTCGACATGGGCTTTGTCCATGACGTGAAAAAGGTCCTCGCCCGCCTGCCGGCCAAACGTCAGAACCTGCTGTTTTCGGCAACGTTCTCCAACGACATCACCGCCTTGGCGGGCAAGCTGCTGCACAACCCGGAGCGCATCGAAGTCACGCCGCCGAACACCACGGTCGAGCGTATCGAGCAACGCGTATTCCGCCTGGCCGCCAGCCACAAACGTTCGCTGCTGGCGCACCTGATCACCGCCGGCGCCTGGGAACAAGTGCTGGTGTTCACGCGTACCAAGCACGGCGCCAACCGCCTGGCCGAGTACCTGGACAAGCACGGCCTCACCGCCGTTGCCATCCACGGCAACAAAAGCCAGAACGCGCGCACCAAAGCGCTGGCCGACTTCAAGGCCGGTGAAGTGCGCATCCTGGTCGCCACCGACATCGCCGCGCGCGGCCTGGACATCGACCAACTGCCGCACGTCGTCAACTTCGAGCTGCCAAACGTCGACGAAGACTATGTGCACCGTATCGGCCGTACCGGCCGTGCCGGGCGTTCGGGTGAAGCCATCTCGCTGGTTGCGCCGGACGAAGAAAAACTGCTGAAAAGCATCGAACGCATGACCAAGCAGAAAATCGCCGATGGCGACCTGATGGGCTTCGATTCCAGCGCCGTAGAGGCCGAAAAGCCTGAAGTGCGCGAGCGCCCGGACGTGCGTAACCCGCGCAACCCACGCGGTCCGAAGGGCGATGGCCCGAACGGCGGCGGTGGTGGCGGTGGTCGTCGCGACAAGGGCAAAGACAAGGGCGGCAAAGAAAAAGCGCCGGTCAATGGCCGTGGCGAACGCCCGGCCCGCGAGCAAAAACCGCGTGAAGGCACCCCGGCCCGCGAACAGCGCCAGCCGAGCCAAACACCACGCGCCGCCGCCGACCGCGCGCCGGACGAGTTCCTTGACGACGATGTGGACAACTTCGGTAACCGCGTTGATTACGTGCCCCAGGCCAAACCAGCCCAAGGCCGTGGCCGTCGCCCAGGTGCTCCGGCACAAGGCGCCGGTGCAGGTGCAGCCAGCGGCGCGCCACGTGGCGGCCAGCCACAGGGCGGTCGTCAGAATGGTCCGCGCAACAGCAGCGGCGGCACCACCGGCACACCACCTGCCAAGCGCAGCGGCCCGCGTAATGGCGCACCGCGTGACGGCCAGGCGCGTCGTGAAGACTCGCGCAGCAACAACCGTCGCCCAGCCCGTGACGAGCAGCCTCGTTTGTCCGAGCCCGCCGTGCAAAACCCGCGCGGTGGCCCGGCGCCGAAGATCATCCACAAGGAGTCGAAAGCTGACCGCTTCCCGACACCTGAGCAGTTGGACCAACTGCCAGGCCGCCCTCGTGGTGAAAAACCAGCGTTGCTGACCCGCAACCGCTGAGTTTTAAACGGCAAAAAAAACGCCCCGATTAATCGGGGCGTTTTTGCATCCGGCGGTTAATTTATTGATCAGCCGCCTCGCCCGCTTTATGAAATAGTTTGGCGAAGATCATCCAGCGCCCCTCAACTTTCATCAGATTCAAATAATCGACCATTACATTATTGAACAAGCGCAGGCGCACTTTCACGATGGCCATTTCTGCGGACATCACGTCAATCATCAGCACTTCATCAAGTTGCGGAAAACCGCCTTCTTGTGGCGACGCTCGGCCTTGAACCATGCTCCGATACTCGGCAAAAGGTCGCACAACCACCTGCGCATTCTGCGCGCTATAAAGTACGCAGCCACGGTGAAAGACTTTATCGAATGTGCTCAAATCCTGGGTTTGCAACACATTAAAGTAGTCGTTCAGAAACGCTTGAATTTCATCTATCACGGCCCACAACTCCCGAGGTTCAGCACGGGGTTATTTAAATAAATAACCAGGCGCGCATTATCGACAGAGCACTGATTTCACGTATAGCGGCTATTATTGGGCTTTTATGTGAAAGGAATTCATACATTGAAACTTCCTCCACTCGCCGCACTTCGCGCCTTCGAAGCGTTGGCCCGGCTAGGCAAGGTGAACCTGGCCGCCGCCGAACTGCACGTCACCCACAGTGCCGTCAGCCATCAAATTCGGTCTCTTGAAGAGTATGTGGAGATTGCGCTGGTGCTGCGCGACAAACGCTCCCTGGCGCTGACCGATGAGGGCCGTGTGTATGCCTACCAGATCAGGCAAGCGCTGGGCGAGATCGCCAGCGTCACGGAAAAACTGCTGGCGAAAACCAAACACGCGCAATTGAGCCTTTCAGTGCTGCCCTCCTACGCCATGCATTGGTTACTGCCGCGCTTGCATGATTTCAGGAGCGCCCACCCAGAGGTGCACCTGAGGTTGGCGTCGAGCATGGCGTTTGCCAGCTTCGAGCAGGGCCCGCTGGATTGCGCCATCCGCTTCGGCCATGGGCAATGGCCCGATGTGCATTGCGAAACGCTGATGGGCGACTCATTGCTGGTGGTCGCGGCGCGCGACTTCAACCACGGCGTTCCGCCAGGCACCGCGCAAGCGATCCTGCAGCAGCCCCTGCTGCACGCCAGTGAAAGCTGGCCGATCTGGCTCGGCGCTGCGGGCCTGGAAGGCCAACGCCCTCAAGCCTCACTGGAGTTTACCGAGTCTACGTTGATGCTCGAAGCGGTCAGGCTGGGGCACGGAATCGCGTTGACCCGCCGCTCCATTGCCCATTCACTGATTCAACGCGGGGACCTGGTCAGACTCACCGACATCGAACCGGCGCACCCTTCACGTTACTTTCTGGTCTGGCCGGTGGGCAGTAAACATTCAGCGCAGTTAACCTTGCTGCACACCTGGCTGAAAGAACAGGTGGCGGCCTATCAAGCTGATTTATAGAACGCCAGGCAGCAAAACGCCGACCCTGGGGCCGGCGCTGTGCGTGCTAAACAGCGAAATAATTACTTCGCTTTGACGCCTTCCAGCGAGATGTCCAGGTCCAGTGTCTGCGAAGACGGGCCCGGGCCTTTGATGCCGAAGTCGTTCAGGTTCAGCGTGGTGGTGGCGTTGAAGCCAGCACGTTCGCCGCCCCATGGGTCTTTGCCTTCACCGTTGAAGGTGGCCTTGAAGGTGACAGGCTTGGTCACGCCGTGAAAGGTCAGGTCGCCGGTCACGTCAGCGGTTTTCTCGCCGGTGGATTTAACTGCAGTAGACACGAACTTGGCGTCGGCGAACTTGGCAACGTCCAGGAAATCTTTGCTGGCGATGTGCTTGTCACGTTCTGCGTGGTTGGACCACAGGCTGGCGGTTTTCACGTCGACTGCGATTTTGCTGGCCTCAGGCTTGGCGGCATCCCAGCTGAACGTACCGTCCCAATCCTTGAAAGTACCGTGGATGTAGCTGTAACCCAGGTGGCTGATTTTCCAGTCGATGAAGGCGTGTTGGCCTTCTTTGTCGATCTTGTAGTCAGCGGCCATTGCCGAGCCTGCGGACAGCAGGGCAGAACCGAGTGCCAGAGCAACGAGTGTCTTTTTCAACATGCTTTCTATTCCTTGTGAGTCGAGGTTGAACATCAGGCTTTGCGCCCCAGCATTCGCGTGAGGGTCGCATCACGATCGATAAAGTGGTGTTTCAAGGCAGCCACGCCGTGCAAGCCGGCGAAGACCACCAACACCCAGGCGAGGTACAAATGCACCACACCAGCGGTGTCTGCCTGGTCCGGTAGCCCGGAAACCACGGCAGGAATCTCAAACAGGCCAAACACCGGAATACCGACACCGTCTGCGGTGGAAATCAGGTAACCGGCAATCATCACGGCAAACAGCCCGACATACAGGAACGCATGGCCGAACGCAGCCCCGATACGCGTCAAACGGCTGTAGCTGGCCAGCGCGGGCGGCGGCGGGCTAAGCAGGCGCCAAACGATGCGTATCAGCATGATGGCGAACAACGTGATGCCAATGCTTTTATGCAGGTCGGGTGCCTCTTTGCGCCAGGCGCTGTAGTAGTCGAGGCCGACCATCCACAAACCCAGCGCGAACATACTGAACACTACCAAGGCTACGCCCCAGTGCAAAACGATACTGACCCAACCATAGCGGGCCGATGAATTACGTAACTGCATGTCCCAACTTCCGTATTAGCTGTGCCAAAGACTAGCGATTTACCTATCGGATTAAAGCCGAAAATTTCGCTTTGAAATATCGAGAAATACGATCATGAGATTATGCACAGTACGTTAACAATGGATTAAGGACTATTCCCAAGAAACGTGACAGATCGTCCTGCGTTTACGGCGAATTCGTTCATCAGGCCTGCAATGGGTTGTAGCACAGCCTGGCATTGCATAGGCTTGCGCGATTGTTTCGCCTGCGCCAGCCGCAGGACCGCTTCGAGGAGATAGACGATGGGCTTGAATAACCAGTGGATGCAACGCGACCTCGCGGTGCTGTGGCATCCCTGCACCCAGATGAAAGACCACCAGCAACTGCCACTGATCCCGATCAAGCGCGGTGAAGGCGTTTGGCTGGAAGACTTTGAAGGCAAGCGCTACCTCGATGCTGTCAGTTCCTGGTGGGTCAATGTGTTCGGCCACGCCAACCCGCGTATCAACCAGCGCATCAAAGATCAGGTGGACCAGTTGGAGCACGTGATCCTCGCGGGTTTCAGCCACCAGCCAGTGATCGAGTTGTCCGAGCGCCTGGTCAAGATGACGCCCGAAGGCCTGACCCGCTGCTTCTACGCCGATAACGGTTCGTCGTGCATCGAAGTCGCGTTGAAGATGAGCTTTCACTACTGGCTCAACCGTGGCCAGCCGAACAAAAAGCGCTTCGTCACCCTGACCAACAGCTACCACGGCGAAACCATTGCCGCGATGTCGGTGGGCGACGTGCCGCTGTTTACCGAAACCTACAAGGCGCTGCTGCTCGACACTATTAAAGTGCCGAGCCCGGATTGCTACCTGCGCCCAGAGGGCGTGAGCTGGGAAGAACACTCGCGCACGATGTTCCAGGCCATGGAACAGACCCTTGCCGAGAATCACGACAGCGTCGCCGCGGTGATCGTAGAACCGCTGATTCAGGGCGCCGGCGGCATGCGCATGTACCATCCGGTGTACCTCAAGCTGCTGCGTGAAGCCTGCGACCGTTACGGTGTGCACCTGATTCACGACGAAATCGCCGTGGGTTTCGGCCGCACCGGCACTATGTTCGCCTGTGAACAAGCCGGTATCCGCCCGGATTTTTTGTGCCTGTCCAAAGCCCTCACCGGCGGTTACCTGCCGTTGGCGGCGGTGGTCACCACCGACGATGTGTACGACGCGTTCTACGACGACTACCCAACCCTGCGCGCCTTCCTGCACTCGCACAGCTACACCGGCAACCCGCTGGCGTGTGCGGCGGCGCTGGCGACGCTGGATATTTTTGAAGAAGACAACGTCATCGAGAACAACAAGGCCCTGGCCCAGCGCATGGCCACCGCCACCGCGCACCTGGTGGACCACCCGCACGTGTCGGAAGTGCGCCAGACCGGCATGGTGCTGGCGATCGAGATGGTCCAGGATAAAGCCACCAAGACCGCCTACCCATGGCAGGAACGCCGTGGCTTGAAGGTGTTCGAACACGCCCTGGAGCGCGGCGCGCTGTTGCGGCCATTGGGCAGCGTGGTGTACTTCTTGCCGCCTTATGTGATCACGCCGGAGCAGATCGACTTCTTGGCGGAAGTGGCCAGCGAAGGGATTGATATTGCGACCAACAGCAACGTCAGCGTGGCCGTGCCCAAGGACTTTCACCCAGGCTTCCGTGATCCGGGCTAATCGGTAATCGAAGGCGAACCGGCTAGCGTGGTGAGCGGGCCTGTTTCCACAACAGGCCTGTTTGCCACAATAAGCATGCCCGCAACACTGAACACTGCCGCCCTTAGGCTTCGTACATTTTTCAGAGAACAGAAATGAGACTGTCCCGCTTTTTCACCGACATCCCGCTGAGCCTCGGCGAGTTCGAATTACCGGAAGCCCAGGCGCATTACATCAGCCGCGTGTTGCGCATGAGCGAAGGCGACGCCGTGCAACTGTTCGACGGCTCCGGCCAGGAGTTTTTGGGCACGTTGCTGGAAGTCGGTAAAAAGCGCGTCAGCGTGCAACTCACCGAACACTTCGCCGGCCAGGCTGAATCGCCGTTGCTTATCCACCTCGGCCAAGGCCTGTCGCGGGGTGAGCGCATGGACTGGGCGATTCAGAAAGCCACCGAACTGGGCGTGAATGCAATAACCCCGATTTTCAGCGACCGCTGTGAAGTGCGCCTCAAGGACGAACGCGCCGACAAACGCCTGTTGCACTGGCGCCAGGTGGCGATCAGCGCATGCGAGCAATGCGGTCGCTCGACAGTGCCGGTGATTCACCCGCCACTGTTGCTGGCGGACTGGTTGAAGCAGGCCGAGGCGGATTTGAAGCTGGTGCTACACCCGGTGGCCGAGCCGCTGGTCAGCCATGCCAAGCCTGCCAGCCTGGCCTTCTTGATCGGCCCTGAAGGCGGTTTGACCGACCTTGAAGTCGACACCGCCCAACGCGCCGGCTTCCATGCCGCGCGCCTCGGCCCGCGCGTGCTGCGCACCGAAACCGCGCCAGTGGTGGCGCTGGCCGTGGCGCAACAACTGTGGGGCGACTTCTAACCTTGCGGTGCAAACCCAATCAAAAAGCTGGGAGCAGCATTGTGCAGGCGACTCGGTAGCTCAGTGGTACCCAGTGAAATGTGGGAGAGGGCTTGCTCCCTCCCACCTTTTGCACGGGCTGCCAGTTAAAGCACGTAATGCATGATCGCCACGAAATGCAGCAAACTCCCGCCGATCACAAACAGATGCCAGATCCCATGGGAATGCCGCAGGCGATCCTCCAGGGCAAAAAAGATAATGCCCACGGTGTACAACACCCCGCCCGACGCCAGCCACGCAAACCCCGCCGTCCCCAGCGCAGCGATCAGCGGTTTGACCGCCACCAGCACGATCCAGCCCATCACCGCGTAAATCACGATCGACAGAATGCGTGCCTCGGAGCGCGGTTTGATCTCTTGCAGGATGCCGATCACCGCCAGCCCCCAGACGATACCGAACAGCGTCCACCCCCACGGGCCTCTTAGCGTGACCAGGCAGAACGGCGTGTAGCTGCCGGCGATCAGCAGGTAGATCGAGAAGTGATCGACCTTCTGCATGATCTCTTTTCGTCGCCCGCGCACGCTGTGGTAAACCGTCGACGCGCTGTACAGCACCAGCAGCGTAAAGCCATAAATCGCCACGCTGACAATCTTCCAGGGGCTGCCATCCAGGCTCGCCACCACCAACATCCACACGGCGCCAACAAAGGCTGCAACCGCCCCGAGCAAATGGCTCCAGGCGTTGAATCGTTCCCCGTGATACATGCGCCACTGACCTCCCGCTCTCGTGATTGATTCATATATAAGGGTCCAGCGTTGCGCAGCAGAGTGCAAGACCCTTGTGTTCGGGGCACAATCGAGCGCATTCGAACAAGAGCCACGGCCATGCTGATCGACGAAGAATTCACCCTCAAGAAGCTCGAGATCTTCCTGGCGTTCATGCGCACCGGCAACCTGGCCCGCGCCGCCGCCGAGCTGCAAACCAGCAACGTCAGCGTGCACCGCGCCATCCATTCACTGGAAAACGCGCTGCGCTGCCCATTGTTCAAACACGAGGGGCGCAACCTCACCCCGCTGGAAAGCGCCTATGTGCTGGAAGAGCGCGCGCAAAAGCTGGTGGCCGAAGTGGTCGACAGCGTGCGCCTGACCCGCGAAGCCGCCGGTTTTTCCGCCGAGCGCTTCAAGCTCGGCTCGCTGTATTCGCTGACGGTGAAGACCGTGCCGCAACTGATCATGGGCCTGAAAATACGCCGCAGCGAACTCAACATCGACCTGATCCTGGGTTCCAATTTCGACCTGCTGTACAAGCTCAAGAACATGGAAGTGGACGCTATCCTGATCTCCCTCGACGAGCGTGCAAACGACCCCGACTGCGAACAGATTGCGCTGTTTACCGACGACATCTTTTTGGCCACCCCGGCGGACTCGCCGTTCGACCGCGAGCAGCAAATCGACCTCGCCGACGTGCGCGACGCCACGTTTATCACCCTCACACAAGGGTTCGCCACCCACCAGGATGGCAACCGTGTGTTCAAGCAAGCGGGGTTCGAGCCGAAGGTGGCGATGCAGGTGAACGACATCTTCACGCTGTTGAGCATGGTCAGCTCGGGGGTGGGTTATGCGTTGCTGCCGGGAAGGATTGCGGCGGTGTATGAGAACCGCGTGAAGCTGATACCGTTGCAACCCCGGTATCGGTTGCAGCAGCACATTGGCGTGGTGTTCTTGAAAGCCAAAGAACGCGACCCGAACTTGCTCGCGCTGTTGGCAGAATGCCGGATGTACGCCAATCGGCAGATGCCAGCCTGACACAAAGCCATCGGGAGCAAGCCCCCTCCCACATTGGACTGCATTCCAAACAGGGGTTTGCTCCCTACAACACTGGGCTGCAGTCCAAATAGGGCTTGCTGCCTACAACATTGGGCTGCAGTCCAAATAGGGGCTTGTTACCTACAACACTGGGCTGCATTCCAAACAGGGATTTGCTGCCTACAACTCTGGACTGCACTCCAAACAGGGGCTTGCTACCTACAACACTGGGCTGCACTCCAAACAGGGGCTTGCTGCCTACAACTCTGGGCTGCAGTCCAAATACTGGCTTGCTACCTACAACACTGGGCTGCAGTCCAAATAGGGCTTGCTGCCTACAACACTGGACTGCATTCCAAACGGGGGTTTTCTCCCTACAACACTGGGCTGCAGTCCAAATAGGGCTTGCTCCCTACAACTCTGGGCTGCAGTCCAAATAGGGCTTGCTCCCTACAACTCTGGGCTGCAGTCCAAACAGGGGCTTGCTCCCTACAACACTGGACTGCATTCCGAACAGGGGTTTTCTCCCTACAACACTGGGCTGCAGTCCAAATAGGGCTTGCTCCCTACAACTCTGGGCTGCAGTCCAAACAGGGCTTGCTCCCTACAACTCTGGGCTGCAGTCCAAACAGGGCTTGCTGCCTACAACACTGGGCTGCAGTCCAAACAGGGCTTGCTGCCTACAACACTGGGCTGCAGTCCAAACAGGGACTTGCTCCCTACAACTCTGGGCTGCAGTCCAAACAGGGGCTTGCTCCCTACAACTCTGGGCTGCAGTCCAAACAGGGGCTTGCTCCCTACAACTCTGGGCTGCAGTCCAAACAGGGGCTTGCTCCCTACAACTCTGGGCTGCACTCCAAATACTGGTTTGCTACCTACAA
This sequence comes from Pseudomonas sp. ICMP 460, assembly GCF_002723595.1. Classification (NCBI taxonomy): domain Bacteria; kingdom Pseudomonadati; phylum Pseudomonadota; class Gammaproteobacteria; order Pseudomonadales; family Pseudomonadaceae; genus Pseudomonas; species Pseudomonas sp. ICMP 460. The sequence goes on from NZ_LKBR01000001.1 coordinate 206,587, forward strand.
CACTGGGCTGCATTCCAAATAGGGCTTGCTCCCTACAACTCTGGGCTGCAGTCCAAACAGGGGCTTGCTCCCTACAACACTGGGCTGCAGTCCAAACAGGACTTGCTACCTACAACACTGGGCTGCAGTCCAAATAATGGCTTGCTCCCTACAACACTGGGCTGCAGTCCAAATAGGGCTTGCTCCCTACAACTCTGGGCTGCAGTCCAAACAGGGCTTGCTCCCTACAACTCTGGGCTGCAGTCCAAACAGGGCTTGCTGCCTACAACACTGGGCTGCAGTCCAAACAGGGGCTTGCTCCCTACAACTCTGGGCTGCAGTCCAAACAGGGGCTTGCTCCCTACAACTCTGGGCTGCAGTCCAAACAGGGACTTGCTCCCTACAACTCTGGGCTGCAGTCCAAATACTAGTTTGCTCCCTACAACTCTGGACTGCACTCCAAATAGGGCTTGCTACCTACAACACTGGGCTACAGTCCAAATAGGGCTTGCTCCCTACAACACTGGACTGCAGTCCAAACAGGGGTTTTCTGCCTACAACACTGGGCTGCATTCCAAAGAGGGGTTTTCTCCCTACAACACTGGGCTGCAGTCCAAAAAGGGCTTGCTCCCTACAACTCTGGACTGCACTCCAAAAAGGGCTTGCTACCTACAACAATGGGCTGCAGTCCAAATAGGGCTTGCTCCCTCCAACACTGGGCTGCAGTCCAAATACTGGTTTGCTCCCTACAACACTGGGCTGCAGTCCAATAGGGCTTGCTCCCTACAACACTGGGCTGCAGTCCAAATACTGGCTTGCAAACCCGATCAACTGTGGGAGGGGGCTTGCTCCCGATGGCGCCAGACCAGGCAACCAAATTCCCACATTTAGCCAACCAACCCACGCACGATGAAGTACAGCAGCGATGGCCCGAGCAAACAGCCGAGCCCGGTGTGGAACGTCGCGGTCAACGCGCCATACGGCACCAACCGCCGATCCGTCGCGGCCAAGCCTGCGGTCACGCCGCTTACGGTGCCAGCCAAGCCACCAAACACCATGGCCGAACGCGGGTTATCCAGGCCCATCCAACGCGCCGCCACCGGCGTGCCGACCATCACCAGGATCGCCTTGATCAAGCCGGTGGCAATCGACAGCGCCATCACGTCCGAGGTCGCGCCTATCGCGGCACCGGTCACCGGGCCGACGATGTAGGTCACCGCCCCCGCGCCGATGGTGGTCATGCTGATCGCATCACGGTAACCAAACGCCCAGGCCATGCTCGCGCCAACAATAAACGGCAGAATCGTCCCCAGCAGCAGCGCAATCACACCGATCATCCCGGCTTTGCGCGCTTCGGTGGCTTGCACTTCAAACGCCGTGGCGACGATGGCGAAGTCACGCAGCATCGCGCCGCCCATCAAGCCAATGCCCGAGAACAACGCCACGTCGGCCAGGCCTTTTTGCCCGCCGGTCAGCGTGCCGCCCACCCAGGCCAGCACCAGCCCGATCACGATGGCAATCGCCGAGCCGTGAATGCGCCCGAAGGTCAGGCGCTTGGACAGCACCACCGACACCCACATCACCACGCCGACGAACGCGAACGCGGTGACCAGGCCGTTATTCACCAAGCCTTTTTCAATCAGAGGCCACATATCAGCGGCCCCCCGCGACAGGTGTCGGCGCAATCAGCGGCTCTTCATCGGGCAACGGCTCGCCTTTATGAGTGCGGCTGATCAAGGCGATGGTGCAGCCACACACCACCACCGAACCGATGGCCGCCAGCACCGCCACCGGGCCGCCGTGCAAGGCGGTGACCACGTTTTGTTGCGCGGCCATGGCGACGACCACCGGGATATACATCGCGCCCCAGAAGCCCACGCCCATCTCGCAGTCCTTGGTCATGCCGCCGCGCTGTTGCATCCACAGGCGCGCGCAGATCAGCAGGATCATCGCGATGCCCACCCCGCCCACGTTGGATTTAACGCCGAGCAACACGCCGAGCATGTCACCCAGTATCACGCCCGCCAGCATGCAGATTGCCAGCAGGGCCACACCGTAAATAATCATTGTTGTTGTCCTCAAAGTGCTCGATCGAAATTGTTGTTTTTGTGCTTCGAAAGCCTTGGGTCGTGCTTTATCGGTGGCGGCGCTCCTCCTCTTGCAGCAGGGCCTGCAAGGTGTCCAGGCGCGCGCCTTCACAGGCGATCACCGTGCCTTGGTCAAATACGCGGCGTGACAGCCCGGTCAGCACGCTGCCGGGGGGCAGTTCGATTTGCAGGCGCACGCCACGCTCATAAGCGCTTTGCACGGTGCCGCGCCAGTCGACGACGCGGCACATATTGAAGGCCAGGTCGTCGCGCAACTGTTCGGGGTTGTGAATCGGCCGCGCGCGGGTGCTGCTCAAGTAGGTGATGCGCGGCGTCTTGAGCGTAACGAAGGCTTGTGCCAACGCTTGCGCCGGTTCATCCAGCAACGCGCAATGCGACGGCACGCTGACCGCCAGGCGCTTGGCGACGCCATTGCCTTTGATGCGCTCGGCCACCAGCTGCATGGCCGCATCGCTGCCGGCAATCACGGTTTGGTTGTCGGCGTTGATGTTTGCCAGATACACCGGGGTTTCGCGGCTGTGAATGTCGGCCAACACCTGTTCGACTGTGGATAACTCGGCGCCGATGATCGCGGTCATGCCGTAGCCTTGTGGATAAGCGTTTTGCATCAACTCGCCGCGCAGGCTGACCAGTTTCAGCGCATCGGCAAAGTCCAGGGCGCCCGCGATGACTGCTGCCGGGTAGGCGCCAATCGACAGGCCCGCCACGTAATCCGGCGTGTGTTGCAGCAGGCGGGCATGCGCCACACCGGCGATCAACAGACACAGCTGCACAGCACGCGTGGACTCCAGAGCGTGCGCCACATCGAGCTGACGAACGTCTTCGCCTAACGCATTGCTGGCTTCCTCCAACACCTCAGCCGGCAACCGCTGGAGCATGCCGGGCCGTTGGGCGCCCTGCCCTGGAAACACCAGCAGGCTGCTCATGCCACGGCCTGCCATGGGTCGAGTACCAAGTGCGCACCGCTGGCGGTTTTCAGCAGCACGCGGCGTGAGCCGCCCGCCCATTCACGCAGGGCAAACGCGCCAAATGGGCTTTGCAGTTGCAGGTCTACCGCGCACGGCGCAGTGTCCAGTAGCGCCAGCAACGCCTCGGCATCGCTGCGTTCAAGCCGCTCGGGCGCGCACACAATCAAATCCAGGTCGCTGCCGGCATGCAGCGCTTGAATGCCGGTGGCCAACTCAAACCCTGCGCTACCGGTGACGCCCCACGGCGCCTGCGCCAACACCGGCCGCAGTTGATCAAGTGCGCGCAATGCCGGTAAATCGCGCGGTGAGATCACCTCGCGCAGCGCCTGCGGCGTCACTCGCCGTTGAATCGCTGCGGTGGGCATCACGGCCGCAAACCGTTGCTCACGCAGGCGCCCGCGCACACCCACCGCCACCGTGCCCGGCGCGGTGAGCGCGCGGCGTACCACCACGGGCTCGCCCGCCGCGATGACCTCGGTCACCCACGCCGGGACAGCGGCGGGCAGATGCGCCAGGGTCATGCCCCAGAGCAAATCGTGGGCGTTCACCATTGCTCTCGCAACAGTTCGCGCACGTGGCTGGAGGCGGCGCGATTGGCTGCGCCGAGGCGGCCGCGCAAATCACTGCCGCCGGCCTGTACATCCTTGATCGCATTCGCCAGACAATCGCCGACCCGCGCCACATCATCGGCGCTGGGCTGTTCAATTTGACTGACCGACAAAGTCTCCCAGAGCAACCCGAGGCTGGCGTAGCTGTCGATGTCATAGGCCATCGGCGGCACACTGGCGGCCAGCGCTTCCAGCTCTTCGACGCTGCGCAAGGTCACCCGCGCCGCCGACGCCTTGCCCATCGCGTGCACCATCACGCCGGGGTCACGCAGGGCGATCAGGCGGTTGGCCTGGTAGCCGTGGGCCAGAAACGCGCCGGACATGGCCTTGCCCACCAACAGCGCGATCACCGGGTGCCCGGCCAACCGAGCGCGCGCATAGCTGTCGGCAGCGGCGGCCAGCGCCTGGTGAATACCGAGGGCTTCTTCGCGGCGGCCATAGGCTTGGCTGGGCACGTCGACGATGGCGATGATCGGGCGCTGGTCGCCGCGCTCGATGGCGGCGTCCACCGCCTTGGCCAAGCCCCAACCTTCGAGCAAGCCGACCTCGCCATTACGCGCCCGCGCGAAACGGTTATGTTCATCGGTGACCACGGCGATAAAGCGCACCGCGTGTTCGCCCAACACGCCATCGGCGACTTTCAGCGACGCCGGCAAACCGTCCACGGGCGTGGCGCCATTGCTCAATGCATTGAACCACTGCAACCCTCTCATGAGCGTTCTCCTTGATACAGCTCGCGCACCGTCGCCGGGTCGATTTGCGGCGCGGCGTCCAGCTCGGCCAGGCGCGCCAGGTAAAACCCGGCGCGGCGGCTGCGTTGTTCGGCGGGCAAACCGTGTTGCAACAATGTGCTGACGGTGTGTTGAACCTGCGCCACATCGTCGGCCACATAACGGTCGGCCAGGCCGCTGTTAAAACGCTGCTCGCCGCCGGTCAGGCTCCAGATAAACGGGCGGTCGCGCGAATCGTATTCTTCCAGCCCCGCTTCCTGCTCGATCACCTGTGGGCCGTTGAGGCCAAGGCGCGCTTCACGGGTGACCACGAGGTAACTGCATAACCCGGCGGCGATGGACATGCCGCCGAAACACCCGACGCTGCCCGCCACCACACCGATCACCGGCTGATACTGGCGCAGGTCGACAATCGCCGCGTGAATATCGGCAATCGCGGCCAGGCCCAGGTTGGCTTCCTGCAAGCGCACGCCGCCGGTTTCGAGCAACAGCACCGCACGCGTGGGGATGCCCTTGCGGTTGTCCTCGGCGGCGAGTTCCAGTGCACCGGCGATTTTTGCGCCGCCGACTTCACCGAGGCTACCGCCTTGAAAGTTGCCTTCGATGGCGGCCACCACCACCGGCAATCCGGCGATGTTGCCTTTGGCGATCACCACGCCGTCGTCGGCCTGAGGCACCACGCCTTGGCGGCCCAGCCACGGCGACATCACGCGCTGGAACGGGTCGATCAGTTCACGGTAAGAGCCAGCGTCGAGTAACGCCTTGGCTCGCTGCCGCGCGCCGAGTTCGACAAAGCTGTGTTTAGCCAGCAAGTCAGTCATGGCCGATCTCCTCGAAACCCTGCTCCAAGCGCAAGCGCACCACGCCGGGCGTCGCACCGAAGTCGTGGATGTCAATCTTCAATGCCGGGGGCGTCTGCTCCTGAAAGATTCGCTCGAACAGATGCTGCCAGCGCTGTTCGGCGCCATTCACCGAAGTCTGCACCTGAATCGTCAGCGTGCCAGGCGTGCCCGGTTCCAGCAGCACTTCAAGGTCGCCGGAACCGACGCAACCTACCAGCGCACGGCCTTTTGGCGGCTGCCCGGCGGGGAATTCAAAGGTTAGGGTTTCCATCAAAACGCTCCGTCGAGGCGGTCGATAAACAGGCAGGCGGCCAACAGGTCAGCGGCGCCGCCGGGGGAGGCATTCAGGGCCAGCAGGTGTTGGTCGAGTTCGTGCAGTTGGCGGCGCCCGGCGAGGCTGGCGCTGCCGCCGGCCTCCAACACTGCCTGGGCGCCGCGTTGCATGGCGTGCAAGCCTTCGGTGCCGGCGCGGTACAGCACGCAGGTGTCGGCCAGCTCGGTCATGATCGCGAGCAACGCATCCAGGCGCGCGTTCTGTTCGCCAGCGTTTTGCAGGCGGCTTTTGTGCAGTTGCGGCAGGCCGCGTTGCATCACCGCAGGGAAGCCGAGCTGCGCTTCTTCCCGCGCTCCGCGTGCGCCGTAGCGTTGCGCAACCTGAGCGCCGTGGCTCAAAGGTTGCGGGGCGTAGCGGTCGTTGAGCAAGGCAAGCCTGGCGGCGTTCAAGGTGATGGTGCGAGGCTCCAGAGCGGCCGCCGCAGTGAGCAACCCGAGGGCCCAGATGGCGCCGCGATGGGTGTTCACGCCGCCGGTGGTGACGAGCATCGCCTGCTCACCTTCTCGACCAATGCGCCCGAGGGCTTCGCGCAGGGGCAAGCCGACTTCACCGCATTCAAGCGCGGCTTCGGCCATTTCCTTGAACATCGGCCACAGCGACAGCGCTGAGGCGTGCATCAGCCCCAAGTGCAAATCGCTGTGCGCGCCGTTACCGCGACGGTCGACCAAGGCAGGTTTTGGCGATAAGTCAGCCTCATCGATCAACGCCTCCACGGCCCTATCTGCCAGGCGATCCGCCAGGCTCAGTTCGTGCAGTTTAAGCGCGCGCATTACCAGCTCCTGAACTTGGCGGGTGGGTTGTACAGGCCGCCGGACCACTCCACCAAGTCGGCCACGCTTTTGGCGGCCAACAGTTCGCGGGTGGCGTCGGTGCGGCGGATGCCCAAGTCTTCCGGCAACGCGATCAAGCCTTCGCGGCGCATGCGCGCGGTGTCTTTGGGGTTATGGCGCATGCCGATGGCGGTCACCCCGGCGACGGCGGCGATCATCGCCTGGCGTTCTTCAAGCGAGCGCGCCTTGTAAAGGTAGGCGATGCCTTCTTCGGTCAGCAGGTGGGTCACGTCGTCGCCGTAGATCATGATCGGTGCCAGCGGCATGCCGCTTTTGCGCGCCACTTCCACCGCGTCGAGGGTGTCGACGAAGGTCGGCTTGCCGCCTTCCTGGAAGGTCTCGACCATTTGCACCACGAGCTTTTTGCCGCGCTCAAGCAAGGCTTCAGGCGCGTCGTCGTGGCGCATATCCAGCCACGCCGGCGTGCTGTGGCGACGGCCGCGCGGGTCGTGGCCCATGTTCGGCGCGCCACCAAAACCTGCGAGGCGACCCCGCGTCACCGTGGAGGAATGGCCGTCGCCGTCGACTTGCAGGGTGGCGCCGATGAACAGGTCGACCGCGTATTGGCCGGCCAGTTGGCAAACCATCCGGTTGGAGCGCATCGAGCCGTCGCGCCCGGTGAAGAACACATCCGGCCGCGCGGCGATGTAGTTTTCCATGCCCAGTTCGGTGCCGAAGCAATGCACGCTGTGCACCCAACCGCTTTCGATGGCGGGGATCAGCGTCGGGTGCGGGTTGAGTGTCCAGTTGCGGCAGATCTTGCCCTTCAGGCCGAGGGATTCGCCGTAGGTGGGCAGGATCAATTCGATCGCGGCGGTGTTGAAGCCGATGCCGTGGTTGAGCGACTGCACGTTGTGTTTTTCGTAGATGCCACGGATAGCCATCATCGCCATCAGCACATGCACCGGCTTGATGTGGCGCGGGTCGCGGGTAAACAGCGGTTCGATGTAGAACGGCTTGTCGGCCACCACCACAAAGTCCACCCAACTGGCCGGGATGTCGACGCGCGGCAACTCGCTGACGTCGTCCACCAACTGGTTAACCTGCACGATCACGATGCCATCGCTGAACGCGGCGGGCTCGATCAGCGCAGGCGTGTCTTCGGTGCTGGCACCGGTGTAGATATTGCCCGCGCGGTCGGCCATGAACCCGGCAGAAAGCACCACGTTGGGGATCAGGTCCACTACCAGCCGTGCGTAGAGTTCAATGTACGTGTGGATCGCGCCGATTTCCAGCAAGCCGTCTTCGAGCAACTGGCTGATGCGCAGGGATTGGGTGCCGGCAAACGAGAAATCCAGTTTGCGCGCGATGCCTTTTTCAAACAGGTCGAGGTGCTCGGAACGGCCCACGCTGGGCATGATCATGTGCAAATCGTGGAGCTTGGCCGGGTCGGCCTTGGCCAGAGAGCGCGACAGAAAGTCGGCCTGCTTCTGGTTGTTGCCTTCGAGCACCACGCGGTCGCCGGGAAGGATCAGCGCCTCAAGGGCTTCGACGATCTTGTCACTGGGCAACACCGCCCCGTCGGCAAACTGCTTGACCAGCCCAAGGCGCCGCTGCTTCTCGTCGCGCCGCCGCGTCCAGCGCGAGTCGGGGGTGAGGGTTGTTGTCATGGTCGCTCCACGGGTTTGCTGTCGTGGGCTGTACCTTAGGAGTGAACGGCGGGGCTATCAATCAAGCTCAGCGCTGGATCGTTACGGCAGGGTTAATGATAACTCAATGAATACGGGCTTTATCTTCTTCGCCATTCAGTGCGATGGAACCATAACGTCCTGAACAACGCCACGGCGGCGAAGATGTGCAGCCCCACTACCGCCGCCGCACTCCACTGCCAAAGGCCCGACAGTGCCTGGCCGTACACCGGCAACAGCAGCACGAGCAATGCCACCAGCGCGCCTGCACCCAGTTGTTCCCAGTGTTGCAGGCGACTTGGACGGGAGACGATCGCGTAACCAAGCAAAGCGCCCAGGCACACGATCAGCAGGCTTAACAGGTCCTGCTCTGCGACGGGAGGCCACTCCAGCAAACTGAGTGGCAGGCCGATCGCAAACACGGTGAATGAGCAAATTCCGACAAACACAAAGGCATATTCGAGGGCGTCCAACAGGCGGTTACGGATGAAACCCCGCGCCTGCTCGTCTTCATCGTTGCTTGGGCCTTGGGATATAGCCACCGCCAGCAAGCCCGAGCCGAGGCCACCCAGCGTCATGACCACAAAATTGCTCACAACCCCTTTGATCGCGTTGTCGGCACCGATGAGCTTGAGGCTCTCCAGGTACACCAGAATAAACACCGCGCCGGCGCACGAAACCATGAACCCCCACAGCTTGCCGCGGTTGGACTGAACGTTCATGGTCACGGCGGCCGTCAGCACCAGCACCACAAACCACATGAGCAAGGCACCGGTAAACCGATTGAGGTTGTACAGCCAGGCGAACCCATCCAATAGCCACATTGCGTCGATACTTCCATCGAAAAACTCCCTTGGCTATCGGCAGTGTGTCGAGGATCTTTACCGCGCGCGGTGCGATCAGGTGGGTCAGTTGAATGGTGTCAACGGCCAGGTAGCCATCGGGAGCAAGCCCCCTCCCACAGTTGATCTGTGGCATTTGCCAGGTATCAGTCCCCTATAGCGACCGATCAGTCCCTATAGGGGACCATTTTTTGATGTGGGTGAAGGGCTGACTTGCTCAAGCGCCCTGTCGACCAGTAACTGCGCCAGCTCTGCCATTTGCTGAATCGCCAGCATCGTTGCGCGCTGGGTGGTGTCCAGGTTGAAGGCTAGATTGCAGGTCATTGCGTTGAGGGAAGACAAGGTTTCGCTGGCGTTGACCAGCACGGTTTCGGTGTTTTGATGGGGGTTTACGGTGAACAGTTGGACGGGCGGATTTGGAGTGGGTTTGACCATGATTTACAGCTCCGATATGTGATGGAAGCTGCCCTCATCCGCTTGCACGCAAATAAGGTGGCAGCTGTGCGCAGGTGTGCAAGACCGGGCATATCGGACCCCGGCAGACCCCAAGGGATCTCCCACGCACAGCCGCCATAACAAATACAGCGGGCATAAAAAACGCCCGTTGAATGGCTATGGGCGCTTGTGCGCCGATATGTAACCGGACTTGCACGTCCGTGTCACCGCTTTTCGATGACGGGACGAAGACTAGCCGCCATGGCTACCCACAACAAGTTCATGCACAGCCCAAAATCTTGCAGGAAAATTCCGATAGCCCAACCACCATGATCATTCCCACGCGGAGCGTGGGAACGATCAATCAACCATTTGCGCGGATCGAGTAGCCGGCTCGGTGTGCCAGAAACAGGAAATGAATGTGGGAGGGGGCTTGCTCCCGATAGCAGGCTGCCAGTTGATACAGTGCAGCTGACCCACCGCTATCGGGAGCAAGCCCCCTCCCACATGTTGATCTGTGGCATTTGCCAGGTATCAGTCCCCTATAGCGACCGATCAGTCCCTATAGGGGACCATTTTTTGATGTGGGTGAAGGGCTGACTTGCTCAAGCGCTCTGTCGACCAGTAACTGCGCCAACTCTGCCATTTGCTGAATCGCCAGCATCGTCGCGCGCTGGGCGGTGTCCAGGTTGAAGGCTAGATTGCAGGTCATTGCGTTGAGGGAAGACAAGGTCTCGCTGGCGTTGACCAGCACGGTTTCGGTGTTTTGATGGGGGTTTACGGTGAAGAGATTGAACGAGGAAAATTTTGACATCGGCTAAGGTTCCTAATTGATCAAAAAGGAACGCCTGGAGAGCTAGGCGTCTTTTGCGCCTAAACAGATTTTCGGACTTGCACGTCCGTGTCACCGCTTTTCGATGACGGAACGAAGACTAGCCGCCATGGCTACCCACAACAAGTTCATGCACCGCCCAAAATCTTGCAGGAAAATTCCGATAGCCCAACCACCATGATCGTTCCCACGCTCTGCGTGGGAATGCCGTCTGGGACGCTCTGCGTCCCGCCAGCCAGGCTGTGTTCAAGTCCTGCGCACTGGTGACGCGGAGCGTCACGGGATGCATTCCCACGCGGAGCGTGGGAACGATGGCCTTACCCGCAATGATTATCCCGACAGATAGCGAGGACTGCTCTTACAGCCTTTTCAGGTTGTTGCTCGGAACCCACCTCTCTAGCCTTTTCAGTCCGAATCGTGCCATGGGTAAGCATCATGAATCCGACCGTTAAACCGGACGCAAGGCCATTGCAGAGCGTGATGCATCACATCACAATCACACCATGATCGTCAGCTGGAAACACAAGGGGCTAAGAGCCTTCTATGAGACCGGGTCAACCAAAGGCATCAACACGAACCATACAAAGCGCTTGCGCCGCGTTCTGTTCATTCTGGATAAAGCTGAACGCCCGGATGCACTGAACTTGCCCGGTTGGCGCTTCCATCGCCTGACAGGCGATCTGATCAACTACTGGTCAGTCAGCATTAGTGGTAACTGGCGCATCATTTTTCGAATGTTTGGCGACCAGATCGAACTGGTTGATTATCTTGATTACCACTGAGTAGAGGTATCGATATGGGTATGCACAACCCACCCCATCCAGGCGAAATCTTGCTTGAGGATGTGATCCCTGCTTTGGGTATCACCATCACTGAAATGGCTCGACGCCTTGGGTTTGCCCGTGAGACGTTTTCACGGATCTTGCATGGTCATGCGCCTGTCAGCCCGGACTTGGCTGTGCGGCTTGAACGCGCAGGTGTGAGTACTGGGCAGTTGTGGCTGGCCATGCAAAGTGCCTATGACTTATGGCAGGCCGAACATCGGGAGCAGCCGGTGATTGAGCGGTTTGCGCGCATTGAGTAGCGGGCATTGTCTGCCAGGCACAGGAAATAAATGTGGGAGGGGGCTTGCTCCCGATGGAGGTGGGTCAGCTGCATCTGTATCAACTGACAGGTCGCTATCGGGAGCAAGCCCCCTCCCACACTAGAGAATGGCGGGTCAGGCCAGGCCAGACTCGACCAGCAGCGCTTCCAAGCCCATGAGGTCGGGTATTTTCGCCACGTGTTCGCCCACTTGCACTGCCGCAAGCTCCAGCGGGCACAGTGGCACGTCGACGTAACTCAACTGGCTGTCGAGCTTGTATGAGCGTGGAATCCCTTGTATCACCAGCGCGATAAATTTCAGCGTCGGCCGCCCGCCCAGAGCGTTCAGCACGACGATGCGCGAGCGCTCGCCGGTCATGATCGCTTCGCCGCACGCCGCTTCAAAGCTGATCAGCGGCAATTGCCGATCGCGCCAGGTCACTTGCCGCAAATACCATGGCGGCGCGTCGCTGGCCGGTTCGCCGCGCTGGAAGTCGATCAGCTCGGCGATGGCGACGTTGGGCAGTACCAGGTTGCGATCAGCCAGGGGCAGCAGCAGGCCGGTGAGTTGGCGGGAGCGGTGGTCAAGCATGGGCCTTGCTCCAATAGGCGATGCTTTCGAGCAGCACCGACTCTTGATACGGCTTGCCAAGGTAGTCGTTGACGCCGATGGCCATGGCGCGGTCGCGGTGTTTTTGGCCAGTGCGCGAGGTGATCATGATGATCGGCAGGCGCATCAGCCGCGGGTCGTTGCGCACCTGGATCGCCACCTCAAAACCGTCCATGCGCGGCATTTCGATGTCGAGCAGCATCAGGTCCGGCGTGTGTTCTTCAAGCAGGGCGATGGCGTCGATGCCGTCTTTGGCGGTGAGCACGTTCATGCCGTTGCGCTCCAGCAGGCGGCTGGTGACTTTGCGCACGGTGACCGAGTCGTCCACCACCAGCACCAGCAGCGGGCGCTTTTTCAGCGGGTCGTTGAGCGCCAGCGCTGCGTCGACCGTTTGGGCCGGCAAGGCCGGTTGCCGCGCGCGAATGTGCGCGAGCAAATCGATGATCAGCACCACGCGGCCATCACCCAGAATGGTCGCGCCGGACAACCCCTGCACGCCTGCGAACTGCGGCCCCAGGCCCTTGACCACGATTTCTCGGGTATCGGCCATGGCGTCCACGTGCACCGCCACACGCCGTTCATTGCAGTGCACCAGCAGCACCGGCACGGCCTGGTATTGGCCGAGTAGCGTGGGGCGGGCGACGGTGTGCAGCAGGTCGCCGAGGTAAAACAACTCGTAGCGCTGGCCGGCGTATTCATAACGCGGCGGGTCTTGCTGATAGTGCCCGGCCAGTTCGTGGGGCAGCACACGCACCAAGCCTTCGATGGTGTTGATCGGGATCGCGTATTGATCGTCTGCGCAGTGCACCATCAGCGCCCGGTTGACCGACACGGTAAACGGCAGGCGCACGCGAAAGTGCACGCCCACGCCCGATGTCGAATCAATGAACATTGAGCCACCCAACTGGCGCACTTCTTCGTGCACCACGTCCATGCCCACGCCGCGCCCGGAAATTTGCGTAATTTTTTCGGCGGTGGAAAACCCCGGCTGCAGAATGAACTGCAGCACATCGCGGTCACTGATCTCTTGATCAGGGCTGAGCAAGCCGCGCTTGATCGCCTTGCGCCGCACCGCGTCGAGGGGCACGCCGGCACCGTCGTCGCGCATGTCGAAAACGATATCGCCGCCTTCGTGGGTCAGGTCCAGCGTGATGCGCCCCTTCGCCGGCTTACCGGCCAGCAACCGCGCCTCGCGAGGCTCCAGGCCATGGTCGACGGCGTTGCGCAGCATATGTTCGAGCGGCGCGACCATGCGTTCCAGCACGTTGCGGTCCATCTCGCCCTCGGCGTTGCCGACCACGAAATCCACGTCCTTGCCCAGCTCTTGCGCCACTTGGCGCACGATGCGCTTGAGGCGCGGCACCATGCGCTCAAACGGCACCATGCGCGTGCGCATCAGGCCTTCCTGCAATTGGGTGTTGATGCGCGCCTGTTGCTGCAACAGGTTATGCGCGTCCGCGTTGCGCCGGTCGAGGGTTTCCTTGAGGTCCAAAAGGTCTGAGGCCGACTCGGACAGTGCGCGCGACAACTGCTGCAACTGTGAGTGGCGGTCCATTTCCAGCGGGTCGAATTCTTCATAACCCAAGCGCTCGGCCTCGGCCTGTTGGCGGCTGAGGATGCGCCCCTGGGTTTCGGTGTCGAGGCGGCGCAGTTGGTCGCGCATGCGCTCGATGGTGGTTTCGACCTCATTGAGGGCGGTGCTCGCGTCGTTGACCTGCTGCTCGATGCGGCCACGAAAAATCGACGTTTCACCGGCCAGGTTGACCAGGTCATCGAGCAAGTCGGCGGATATTTTTACCATGTCGGCCGCAGGATCAACCGGCGCTTCGGCCTTGCCCGCCGGCAACGCTACCGGGGCTAACGGCTCATCGCTCGGGTGCAGCAGGCTTTTGATGCGCTCGATCAGTTGATCCACCGGGCCTACCGGCAAACCACCCGCCACCGCATCGATCATCTGCGCCAGGCGGTCATGGCAATCTTGCAGCAACGCGAACAGTTCAAGCGAGGGCGCGAGCAAACCGGCAGACAGGCCTTCGTACAGAAACTCCAGCTCATGGGCCAGGTCGCCAATCGGCCCGATCTCGACCATGCGCGCGCCACCTTTCAGGGTGTGCAGGTCGCGCAGCAGGGTTTCCACCTCTTGGCGATTGTTCGGCTCGGCCTGCCAGCGCAGCAACGCGCTGTTTGAGCTGTCGAGAATATCGGCGGCTTCTTCCAGGAAAATTTCCAGCAGCTCGGGATCAGCCCCTGGCGCCTCAGTGGCAACCGCAGGAGCAACCGGCGTGTTGCTCTGGCGGAACGCGCGCAGTTGGCCGACCAACTCGCTGGAGTCGCTCAAGGCCTGGTGGTCTTGCAGTTGGTCCAACTGCAACGCCAGCCGCTCATGGCTGGCCATCAGTAGTTGGGACAGTTCTGCAGAGTAGCTGAAGCGGCGGTCGACCAAGCCCTCATACAGGCATTCCAGCTCTTGGGCCAGGTCACCCACCGGGCCTATTTCAGCCATGCGCGCGCCGCCTTTGAGCGTGTGCAAATCGCGTTGCAACGACGACAACGGCGCCACGCTGTCGGGCTCCAGCAACCAGCGTTTAAGTGATTGCCCGGCGCTGTCGAGGATGTCGACCGCCTCTTCCAGGAAGATCTCAACGATCTCGTCGTCAATCGCCATGCTCTGGTCCAACTGCGCGGTGGCAGCGCCCAGTTCGGAGATGCTCAGCGCGCGGCTGCCGTCGCTTTTGATCAGGCCGGTGGCGGACGGGTCGAGGGCTTCATCGAGCAATTCACGCAAGGCCCGCACACGCGCCGGCGCGGGGCTGATTTCCTGGCCGGCCGCGAGTTGGTCGAGCATGTTGATCAGCGCTTCATGCGCCTGTTCGGCTTCCTGAAAGAACCGTTCGCTGACCGCCAGGCTGCTTTCTTCCACGGCGCCATAGAGGTCGAGCAAGGCCTCGCACACTTCGTCGATGGCGTGCAGGTCGGCGACGTGCGCGCCCTGCCCCAACGTGGTCAGCTCATCCAGCAGCGCGGTCAGCTCCTGGCGCTCGCCGGGGTGTTGTTGCCAGCGGCGCAGCAGGCTTTCAGCATCCAGCAAAATGTCCATGCCTTGGGCCAAAAAGCCTGTGATCAACTGCGGGTCGCGCTTGATGCGCAGCCCGGTGTTGGGTGCATCGAGCAGCGCTTCAAGCTTTTGATCGAGCAGGCTCTGCGTGCGGTTGATCAGGTCGGCAGCGCCCCTGATCGGCACCAGCGGGTCATTGCCCAGTTGGCGCAGCCCGAGCTGGAACAGGTTTTCGGCTTCCAGCAGCAACGCCACTTCGTCCAGGTCCAGCGGCAAGCGGTGGGCCTTGTACTCGCGGGTGAGGTGATCGAGCGGCCGTGTCAGCTCGGCAATCGGCAGCACGCCCGCCATGTAGGCGCTGCCCTTAAGCGTGTGCAGCGCGCGTTGCAGTTCATCACTGACTTGCAGCGGTACGTGTTCGGCGGCCTGTTGCAAAAAGTGGTTGAGGCTATCGAGATGGCTCTGCGCTTCGTTGCGAAAAATCTCCAGCAACATCGGGTCGTGCGCTTCGCCAGCCGAGGGTTCAGCGCCGCTGGCCAAAGCGTGGGCGCGCGCGGCCAGGGTATCGACCTCGTCGCGTTGCCGCTGATCGTCGGTGGCAAAATCGGCGATCAATTCCGGCAGCAAGGCCACCGTTTCATCCAACACCCGTTGCACCTCGGGGCTCAGCGTTACGCTGCGCTCCAGCACGCGGTTGAGCAGGTTCTCGACGGCCCAGGCGAGCTCCGCCAGCACCAGCGCGCGCACCATGCGGCCACTGCCTTTCAAGGTGTGGAACGCGCGACGCATTTCACCTTGGGCGGTTTTGTCGGCGCTGTTCGGTAAATGGCGGTGCAGCGCCTCAAGCACTTCGTCGGTTTCTTCGAGGAAGACTTCGCGCAGCTCATCGTCAATCGGTTCTTCACCGGCTGGCGGCGGCAACAGGCTACCGGGGCGCTGCAACGCCGGTGGGTTCAGGCGCGACGTGGGGCTGGCCAGTGCGTCGAACTGCGATTGGCTCGGTGCGCCCTCGGCTGCCAGCGCGCCCTCCGGTGCGGCCAGTGCCTGACGCCACGGTTTTTGCGCGGGCAGGTAGCCGAGGGCGGCCAAGCCTTGAGTCGCCAGTTCCAGCACCCGTTCGCCACTGGCGTCGGGGTCTTGAAGCATGCGTTCCAGGTAATACTCCAGACCGCTGACCACGTCGGCAAAATGCGCCAGCTGCGCCGGCGCAGGCGCGGCATCGTTGAGCATTAATTGTTCATCGACGTAAGCGCTGCAGCCGCGCATCAGGCTCGCTGCACGCGGCAGCGGAATCATCGCCAACGCACCGCGCACCTGGCTTAGCAGCTCCGGCAGCGACTCCAGGCGTTGGCGGTCCCAGTGGGCTTCAACGCAATCAATCACCAGCTCTTTGGCTTGGCGCAGGCATTGGCAGGATTCGCGGATCACCAACTGGTGAATCTGGGTCAGGTCGGTGGTGGGCAAACGGCTTTCTTCGCGGCTTTCCGGCTCCACCGTGCCGACCATGCCCGCCAGCGTGGCTTCGACGTAGAGCAACGCGCCGGCGACGTCCATCAGCACAGCATCGTTGGGTTCGCGCTGGCCCTGGGCCAGGCTCAGCACCACCGCAAGCTGGTCGATGATGACCTTGCGCGGCTGGCCGAAGCCGAGTACTGCCAGGGTGTCGGCGATTTGGCGTAACGGCGCCAGCAGCGCCTCAAGGTCGCTGGTGTGTTGGCGGTCGCTGCGCACGAACAGGTCGAGGCGCTCCTTGACCCGCACCAGTTCCTCGCACAAAGCGCCGAGCACCGAGCTCATGGCATTGCGATCCGGCCCGGCCAGCCGCGCGCGTTCGGCATCGACCACGGCGCTGTCGGGCAAGGCCTCATCGAGGCCGTAGCGCTCCTTGAGGCTTTGCATGCGCGGCGTCGGCCGGGTGACCTTGGCCACATAGAACAACAGGCTTTTGAGTAACTCATCCGGCGCCGGTTGGTTGATGCCGCCGATGC
The DNA here is from genome assembly GCF_002723595.1 of Pseudomonas sp. ICMP 460. Classification (NCBI taxonomy): domain Bacteria; kingdom Pseudomonadati; phylum Pseudomonadota; class Gammaproteobacteria; order Pseudomonadales; family Pseudomonadaceae; genus Pseudomonas; species Pseudomonas sp. ICMP 460. The sequence continues at coordinate 223,460 of NZ_LKBR01000001.1, forward strand.
CTTGGGCCAGCAGGCGCTTGAGTTGCTTGTCGCAGGCCTTGAGCAGGCTGCGCAGCGCCGGGCTGTTGGCGATCACGCCGGTGAGCATGCCTTCGACCAGCGCCGAGGTGACTTGCCACAGCGGCAACAGCGGCGCGCCCTGGCACAGCGCCTCCAGCCGCGCGAAAACCCGCGCCATGTCTTCCAGGTTGCTCGGGCCGTGGTCTTCGCGCAGCAAACCGGCCAAGGCCTGTTGCAGCAATTGATGCCACTGGCGCAGTTGACTGCTCAGGTCGGGCGCCATGCGTTGCGCCAGCGCCTCATCGGGTAATGGCGCAATCGACAGCAGTTGCGGGCTGAACAGGCTGGTCTCCGACAGCAGGCTTTCACCGCGGGCGCTGCGCAGGTCATTGAGCAGCGGCAACACCACCAGCGGCAGGTCGCGGCGGGCGCTGTGCACGCGGTCCAGGTACAACGGCAATTGGCTGAGGGCTTGTTGCAACAGGCGGATGCTTTCGTCGCGCTGGCTGACGCGCTCGGCCTGCAGGGCCAAGGCCAGCTCTTCGATCTCTTCGGCCAACAGCGCCGCGCCGTAGAACTCGACCATTTGCAACGCGCCATGCACCTGGTGGATGCCAGCCAGGCACTCGCCGAGGGCGTCGCCGTCGCCTGTTTCAACGGATGCGTCGAGCGCCGAACGGGCCTGTTTCAGGGTTTCGGCAATGTCGCCCTTGACCCATTCGAGGGCCACGTAGTCGTGCCGATCAACCATAACTGCTCCGCTTAAAATTCGTGGGTTGCGTGTGTTCGTGCCCTGCAGATACTTCCAGGTAAACGCAGATCTACTCTGGGAGGGGGCTTGCTCCCGATAGCAGTGGGTCAGTCACCTGATCGATTGGCTGATACACCGCCATCGGGAGCAAGCCCCCTGCCACATTTGGATGGCATTTCACTCATCCACCGGTCGCGCCGGCGGCAAGGTGAAGCCCGACACCGAGCGGCGCAACTGGCTGGCCATTTTTGCCAGGTTGCCGATGCTTTCAGCGGTGGCGGTAGAGCCCGATGACGTTTGCGTGGTGATCTGCTGGATCACGTTCATGGTCAGGGAGATCTGCCCGGCCGACGACGTCTGTTGCTGCGCCGCATTGGAAATACTCTGAATCAACGCTGCCAGGGTTTTCGACACGCCTTCAATCTCTTCCAGCGCCACCCCGGCATCCTGGGCCAGCCGTGCGCCGCGCACCACTTCGGTGGTGGTCTGCTCCATGGAGATAACCGCTTCATTGGTGTCGGTCTGAATCGCCCGCACCAGCGTTTCAATCTGCCGCGTGGCGGCCGACGAACGCTCGGCCAGCCGCTGCACTTCATCGGCCACCACGGCAAAGCCGCGCCCGGCGTCACCGGCCATGCTTGCCTGAATCGCGGCGTTGAGGGCGAGGATGTTGGTTTGGTCGGCAATGTCGTCGATCAGGCTGACGATGTCGCCGATTTCCTGAGACGACTCGCCCAAGCGCTTGATGCGTTTAGCGGTGTCCTGAATCTGCTCGCGAATGTTGTCCATGCCGTGGATGGTGTTGTGCACCACCTCGTTGCCCTTGTTGGCAATTTCTACCGAACGCTCGGCCACCGCCGAGGACTCCGCAGCGTTGGCCGACACTTGGTCGATGGACTGGGCCATCTGGTTGATCGCGGTCGACGCCTCGGCAATTTGCTGGGCCTGATGCTCTGAGGCTTGGGCCAAATGCATCGCAGTGGCCTGGGTGTCTTGCACCGCACCCGCGACCTGCCCGGCCGTCAGGTTGATGGTCGCGACCAGGTCGCGCAACTGGTCCACGGAATAGTTGATGGAGTCGGCGATGGTGCCGGTGAAGTCTTCGGTCACCGAGGCCGTCACGGTGAGGTCACCGTCGGCCAGGTCTTCGATCTCATCCAGCAGGCGCATGATCGCGTTCTGGTTGCGCTCGTTTTTCTCGGCGGTTTCATGCAATTGGCGATTGGTTTCGCGCACCATCACCAAACCGATCAGGATGATCGAGGTCAGCGCCAACAGGCCCAGCACGTAGCCGCCGATGGTGTCGAAGCTGCGCCCGCTGGCGAGGTTTTCGAAGCCGGTGGCCAAGTGCGAGGCTTCATCAAGCAAGGTTTGCGACAGGTTGAAAATATTGCTCGCCGACGCACGCACCTGAAACAGCTGCGGCGAGGTCTCGAGAATTTCATCCACGGAGCCTGAGACAAACTCAAACAGCTCGGCGATTTCGGCCAGTCGCGCACGCGCATCGCGGTCTTCGACCTGGCTGATGCGCAACCCGGCGTTACCCTGCAGCATGCCGTTAAGCACCTGACCAAAACGGTTGGCGTCGCGGCCGAACGCATCGGCGGCCTGCACCGAGGTTTCGTCGCCGGCCAGCACAGTGTTGACCGCGCCCAGAATTCGCTCAGCGAGCAACGATTGGCGCTGGGCCAGTACCACTTGGCTGGCCGGGGCGCCGCGTTGCAGCAGGATGTCGACGACTTTTTCCGACTCCATCTGCAATTGCGGCACGGTCTCGGCCAGGGTTGCGGCCACTTGGTGCAACGACAACACGGTCTGCTCGCTGGCAAGAATCGCGTCGGTGTTTTTCAGCAGGGCTTCCCAGTCGGTCTGCACCGCGCGCATTTCTGCGCGCACCGCGTTGGGCGCGGCGGGCAGCCCGGTCTCGGTGTCACCTTTTTTCAGGTAGCCCCAGCGCTGGGCGAAGTCGTTGCGCGCATCGCCCAGCAGTTTGAACGCGGCAGCCTTGCCGGCAGCGGCTTCGGTGGCGTTTTTGGCGATGCGTTGGGACAACACGCGCAGCTCACCGGCGTGGCCGATGTACTGCTTGTCGTAGGTGGACTGGGTGTTGAGGTACGCGAAGTTGGCGAACAACAGCATGATGAACACGATCAGCGCGATAAACAGCACGATGATCTGCGAACGGCTGCGCGACGCGGCTTGCGGTTTGGGCGTGGTAGCGGTGCTCATGCGGCGACATCCATGAAGCCTGGCGCCTGAGCCAAAGCAAACGGGCTGAAAACCTGCCAGAGCCGGTCGCTGTCGAACTGGCCCTGGATAAATGGCGCGCCGGGGCTGGCGCTCGTTAACAATGCGTCTTGTGCAAAATGCTGCATGCCCACCACCTCGTCCACCAGCAGCCCGACAAACAGGTCATTGAATTCCACCACCAGCACGCGCCGTTGCTTGCGCGCCCTGGACAGCTCAAGGCCGAGAAAACCGCCCAAGTCCATCACCGGCAGCAGGCGCCCGCGCAGGTTCGCCACGCCCTTGACCCAGGGTTTTACCCCCGGCATCACAGTGCAGCGCGGCTCATGCAGCACCTCGGCGACTTCACCCATGGGCGCCACGTACGCATGCGACCCCAGGCGAAAGCCGATCCCGCTCCAACGCTGCAAGCGGGCTTCCTGGGACGGCAGGTCGGCAGCCAACAGGCGGCAGCGGTTGTCGATGCCCAGCAGCAGCTCGAAGGCGGTTTGCGACTCGGTCATGATGGCGTGCCGTCAGCCGGCCAGCACCTTGTTCAGGGTGGCGATCAGGGTTTCTTCGTCCACAGGTTTGGTCAGGTAGTCCTTGGCGCCCTGGCGCGCGCCCCAGATTTTGTCGGTTTCCTGATCTTTGGTGGTGATGATGATGATTGGAATGCCGTTGGTTTCAGGCTCCTTGGACAACTGGCGGGTCGCCTGAAAACCGTTAAGGCCCGGCATAACAATGTCCATCAGCACCGCATCGGGTTTTTCCTGGCGCGCCAGGGCCACGCCGTCCGCGCCGTTTTCAGCCTTGAGAACCTGGTGGCCGTGCTTTTCGAGCATGCCAGTGAGTTTGTACATTTCAGTCGGCGAATCGTCGACGATCAGAACGCGTGCCATGGTTTTCCCCACTACATTGGTAGACGCAGGCCCCTGTGGGGCACCGTCAGTGTGCTTGTTGTTCTACTGCGGCGAAGCCGGGCACGTAGGCCTTGATCGCGCTCAGCAGTTCTTCCTTGCTGAAAGGTTTGGTCAAAAACTGATCGACACCGACGATGCGCCCCTTGGCCTTGTCAAACAAACCGTCTTTGGAAGACAGCATGATCACCGGAATCGACTTGAACGCCGGGTTGTTCTTCACCAACGCGCACGTCTGATAACCATCAAGGCGCGGCATCATGATGTCGACAAAAATAATGTGCGGGTGATGATCAACAATCCGCGCCAGTGCATCGAAACCGTCGATGGCCGTGATCACATCGCAGCCTGCGTTCTTCAACAAGGTTTCAGCCGTGCGGCGGATGGTTTTCGAATCGTCGATCACCATCACTCTCAAGGCGTTGGAATGCTGTTCCATATCTGCTCTACCATCGCCACAGCGAATCGGTTTTCGGTGTGTACTGCCTGATGTTGTACCGGGTGTGCAGCAAAAACCCCATGGTGCATAGGCTTATGTGTCATGGGAGCCTTTTTAGCACAGTCTGAAGAAAATTCATCTCAGGAGAGTACGGGTTTCGATCCGCAACAGCTTAAAAAACGCGAACTTTCCCACTTGAACTAACAACCCTTCCGACAGATAGCTCAGTAACTACCCGGTAGCGTTCTTGCACCAAAAAGAACGAACAAGGATGCCGCATGAGCGGTTATGTCCCCAAGCCGGCACGTCCCAACGCGAGCACCACAACCCGCAATAGCGGTGTAGAACCTGTCGACCTCCACGCCTTGTACTGGGCGCAATACCCCGACCTTGCCGACGAGTCGCAAGCCCGGCCCACGCCCACAGGCTGCGTTTTTGCCAAGAGTTGCAACCTGCCCGACGGCGTTATCAACCACCAGCACCCGACGGGTTTTGTACCCGTTGAAAAGCTGGCCGACTACGGCATGTGGGCAGTGCTCGGCACTGGCACCGCGATTTCGGCGCAGGGTTCACCGCTGCAATGGGTTGCTGGCTCTGCCTCCGGCCGCGCTGTCGCCAATCGTCTGGCCGGCTCGCTGGCGCTGACACTGCTGGAGGGCGCGGGCGCTTTGGCTGCAAGCGCCACAGTCGGCACCGTCGCACTGCTGATGCCGAACGCTATCGCAGCCGACAGTGCCTTCTACACACAAGACCAGTACGCAACGCTTGAAGCGGGCCGCACACGGGTGCGCGTCAACGTGAAGACCTTGCCGGATGGTTCGGTCAACGCCTACGGCTTCTACACGGGCGGTAAAGCGGACTGGGAAAGTGTTCCGGTTATCAAGGCTGAAAAAAAGGGCGAGCAGTACGTCGCCGATATAGGCAACGGCATTGGCCTGACGTGGACGCCCGCGGTGAATCCGCAGGGTGTGCTGGGTATTCCGGCACTGGAAGGTGCGCCACCGCTGCGCACGGTTTGGGTGTACCCGCCGACACCGCAGGCGGAAGCTGCGCTGCACAACCCGCAACATCCGCCGGAGTTTCAGGATGCGATTATCTGGTTTCCAGCGGATGCGGGTATTGAGCCGATTTATGTGGTGCTTAGTACGCAGTTGGAGAAGAACAAGGTGGCGGGGGCTGCTTATGAAGAGGAATTCCATTCAAGTTTTTCAGAACAAATGAAAGCCTCAGCACAGCAGGTAACATTTAAAACTGAACGCGGTACAAGGGTTCGCGTGGACATGATCGGTAGAACCCACAATGGGGAAATCGTTTGCGTCGAATGCAAAGCCTCTGAAACAGCACCACTGACGCGCAATCAAAAACGAGCATTTCCTGAGATTGAAGAAAGTGGCGCGGTCATTGTGGGCAAAGGTAAACCTGGTTTTCCTGGGGGGACAGTCATCTCGCCCACGACAATAAAAATCTCGCGTCCGAACCAAAATTAACGCTAATAAGGAACAACCATGTCAGTAACAGACGCCAACGTGATCGATATGCTGGGCATCCCCAAGTTGGATGACTCCACGATAATTCTAGCCATCACAGATCACCTCGGCTGGGCTAATCCAACTGAGCAGGGTGAACACCTGCTGATGCTCCAGGCAAAAATCAATGCGTATGTCGCGTTCATTGAGAGCGGAGAGATTTACACCGAGGTGCCTGGCGCACTGGGCAAATATCCGATCATCCAAGTCGCTGCTTTATATGAGCTCTCGGAACAAGGCGAGCGGTTCATCAAGCAAGCAACGGCGGTGCTGGAGCCCCTCGGCATAGGGCTGGAATTCGAATACAACGGTGATAAAGAACAATTCGCAGCCTTTCGCACCTGACAGTTCAGCCTGACACGCAGGCTCTCTGACAGTGGTTTTTCCTTGACCCACAAGGGCCGCAGCGCCACTCTGACGCCACTTTTATGCGCCCTAATTTGCTAGAGGAAATCCCCCATGAGCGTACGCGTCGGCATTGTCATGGACCCTATCGCCAGCATTTCCTATAAAAAGGACAGCTCGCTGGCCATGCTCCTGGCCGCACAGGCCCGTGGCTGGACGTTGTTCTATATGGAACAGCGCGATCTTTACCAAGGCGACGGCGAGGCCCGTGCACGCATGCGCCCGCTGCAGGTGTTTGCCAACCCCGATAAGTGGTTCGAGCTTGCGGACGAGATCGACAGCCCGCTGAGCGATCTGGATGTGATCCTGATGCGCAAGGACCCGCCGTTCGACATGGAGTTTGTTTACTCCACCTACCTGCTGGAGCAGGCCGAACGCGCTGGCGTGCTGATTGTCAACAAGCCGCAGAGCCTGCGCGACTGCAATGAAAAGCTGTTCGCCACCCTGTTCCCACAGTGCACGCCACCCACCGTGGTCAGCCGCCGCGCCGATGTGCTGCGTGAATTCGCCGCCAAACACGGTGACGTAATCCTCAAGCCGCTGGACGGCATGGGCGGCACCTCGATCTTCCGTCACCGCGCAGGCGACCCTAACCTGTCGGTGATCCTCGAAACCCTGACGGCGCTGGGCACCCAACAGATCATGGGCCAGGCTTATATTCCGGCGATCAAGGACGGCGACAAACGCATCCTGATGATCGACGGCGAGCCGGTGGACTATTGCCTGGCGCGTATTCCGGCAGCGGGCGAGACCCGTGGCAACCTGGCAGCCGGTGGTCGCGGCGAAGCGCGCCCGCTGACAGAAAAAGATCGCTGGATTGCAGCCCAAGTCGGCCCAACCCTGCGGGAAAAAGGCCTGCTGTTTGTAGGACTTGACGTAATCGGTGAGAACCTTACCGAAATAAACGTCACCAGCCCGACGTGTATTCGCGAGATAGACAACGCATTTGGCACGAACATCGGCGAAATGCTGATGGCAGCCATACATGCAAAACTGCAAGCCGCAGGCCGCAAGCCGCAAGCTTAAGGCGAACCGCGTACAAGCTCGCGGCTTGTAACTTGTCGCTTGAAGCTAAAAACCAACATTGCGTTATCATGCGCAACCTGTGAAACGCGCGATGTTGGTTTTTTTGTGATGACGCTCCCGTCCGATCTGCCCCCCGAACTCTCCCGAAGCGGCGTGCGCCCGGCTGATCGGCTCGGATTTACACTGTTCCTGGCGGCACTGATCCACCTCGCGTTGCTGCTCGGCTTGGGCTTCACCTTTGCCGAACCCAAGCAAATCAGCAAAACCCTGGAAATCACCCTCGCCACGTTCAAGAGCGAAAAAAAGCCCGAAAAGGCCGACTTTCTGGCTCAGGACAACCAGCAAGGCAGCGGTACGCTCGACAAAAAAGCCGTGCCCAAAACCACCGAAGTGGCGCCTTTCCAGGACAACAAGGTGAATAAAGTCTCGCCGCCGCCGACGCCCAAGCCCGAGGTCAAGCAGGCTGCGCCCAAGGCCGCAGTCACCACCGTCGCGCCCAAACCGCAAAAAGCCCCGACCCAGCGCGAGAAAACCAAGACCGAGCCGCAGCCCGAGCCGGTTAAACCGGCACCGACTTTCGACAGCTCGCAGCTTTCCGACGAGATCTCCAGCCTTGAGGCGGAATTGGCCAACGAGCAACAGTTGTATGCCAAACGCCCGCGCATCTACCGGCTGAACGCCGCCTCGACCATGCGCGACAAAGGTGCCTGGTATAAGGACGAGTGGCGCAAAAAGGTCGAACGCATCGGCAACCTCAATTACCCGGACGAGGCCCGACGCCAGCAAATCTATGGCAATTTGCGCTTACTGGTGTCGATCAACCGTGATGGTTCGTTATACGAAGTGCAGGTGCTGGAGTCATCCGGCCAGCCGCTGCTCGACCAAGCCGCCCAGCGCATCGTGCGCCTGGCCGCGCCTTTCGCGCCGTTCACCGGCGACCTGAACGACGTCGACCGCCTGGAAATTATCCGCACCTGGAAATTCGCCCGGGGCGACCGCCTGTCGAGCAATTAAAGGCGCAAGAGCCCTGTTGGCTGCGGTAATGCTGCCCACTGTGGCAAGCGGGCTTGTTGTGGCGAGCGCCACAGGTTTCGTTAACTCCAGCTTGTCAGTTCGCCACTCCAACGCCACACTAGAGGACATGAAAAATGTCAGCCCGACCTACCTCAAGCATCAATTCTTGATCGCCATGCCGCATATGGCAGACCCGAACTTTGCGCAAACCTTGACCTACATTGTCGAGCACACGGCCAATGGTGCGATGGGGTTGGTGGTGAATCGCCCGCAAACGCTGAACCTGGCGGATATTCTTGAGCAATTGCGCCCCGAAATCGACCCGCCAGCGCGTTGCCAACACGTGCCGATCTACAACGGTGGGCCGGTGCAGACTGATCGCGGTTTTGTGCTGCACCGCACCGGGCCGACGTTCCAGGCCACGGTGGACCTTGACGGCGTGTCGCTGTCGACGTCCCAAGACGTATTGTTCGCCATCGCGGACGGCATCGGGCCTGAGCAAAGCGTGATCACCCTCGGCTATGCCGGCTGGGAAGCCGGGCAACTGGAGGCCGAGCTGGCCGACAATGCCTGGCTGACCTGCCCTTTCGACGCCGACATCCTGTTCAATACCGCAAGCGAGGCGCGCCTGGAAGCGGCGGCGGCCAAGCTGCGCGTCAACCTCAGCCTGTTGACCAGCCAGGCAGGGCACGCCTGATGGCTTTGCGGTTGATCCTTGGGTTTGACTACGGCACCAAACAGATCGGCGTAGCGGTCGGCCAGGTCATTACCGGCCAGGCCCGCGAACTGTGCACCCTCAAAGCCCAGAACGGCGTGCCGGACTGGAACCAGGTCGAAGCGCTGATCAAGGAGTGGAAGCCCGACGCGGTGGTGGTCGGCCTGCCGTTGAACATGGACGGCACACCGAGCGAGATGTGCCTGCGCGCCGAAAAGTTCGCGCGCCGCCTGAATGGCCGCTACAACCTGCCCTTCTATACCCACGACGAACGCCTGACCACCTTTGAAGCCAAAGGTGAGCGCCGCGACCGTGGCGGGCAAAAAGGCAGCTACCGCGACAACCCCGTGGACGCCATCGCCGCCGCTCTGCTGTTGCAAGGTTGGCTGGACGAAAACACCGCGTTATTTGAATCCTGACTGACGCGGCTTGCCGCGTCTTTTTACGTTTGAGCCCGGACCTTGCGGCCACCTCGCTACGCAAGGCCTTGAAGGAGCCACCATGAGCCTGCCCAATCCCGCCGAACTGATCAGCCAGATGGCAACTAGCCTCAAGGCGCACCTGCAACAGCGTGCCATCAGCGAACCGCGTTTTATCGGCATTCGTACCGGTGGTGTGTGGGTGGCCCAGGCGTTGTTGGAAGAACTGGGCAGCGATTCGCCACTGGGCACGCTGGATGTGTCGTTTTATCGCGATGACTTCAGCCAGAACGGCCTGCACCCGCAAGTGCGGCCATCGGCGCTGCCGTTCGAAATCGAAGGCCAGCACCTGGTGCTGATCGATGACGTACTGATGAGCGGCCGCACCATCCGCGCCGCCCTGAACGAACTGTTCGACTACGGCCGCCCCGCCAGCGTGACACTGGTGTGCTTGCTTGACCTTGAGGCTGGCGAATTGCCGATAAGCCCGGACGTGGTCGGTGCCACGCTGTCGCTTTCAGCCCACCAGCGGGTAAAATTGTCCGGTCCCACGCCGCTCGAACTCGAACTGCAAGACCTTGCCCTTTAAACCGCCTTGTAAAGAGTCCCCGCGATGACGCCTTTAGATGCCAAGCGCCCGCTGCAGCTCAATGCTCAGGGTCAGTTGCAACACTTCTTGTCCCTCGACGGTTTGCCCCGCGAACTGCTCACTGAAATTCTCGACACTGCCGACTCGTTCCTCGAAGTCGGTGGCCGAGCGGTGAAGAAGGTCCCGCTGCTGCGCGGCAAAACCATCTGCAACGTGTTCTTCGAGAACTCGACCCGCACCCGCACCACCTTTGAACTGGCGGCCCAGCGCCTGTCCGCCGACGTGATCACGCTGAACGTGTCGACCTCGTCGGCGAGCAAGGGCGAGACCCTGCTCGACACACTGCGCAACCTGGAAGCCATGGCCGCCGACATGTTCGTGGTGCGCCACGGCGACTCCGGCGCCGCGCATTTCATCGCCGAACACGTGTGCCCGCAGGTGGCGATCATCAACGGCGGCGACGGCCGCCACGCCCACCCGACCCAAGGCATGCTCGACATGCTGACGATCCGTCGGCACAAAGGCGGCTTTGAAAACCTCTCGGTGGCCATCGTCGGCGACATCCTGCATTCGCGGGTGGCGCGCTCGAACATGCTGGCCCTGAAAACCCTGGGTTGCCCGGATATCCGCGTGATCGCACCGAAAACCCTGCTGCCCGTCGGCATCGAGCAGTACGGCGTGAAGGTTTACACCGACATGGCCGCAGGCCTCAAGGGTGTGGACGTGGTGATCATGCTGCGCCTGCAACGCGAGCGCATGTCAGGTGGCCTGCTGCCGAGCGAAGGCGAGTTTTACCGCCTGTTCGGCCTCACCACCGCGCGCTTGGCCGGCGCCAAACCGGACGCCATCGTGATGCACCCAGGTCCGATCAACCGCGGCGTGGAGATTGAGTCGGCGGTGGCCGACGGCCCGCAGTCGGTGATCTTGAACCAAGTGACTTACGGCATCGCCATACGCATGGCGGTTCTGTCCATGGCCATGAGCGGGCAAACCGCGCAACGTCAATTCGAGCAGGAGAAGGCCCAGTGAAGCTCAGCATTCTTGGCGCCCGAGTCATCGATCCGGCCAGTGGCCTGGATCACGTTACCGACCTTCATCTGGAAGCCGGCAAGCTCATCGCCATCGGCGCCGCCCCCAGCGGTTTCAGCGCCAGCCAGGTCATAGACGCCAAAGGCTTGGTGGCCGCGCCGGGCCTGGTCGACCTGAACGTCGCCCTGCGCGAGCCGGGTTACAGCCGCAAAGGCAACATCAACAGTGAAACCCGTGCCGCCGCTGCAGGTGGCGTGACCAGCCTGTGCTGCCCGCCGCAGACCAAGCCGGTGCTGGACACCTCGGCCGTGACCGAGCTGATCCTCGACCGCGCCCGCGAAGCCGGCAATTGCAAAGTGTTCCCTATCGGCGCCCTGAGCAAAGGCCTGGAAGGCGAACAACTCGCTGAACTGATCGCCCTGCGCGACGCCGGTTGCGTGGCCTTCGGCAACGGCCTGGAAGGCTTTCGCAGCACCCGCACACTGTGCCGCGCGCTGGAATACGCGGCCACGTTCGATTTGACGGTGATCTTCCACTCGCAAGACCGCGACTTGGCCGAAGGCGGTTTGGCGCATGAAGGCGCGGTGGCCAGCTTCCTCGGCCTGCCGGGCATCCCGGAAACCGCAGAAACCGTGGCGCTGGCCCGCGACCTGCTGCTGGTGGAACAAAGTGGCGTACGCGCGCACTTCAGCCAGCTGACCAGCGCTCGCGGCGTCGCCCTGATCGCCCAAGCTCAGGCGCGCGGCCTGCCGGTGACGGCGGATGTGGCGCTGTATCAGCTGATTTTGACCGATGAAGCGCTGATCGACTTCTCCAGCCTGTACCACGTGCAGCCGCCGCTGCGCACCCTGGCTGACCGCGACGGGTTGCGTGCGGCAGTGAAGTCGGGTGTGATCTCGGCGATCTCGAGCCATCACCAACCGCACGAGCGGGATGCCAAGCTGGCCCCATTTGGCGCGACAGAGCCCGGCATCAGCAGCGTCGAGCTGTTGCTGCCATTGGCGATGACGTTGGTGCAAGACGGTTTACTCGACCTGCCGACGTTGCTGGCACGCCTGAGCGCAGGCCCAGCCGAAGCGCTGCGTTTGCCGGCGGGTAAGTTGGCGGTGGGCGCGGCGGCGGATCTGGTGCTGTTTGATCCGGCCCGCTCCACAGTGGCCGGTGAACAGTGGCTGTCCAAAGGTGAGAACTGCCCGTTCATCGGCCATAGCCTGCCGGCGACGGTGCGGTACACCCTGGTGGATGGGCGAATCAGCTACCAGGCCTGATAGCGATCGTTCCCACGCTCTGCGTGGGAATGATCAACAGACTCAGCGCCCGCCGATGCGCTCGGCATTGCGTATCGACACCTGCGTGTTCAGCGTCCAGAAGTCATACAGCACCCCTACCAGAAACAAACCGCCGGTGAACAGGTAGATCAGGCCGGTGATCCATTTGCCCTGGTACATGCGGTGCACACCGAACACACCCAGGAACGCCAGCAGTATCCAGGCCACGTTGTATTCGATAGGCCCGGCGGTAAAACGCAGGTCCGCTTCACGGTCCATCGCCGGGATCAGGAACAAGTCGATCAGCCAGCCGATACCGAACAAGCCAAAGGTGAAAAACCAGATCGTCCCGGTCACAGGCTTGCCGTAATAAAAACGATGCGCCCCGGTAAAACCCAAAATCCAGAGCAGGTAACCAATCACCTTGCTGTGGGTGTCTTGCTGCGAATAATCCTGTCGATAGGTGTTCATGACGTACCTCTTTTGCCTCGATAGATAAATTTTTTCATTTTCTTTGTGACTTTTTTACGGGCGCCCGACGCACGGCAAATGGTATCGTCCTTCCCGCAAAGCCTTATGCCACCTGACTTCTGTCGGACAATAGCGCCAATTCGTCGCGTTTTAACGAATTTGACCCCAGGGTTCAGTCGACAAACGGCCTGAGAACGACACAAAAAGCTGTTATAAAGTTGCGCGCAAACCTAAAAGAGCCACGCCGAATGCGACCATTTTTCAAGACATGGCTAACCATCTGCCTATTAATGCCACTGGCCGCCCACGCCACCAATCGTGAGCAACGACTTCCTAACGTTAACGGTTTTACCCCTAAAGTTCATAGCGCTCCAGGCACTGCCAAAACCGCAAAGCTGACTGTTAAACGCCCAACTCAACTGAGCAAGGCCCACAACGGCAAAGCCACTCCCGGTCTTATGGCGGTTAACACCAAGCAAAGCAGCAACGTCCTCAGCCGCGCCGTTAACGTGCTCGGCACTCCTTATCGTTGGGGCGGCAGCAGCCCAAGTAAAGGGTTCGACTGCAGTGGTTTGGTGAAATATGCGTTTAATGACGTAAAAGCGGTGGATTTGCCACGCACCTCCAACGCCATGGCCGCCGGCCACGGGATGAAGGTTGATCGCAAAGACCTGAAACCGGGCGACCTGTTGTTCTTCAAATTGAAGAGCCGCCAGGTCAACCACGTTGCCATCTACATGGGCAACGATCGCTTTATCCACGCCCCAAGCCGTGGCAAAGCGGTGAGCATCGACACGCTGAAAAAGCCGTTCTGGGACAAGAACTACGTGGTTGCCAAACGTGTTCTGCCTAAAGAACAAAGCAATCTGCGGATTGTGCAGCGCTGATACCGGGCTGAATGCGGTAAAACATGTGGGAGGGCGCTTGCTCCCTCCCACATTTGATTTCAGTTGCCGAGCCACTTCATAGGTCTGCTGGCACCCTCGCCTGCCCGCGCGCGTCTTCCAGGCTAACCAGCCCCTCGCCGACCAACGCCTTCAAGCTCATGTCCAGCGTCTTCATGCCCAGCGCCCCGCCGGTCTGAATCGCTGAAACCATCTGCGCCACCTTGTCCTCGCGAATCAGGTTACGAATGGCCGGCGTGCCCAGCATGATTTCGTGCGCCGCCACTCGCCCGCCGCCGACCTTCTTCACCAGCACCTGGGCCACCACCGCCTGCAACGACTCAGACAGCATCGAGCGCACCGTGGCCTTTTCCCCCGCCGGGAATACATCGACCAGCCGGTCTACGGTTTTCGCCGCCGAGGTTGTGTGCAAGGTGCCAAAGACCAGATGCCCGGTCTCGGCCGCGGTCAGCGCCAGGCGGATGGTTTCGAGGTCACGCAACTCGCCCACCAGAATCACATCCGGGTCTTCGCGCAGCGCCGAACGCAGCGCTACCGAAAAACTGTGGGTATCGCGGTGCACTTGCCGCTGGTTGATCAATGCCAGCTGCGGCGTGTGGATAAATTCGATGGGGTCTTCCAGGGTGAGGATGTGCTGACGCCGGTGCCGGTTGAGGTAGTCGATCATCGCCGCCAGTGTGGTGGACTTGCCGCACCCGGTAGGCCCGGTGACCAACACCAGGCCGCGCGGCAACTCGGCAATGCGCTGAAACACAGGCCCCAGCCCCAGGCTTTCGAGGCTTCGTACCTGTGCCGGAATCGTACGAAACACCGCGCCCATGCCGCGATCCTGCTTAAACACATTCACCCTGAACCGCGCCACGCCCGGCAGTTCAAAGGCAAAATCCGTTTCAAGAGATGTTTCGAAATCCTTTTGTTGGTATTGGCTGAGCAAAGGGCTCAATAAGTCCGCAACTTGCGGCGGTGAAAGCGCCGGCCCATCCAGCGGCCAGACCTCACCATCGACGCGCAGCATCGGTGCCAGCCCGGCCGACAAATGCAGGTCGGAGGCGCCACGGCGCACGCTGGCCGTGAGCAATTCAGTGATATCCATAGGGCTTTCCATTTCCAGTAGAATGCCGCGGACTCCATATCCACGGGTGCATCTTGAATGTCGACGATAGCAGACAACATTGGCTTGGTTAGCGAACGTATCCGTGCCGCGGCCCACGCCGTGCAACGTGACGAAAGCAGCATTCACCTGCTGGCCGTGAGCAAGACCAAACCCGCGCAAGCCGTGCGCGAAGCGTTTGCCGCCGGGGCCCGCGATTTTGGCGAGAACTACCTTCAGGAAGCCTTGGGCAAACAGGCCGAATTAACCGATCTGCCCTTGAGTTGGCACTTCATCGGCCCCATTCAATCGAACAAGACGCGCGCTATCGCCGAGAACTTCGCTTGGGTGCATTCCGTGGAACGCCTGAAAATCGCACAACGCCTGTCCGAACAACGCCCGGCCGACCTGCCGCCGCTGAATATCTGCATTCAGGTCAACGTCAGTGGCGAAGCCAGCAAGTCCGGCTGTACGCCCGCCGACCTGCCGGCCCTGGCCAATGCGATCAGCGCCCTGCCGCGCCTGAAGCTGCGTGGCCTGATGGCAATCCCTGAGCCGACGGACGACCGCGCCGCGCAAGACGCCGCGTTCGCCACGGTGCGCCAGTTGCAAGCCAGTTTGAACCTGCCGCTCGACACACTTTCCATGGGCATGAGCGAAGACCTTGAGTCGGCCATCGCCCAAGGCGCCACGTGGGTGCGGATCGGTACCGCGCTGTTTGGCGCCCGCGACTACGGCCAGCCGTAAATGGCTGACTTCCCTCTGAATAAGGACCTGTCATGAGCAACACGCGTATTGCCTTTATCGGCGCCGGTAACATGGCGGCCAGTCTGATCGGTGGCCTGCGGGCCAAAGGCCTGGAAGCCGCGCAGATCCGCGCCAGCGACCCGGGCGCCGAGACCCGCGCCCGCGTCAGCGCCGAGCACGGCATTGAAACGTTTGCCGACAACGCCGAGGCCATCCAGGGCGTTGACGTCATCGTGCTGGCGGTCAAGCCGCAAGCCATGAAGGCCGTGTGCGAAAGCCTGCGCCCGAGCCTGCAACCGCAGCAGTTGGTGGTGTCGATCGCCGCCGGTATTACCTGCGCCAGCATGACCCAATGGCTCGGTGCTCAACCCATCGTGCGCTGCATGCCCAACACCCCGGCGCTGCTGCGCAAGGGCGTGAGCGGCTTGTACGCGACTGCCGAAGTCAACGCCGCACAGCGTGATCAGGCGCAAGAACTGTTGTCTGCGGTGGGCATCGCCGTGTGGCTGGAACACGAGCAGCAACTGGACGCGGTCACCGCCGTGTCCGGCAGCGGCCCGGCCTACTTCTTCCTGTTGATCGAAGCCATGACCGCCGCTGGCGTGAAGCTGGGCCTGCCACGCGAAATTGCCGAGCAACTGGCCGAGCAAACGGCGCTGGGCGCTGCGACAATGGCGGTGTCCAGCGAAGTGGACGCTGCCGAGCTGCGCCGCCGCGTAACCTCGCCAGGCGGTACCACGCAGGCTGCCATCGAATCGTTCCAGGCCGGAGGCTTTGAAGCCCTGGTGGAAAAAGCACTGGGTGCTGCCTCGCATCGTTCGGCTGAAATGGCCGAGCAACTGGGCAAATAGTCGTCCCCTTCATAGGAAACCAACATGCTCGGAATCAATGACGCTGCCATTTTCATCATCCAGACCTTGGGCAGCCTGTACCTGCTGATCGTGCTGATGCGTTTTATCCTGCAACTGGTGCGGGCGAACTTCTACAACCCGCTCTGCCAGTTCGTGGTCAAGGCCACCCAACCGCTGCTCAAGCCGTTGCGCCGAGTGATCCCGAGCCTGTTCGGCCTGGACATGTCGTCGCTGGTGCTGGCGTTGCTGCTGCAGATTGCGCTGTTTGTGGTGATCCTGATGCTCAGCGGCTACCAGGCCTTCACCGTGCTGCTGTTGCCATGGGGCCTGATCGGCATTTTCTCGCTGTTTTTGAAAATCATCTTCTGGTCAATGATCATCAGCGTGATCCTCTCGTGGGTCGCACCGGGCAGCCGCAGCCCTGGTGCCGAGCTGGTGGGCCAAATTACCGAGCCAGTGCTGGCGCCTTTCCGTCGGTTGATCCCCAACCTCGGTGGCCTGGATATTTCGCCGATTTTCGCGTTTATCGCGATCCAACTGCTGCAAAGCTGGGTGATCCCGCGCCTGGCTTACTATGCGTTCATGCCTAAAGAGCTGTTCGGGCTGATCTGATTCGCGAGCCGCGTGTGTGGGGGCTGGCTTGGCTGCGATTGAATCACTGCGGTGTCACTGGAACACCGAGGTGCCTGCATCGCAGGCAAGCCAGCTCCCACATTTTGTATCTGCGTACTGGTGCAGGCCTTTGCTTGCCGCTGGGGTCACTGCTCTTTAGACTTACGCCTCATTTAAACGAGAGCAGGGTCGATGCCAACTGCCTTTCCCCAAGATTCTGTTGGACTGGTCGTGCCCCAAGTGGCGCACTTCGGCGAACCGCTGGCCCTGGCCTGCGGGCGTTCGCTGCCTGCCTATGACCTGATCTACGAAACCTACGGCCAACTGAACGCCACGGCGAGCAACGCCGTGCTGATCTGCCACGCCTTGTCCGGCCATCACCACGCTGCTGGTTTCCACAGCGTTGACGAGCGCAAGCCCGGCTGGTGGGACAGCTGCATCGGCCCCGGCAAGCCCATCGACACCGACAAATTCTTTGTTGTCAGCCTGAACAACCTCGGCGGCTGCAACGGTTCCACCGGCCCGAGCAGCCTGAACCCGGAGACCGGCAAGCCGTTCGGCGCAGACTTCCCGGTGCTCACCGTCGAAGACTGGGTGCATAGCCAGGCGCGCCTCGCCGACCTGCTGGGCATTCGCCAATGGGCTGCCGTTATCGGCGGCAGCCTCGGCGGCATGCAAGCGCTGCAATGGACCATCAGCTACCCGGACCGCGTACGCCATTGCCTGGCGATTGCCTCGGCTCCCAAGTTGTCGGCGCAGAACATCGCCTTCAACGAAGTGGCGCGCCAGGCGATTCTCACCGACCCCGAGTTCCATGGCGGTTCGTTCCAGGAAGCTGGCGTGATCCCCAAGCGCGGCTTGATGCTCGCGCGAATGGTCGGGCACATCACCTACTTGTCGGATGATTCCATGGGCGAGAAATTCGGCCGTGGGCTCAAGAGCGAAAAGCTCAACTACGACTTCCACAGCGTCGAGTTCCAAGTGGAAAGCTACCTGCGTTATCAGGGCGAAGAATTTTCCGGGCGTTTCGACGCCAACACCTACCTGCTGATGACCAAGGCGCTGGACTACTTCGACCCTGCGGCGAACTTTGATGACGACCTGGCAAAAACCTTCGAAGGCGCCACGGCCAAGTTCTGCGTGATGTCGTTCACCACCGACTGGCGCTTCTCGCCAGCACGCTCGCGTGAGCTGGTCGACGCCTTGATGGCCGCCAAGAAAGACGTCTGCTACCTGGAAATCGATGCTCCGCAAGGCCATGACGCCTTCCTGATTCCGATCCCGCGCTACCTGCAGGCTTTCAGCAACTACATGAACCGCATCATTTTGTGAGAACGCCATGAGAGCCGACCTGGAAATCATCCAAGACTGGATCCCCGCCGGCAGCCGCGTGCTCGACCTTGGCTGCGGCGATGGCGAACTGCTGAGCTGGCTGCGCGACAACAAGCAAGTCACCGGCTATGGCCTGGAAAACGACCCGGACAACATCGCCCAGTGCGTGGCCAAGGGCATCAACGTGATCGAGCAGGACCTGGACAAAGGCCTCGGCAACTTTGCCAGCGACAGCTTCGACATCGTGGTGATGACCCAAGCCCTGCAAGCGGTGCATTACCCGGACCGCATTCTTGACGAAATGCTGCGTGTGGGCCGCCAGTGCATCATCACTTTCCCCAACTTCGGCCACTGGCGCTGCCGATGGTACCTGGCCACCAAGGGCCGGATGCCGGTGTCGGATTTCCTGCCATACACGTGGTACAACACGCCGAACATCCACTTTTGCACCTTCCAGGACTTCGAAGCGTTGTGCGGCGAACGTGAGGCCAAAGTGATCAACCGCCTTGCTGTCGATCAACAGCACCGCCACGGCTGGGCGAGTAAACTATGGCCCAATCTGTTGGGCGAAATCGGTATTTACCGGGTCAGCAGCCCGGGCCTCGCCGACCACAAAATTGCCGTCTAATCATTTTCAAGAGGGACGCACATGAGCCGTTTGGCTGTTTTTTTACTGACCGCACTGCTTGGCGTCAACGCCATGGCGGCCGACGTTATCGACCCTGATCGCAAGAAAGAATTTGGCGACATCACCGTGCGCTACAACACCTTCACGTCCAGCTTCCTGCAGCCCGAAACCGCGCAGGCGGTGGGCGTGGTGCGCAGCAAGAACAAGGGTTTGATCAATGTGTCGGTGTTCAAGGGCGTGACGCCCGTGGTGGCGCAAGTCACCGGCACCATCAAAGACTTGAGCGGCAAGAGCGAAGTACTGACGTTCAAGCAGATCACCGAAAAAGGCGCGACCAATTACCTCGCGCCGTATTCGGTGCCGCAACAGGAATTCAGGACCTTCACGATCAACGTTGAAACCGGTGGCAAGGCGCACAGTTTCAATTTCGTCCAAGAACTCTTTCCGGCTGAATAAATGAACCTCACGCACCTCGTACTGGCCAGCCATAACGCCGGCAAACTCAAAGAACTCCAGGCCATGCTCGGTGAGTCCGTGCAACTGCGCTCAATTGGCGAATTCAGCCAGGTTGAGCCGGAAGAAACCGGCCTGTCGTTCGTCGAGAACGCCATCCTCAAAGCGCGCAATGCCGCGCGTATTTCCGGCCTGCCGGCGCTGGCGGATGACTCGGGCCTGGCGGTGGATTTTCTTGGCGGCGCGCCCGGCATTTACTCGGCGCGTTATGCCGACGGCAAGGGCGACGCGGCGAACAACGCCAAGCTGCTGGACGCGCTCAAGGACGTGCCGGATGCACAACGCGGCGCGCAGTTTGTGTGCGTGCTGGCGCTGGTGCGGCATGCCGATGACCCGTTGCCGATTCTCTGCGAAGGCCTGTGGCACGGGCGCATCCTGCACGCCGCCAGCGGCGAACAGGGTTTTGGCTACGACCCATTGTTCTGGGTGCCGGAGCGTAATGTGTCGAGCGCTGAACTGAGCCCGGCGGACAAGAACCAAATCAGCCATCGCGCCCGCGCCATGGTGCTGCTGCGTCAGCGTCTGGGCCTGAACTGAAATGACCCAGAACACCTCTGCGCAGCCGCTGATCCACGGCGGCGCGCAAACACCGCGGGCGCCACTGCCGCTGCTGCCGCCCCTGGCGCTGTACATCCACATCCCGTGGTGCGTGCGCAAATGCCCTTATTGCGACTTCAACTCCCACACCGCGAGCAAGGTGCTGCCGGAAGAAGAGTACGTGGATGCGTTGCTGGCTGACCTTGATCAAGACCTGCACGCGGTTTACGGCCGTGAGCTGAGTTCGATTTTCTTTGGTGGCGGTACGCCCAGCCTGTTCAGCGCCGCCGCGCTGGGCCGTTTGCTTGAGGGCGTAGAGGCGCGCATTGCGTTTGCCGCCGACATCGAGATCACCCTGGAAGCCAACCCCGGGACCTTTGAGCAAGAGAAGTTTGTGGCCTACCGGGCGCTGGGGATCAACCGCCTGTCGATTGGCATCCAGAGCTTCCAGCAGGAAAAACTCCAGGCGCTGGGCCGTATCCACAACGGCGACGAAGCCGTGCGTGCGGCCGGCATGGCGCGTCAGGCCGGGTTCGATAACTTCAACCTGGACCTGATGCATGG
The DNA here is from genome assembly GCF_002723595.1 of Pseudomonas sp. ICMP 460. NCBI lineage: Bacteria > Pseudomonadati > Pseudomonadota > Gammaproteobacteria > Pseudomonadales > Pseudomonadaceae > Pseudomonas > Pseudomonas sp. ICMP 460. The sequence continues at coordinate 244,037 of NZ_LKBR01000001.1, forward strand.
CTTGCCCGACCAGTCACTGGAAGACGCCTTGAACGACCTGCGCCAGGCCATCGCCCTCAAACCGACGCATTTGTCGTGGTACCAACTGACGCTGGAACCCAACACGGTGTTCTGGAACCAGCCGCCTGTGCTGCCGGAAGACGATACGCTGTGGGACATTCAGGAAGCGGGCCAGGCGCTGCTGGCCGAACACGGTTACGCGCAATACGAGGTGTCGGCCTACGCTCAAGCGGGCCGCCCGGCGCGGCATAACCTGAATTACTGGAGCTTCGGCGACTTTATCGGTATCGGCGCCGGCGCCCACGGCAAGCTCAGCCACCCGGACGGGCGCATCGTGCGCACCTGGAAAACCCGCGCGCCAAAGGACTACCTGAACCCGGCCAAAAGCTTTCAGGCCGGCGCGAAAGAACTGACCAACGACGAGCTGCCGTTCGAGTTCCTGATGAACGCGTTGCGGCTCACCGAAGGCGTCGACGCCAGGCTCTACGCCGAGCGCACAGGCCTCGATCTGGCGAGCCTCACTGAAGCACGCGAAGAGGCAGAACAAAGTGGCTTAATGCAGGTCGAACCGTCACGCCTGGCGGCGACCGACCGCGGGCAACTCTTTCTCAATGACCTGTTGCAGAAGTTTTTGAGCTGACGCTCTAAGGAAATCGAATGGATTGGGTACTCGACCTGCTCGCCACCGCGTCGCGCTGGAGCCGTAGCAACCTGTCGGAAATCTCGCTGGCGCTTGTCGGCTGCCTGCTGGTGCTGTTCGGCGCCGACATCAAAGGCTGGGTTGAAGGGCGCCTGGGCAGTATCGCCGGCGCCTTGCGCGTACCGTTGATGGCGCTGGTGTGCATGGTCGGCAGCGGCGCGGCGTTGATCTACGCCACCCCGTGGATTGTGCGCGGGCTCAGCCAGTTCAATAACTACAGCCTGGCGCCAGTGTTGGTGGTGGTGCTGGTGTTGATCGGCGTAGTCGCCGACCGCCGCTGAGCCCCGAGCCGATACAGCTACACATACACATTGTGGGAGATACACATGTGGGAGGGGGCTTGCTCCCGATGGCTGATTAACAGTCGACATCAATGTGACTGATTCACCGCCATCGGGAGCAAGCCCCCTCCCACATTTGATTGCATTTCAAGTCGAAGACGAATTAAGCCAGCTTCTCGAACTTCAAATCCCACACGCCATGCCCCAACCGCTCACCGCGACGCTCGAACTTGGTGATCGGGCGCTCAGCCGGGCGTGGCACGCATTTGCCGTCTTCGGCCAAATTGCGGTAGCCGGGCGCTACGTCCATCACTTCCAGCATGTACTCCGCGTACGGTTCCCAGTCGGTGGCCATGTGCAGAATGCCGCCGGTTTTCAGCTTGCTGCGCACCAGTTCCGCGAAGGACGCTTGCACGATGCGACGCTTGTGGTGGCGCGACTTGTGCCATGGGTCCGGGAAGAACAGCATCAGGCGGTCGAGGCTGTTGTCGGCGATGCAACGATTGAGCACTTCGATCGCGTCGCAGTCGTAAACACGCAGGTTAGTCAGGCCTTGCGTCAGTACGCCATTGAGCAGCGCGCCGACACCCGGACGGTGCACTTCCACACCAATAAAGTCCTGTTCCGGCGAGGCCGCCGCCATTTCCAGCAGGGAGTGGCCCATGCCGAAGCCGATTTCCAGGGAACGCGGGGCCGAACGGCCGAACACCTGGTCGTAATCCACCGGCGCATCGGCCAACGGCAAGACGAACAGCGGCGTGCCCTGCTCCAGCCCTTTTTGCTGGCCTTCGGTCATGCGACCGGCACGCATCACAAAACTCTTGATGCGGCGGTGCTTGGACTCGTCGCCTTCGTCCACGGTGTTCGGCGTTTCGTTTGATTCAGTCATCAATGGCTCTTACTTGATCAGACCATCCAGCGGCGAGGAGGCGCTGGCGTACAGTTTTTTCGGCATGCGCCCGGCGAGGTAAGCCAGACGGCCCGCGACGATGGCGTGTTTCATGGCTTCGGCCATCATGATCGGCTGCTGGGCATTGGCGATGGCCGAGTTCATCAGCACCGCTTCGCAGCCCAGCTCCATTGCGATGGTGGCGTCGGAGGCAGTGCCCACGCCTGCGTCCACCAGCACCGGAATTTTCGCTTCTTCGAGGATGATCTGCAGGTTGTACGGGTTGCAGATGCCCAGGCCAGTGCCGATCAGGCCAGCCAGTGGCATCACCGCGATGCAGCCAATTTCGGCCAGTTGGCGGGCGATGATCGGGTCATCGCTGGTGTAGACCATCACGTCAAAGCCTTCCTTGACCAGCGTTTCGGCGGCCTTGAGGGTTTCGATCACGTTGGGAAACAGGGTTTTCTGGTCGGCCAGCACTTCCAGCTTCACCAGGTTGTGGCCGTCGAGCAGCTCACGCGCCAGGCGGCAGGTGCGCACGGCTTCGATGGCGTCGTAGCAACCGGCAGTGTTCGGCAGGATGGTGTAGCGGTCCGGCGGCAGAATATCCAGCAGGTTCGGTTCACCCGGGTTCTGGCCGATGTTGGTGCGGCGCACAGCCACGGTCACGATCTCGGCGCCGGAGGCTTCAATGGCCAGGCGGGTTTCTTCCATGTCGCGGTACTTGCCGGTGCCCACCAGAAGACGCGACTGGTAGGTACGACCGGCCAAGACGAAAGGCTTGTCGCTACGAACGATGCTCATGGGAAATCCTCGAAATAGGGTGAGGTTCTGCAGAATCTCGGCGGGCGACTAGCCGCCGCCAATGGCGTGGACCACTTCAACCTGGTCACCCTCGGTGAGCGCGGTCTCGGCGTGCTGGCTACGCGGCACGATGTCCTGATTGAGCTCCACTGCGACCCGACGCCCGGTTAAGTCCAGGCGGGTCAACAGGGCCGCAACGGTTTCGCCGTCGGGCAGTTCAAAGGGTTCGCCGTTCAACAGAATGCGCATGCCACGGGCCGCCATCGTTTTTAGGGGCCAGCATTCTAGCCCGATTGGCACTAAAGGTCAGCACCGAGCGTCAAGCGGTCAGCTGCAAACGCCAAGCGGTGAGGCCCAGGAAGAACCAGCCGAGCAGGAACGCCAGCCCGCCAAACGGCGTGATGATCCCGAGTTTGCTGATGCCTGTCAGCGTCAGCGCGTACAGGCTGCCGGAGAACAGCAAGATACCGACGACAAACGAGATGCCCGCCCACGTCACCAGTCGGCCGGGAATGTGCACGGCCAATAACGCCACGCCGAACAGCGCCAGCGCGTGCACTAACTGGTAGGTCACGCCAGTGTGGAAGATCGCCAGGTACTCGGCGCTCAGACGGTTTTTCAGGCCATGGGCGGCAAAGGCACCCAGGGCAACGCCGGTGAAGCCGAAGAAGGCAGCCAGCATCAGAAAGCTACGCAGCATGAGGAACTCCAATCAGACTCAAAGGGCCTGGTCTGTATAATGGCCCGCTCAACGGGTTCGGCCAAGCCATCTCTATGCTGCGTATCCTCTTCAAGCGTTTTCTCAAAGTCGTGAAATGGTTTGCCATCGGCAGCGTGCTGCTGGTGCTGCTGTTTCGTGTGGTGCCGCCGCCGTTCACCGCGCTGATGGTAGAGCGCAAGGTTGAATCCTGGGTCGACGGTGAGCCGATTGACCTGCAGCGCACGTGGGTGTCGTGGGACCAGATCTCGGATGACCTTAAAGTGGCGGTGATGGCCGGTGAAGACCAGCGCTTCCCGCAGCACTGGGGCTTTGATTTTGGCGCGATTCAGGCGGCGTTGCTGCATAACGAGCGCGGCGGTTCGATTCGCGGGGCCAGTACCTTGACCCAGCAAGTGTCGAAAAACCTGTTCCTGTGGACCGGCCGCAGCTATCTGCGCAAAGGCCTGGAAGCCTGGTTTACCGGGCTGATCGAGGTGTTGTGGCCCAAGCAGCGGATTCTTGAGGTGTACCTCAACAGCGTGGAATGGGACGAAGGTGTGTTTGGCGCAGAGGCGGCGGCGCGGCATCACTTTGGGGTGAGCGCCAAAGCGCTTTCGCGCCAGCAGGCCAGCTACCTGGCGGCGGTGCTGCCTAACCCTCGGGTGTGGAGCGCCAGCCACCCAACGGCCTATGTGGCGCAGCGCGCGGCGTGGATTCGTCAGCAGATGGGCCAGTTGGGTGGCGATGGTTACCTGGTGGAACTGAACAATTCCCGCAAAGCGCCCTGGTCGGACTGAACTACACGAACAACTGTGGGAGGGGGCTTGCTGGAGAATGGGGGTGGTTCAGTTAACAGTTGCGGTGATCGACATTGCGCCATCGCGAGCAAGCCCGCTCCCACAGTTGATCGCATCTACAAGCGGCAAAAAACAACTGTGGGAGAGGGTTTGCTGGAGAATGGGGCTGGCGCAGTTAACATTTTGCGGTGGTAGACATTGCGCCATCGCGAGCAAGCCCGCTCCCACAGTTGATCGCATCTACAAGCGGCACAAAACAACTGTGGGAGGGGGCTTGCTGGAGAATGGGGCTGGCTCAGTTAACATTTGCGGTGGTAGACATTGCGCCATCGCGAGCAAGCCCGCTCCCACAGTTGATCGCATTTTCAAGCGGCACAAAACAACTGTGGGAGAGGGTTTGCTGGAGAATGGGGCTGGCGCAGTTAACATTTTGCGGTGGTAGACATTGCGCCATCGCGAGCAAGCCCGCTCCCACATTTGATCGCATCTACAAGCGGCACAAAACAACTGTGGGAGAGGGTTTGCTGGAGAATGGGGCTGGCGCAGTTAACATTTTGCGGTGATAGACATTGCGCCATCGCGAGCAAGCCCGCTCCCACATTTGATCGCATCTACAAGCGGCACAAAACAACTGTGGGAGGGGGCTTGCTCCCGATGGCGTTGTGTCAGTCGATATATAAGTGACTGATGCACTGCTATCGGGAGCAAACATCCTCCCACATGTTGACCAAACTACTGGTCAGGCGGCGATCGACAACTTCAGCTTGTTCATCGCGCTTTTCTCAAGCTGACGAATGCGCTCGGCCGACACGTTGTACTTCTGCGCCAGGTCGTGCAGCGTAGCTTTTTCTTCCGCCAGCCAGCGCTGGTAGAGGATGTCGCGGCTGCGGTCGTCGAGCACTTCGAGCGCTTCGTGCAGGTTGTGGTTGGAGTTGTCGCTCCAGTCGGCGTCTTCCAGTTGACGCGCCGGGTCGTACCGATGGTCTTCCAGGTAGTTGGCCGGCGATTGGAAAGCGCTGTCGTCGTCCGCTTCGGCGGCCGGGTCGAAAGCCATGTCATGGCCGGTCAGGCGGCTTTCCATCTCGCGCACTTCACGCGGTTCCACACCGAGGCTTTCAGCCACGCGATGCACTTCTTCGTTGTTCAGCCACGCCAGGCGTTTCTTCTGGCTGCGCAGGTTGAAGAACAGCTTGCGCTGGGCCTTGGTGGTCGCGACTTTCACGATGCGCCAGTTGCGCAGGATGAACTCGTGAATTTCCGCCTTGATCCAGTGCACGGCAAACGACACCAGGCGCACGCCCATTTCCGGGTTGAAGCGCTTTACAGCCTTCATCAGGCCGACGTTGCCTTCCTGGATAAGGTCAGCCTGTGCCAAGCCGTAGCCGCTATAGCTACGGGCGATATGTACGACAAAACGCAGGTGGGCGAGCACCATCTGCCGAGCCGCCCCCAAATCCTGCTCATAATAGAGACTCTCGGCCAGTTCTCGCTCCTGCTCGGGCGTCAGCAATGGAATGCTGTTGACCGTATGCACATAAGCCTCCAGGTTCGCACCCGGGACCAACGCGTAAACAGGTTGCATAGAAGTGGTCATACGAAAAAACCTCCGACTCACATAACTCGTGCAGTTCAGCACTGCGAAAATTGACCGAGAACCGTAGGACAAGTTCCCTAAACCACTGATACGGTCAATACAAACGAAACCACATTAATCTGACGTTAACGCTTTCAAACTACTTCGGTGCCAGCTCACGTAAATGCCTTGCTACCGCAATCCAGGCACCGATATACCCCAACAATACCGCGCCAAGCAAGAGGCTCAATCCATCGGCGACCGGCACCCCAGCCAGGGCAAAATCACTGCCATACAAACCGGCAAGCCCGACGACCGCGTCGTTCAGCCAGTCCAGGCCGAACGCCAGCACGCCCCAGGACAAAATCCCGGCGCCGAAGCCATAAAGCGCGCCCATGTACAGAAAAGGCCGACGCACATAGCTGTCCGTGCCGCCGACCAGTTTAATCACTTCTATCTCGGTGCGACGGTTTTCAATATGAAGACGAATGGTATTGCCTATCACCAAAAGTAATGCAGACACCAACAGCACCGTCAGACCGAACACAAAGCGGTCACCCAGTTTGAGAATCGCAGCCAGGCGCTCTACCCAGACTAGATCAAGTTGCGCCTGTTGCACCTTGGGCATGTCTGCAAGTTTTTGTCGCAGGGCTTCAAGGGCGGGTTTGTCGACTTCATTCGGCGTCACCAGCACCACGCCCGGCAGCGGGTTCTGCGGCAGCTCTTTAAGCGCCTCGCCCAAACCGGATTGTTGCTGGAACTCCTCAAGCGCCTGGTCACGGCTGATGTACTCGGCCTCCGCTACGCCCGGCAGGTTCTTGATGTCATCGCGCAAGCTCTCGCCGTCTTTGGCGCTGGCGTCGATGTTCAAGTACAGCGAAATCTGCGCCGCGCGCTGCCAGGAACCGCCCAGACGCTCGACATTATTAAGCAGCAGCGACAAGCCCATCGGCAGGCTCAAGGCCACGGCCATCACCAGGCAAGTGAAAAAGCTGCCGACCGGCTGCTTGCCGAGGCGGCGCAGGCTGTCGAGCAAGCTGGCGCGATGGCTTTCGACCCAGGCGCGCAGCAGCGTGCTGAAATCCGGGCCGTCGTCGTCGTCGCGTTTTTTCTTGCGTGGTTGCGGGTCGGCCGGTTTCGGCGCCACGCGCTCGGACACTTTAGGGCTGCGAGTGGCACTCATACGCCGGCCTCCCCGTCGCCGATCAGGCGGCCGCGTTGCAGGGTCAACATGCGGTGGCGCATGCGCGCGATCAGTGCCAGGTCGTGGCTGGCGATCAATACGCTGGTGCCCAGGCGGTTGATGTCTTCGAACACACCCATGATTTCGGCCGCCAAGCGCGGGTCGAGGTTGCCGGTGGGTTCATCGGCCAGCAGCAATGCCGGGCGATGGACGATGGCGCGGGCAATACCGACGCGCTGTTGTTGGCCGGTGGACAAGTCGCCAGGGTACAGATCGGTTTTGTCCGACAGCGCCACGCGCTCCAGAGCCGAATCCACACGCTTGACGATTTCGGCCTTGGACAGTCCAAGAATCTGCAACGGCAAGGCAATGTTATTGAACACCGTGCGATCGAACAGCAACTGGTGGTTTTGGAACACCACGCCGATCTGGCGGCGCAGGAACGGAATCTGTGCATTGCTGATGGTGGCCAAGTCCTGGCCTGCCAGCAGTAACTTGCCGGTGGTCGGGCGCTCCATGGCCAGCAGCAAGCGCAGCAAGGTACTTTTGCCCGCGCCCGAGTGGCCGGTCACGAACAGGAATTCGCCGCGACGCACGCGAAAGCTCAGCTCATGCAAGCCCACATGCCCGTTGGCGTAGCGTTTACCGACCTGTTCGAATCGAATCATGAACGCTCCCGCTCGGCAAACAGTGCCTGTACAAAGGGTTCGGCTTCAAAGGTGCGCAGGTCGTCGATGCCTTCACCGACACCGATATAACGAATCGGCAACCCGAACTGTTTAGCCAGCGCAAAGATCACGCCGCCTTTGGCCGTGCCGTCGAGCTTAGTCAACGCCAGGCCGGTGAGTTGCACCGTCTGGTTGAATTGCTTGGCCTGGCTGATGGCGTTCTGGCCCGTACCGGCGTCGAGCACCAGCAATACTTCATGCGGCGCGTCTGCGTCGAGCTTGCCGATCACGCGGCGGACTTTCTTCAGCTCTTCCATCAAGTTGTCTTTGGTGTGCAGGCGGCCGGCGGTGTCGGCGATCAACACGTCGATGTTGCGCGCCTTGGCAGCTTGCACAGCATCAAAGATCACCGACGCGGAGTCGGCACCGGTGTGCTGGGCGATGACCGGAATATTGTTGCGCTCGCCCCACACTTGCAACTGCTCCACGGCAGCGGCGCGGAAGGTGTCACCGGCGGCGAGCATGACTTTCTTGCCCTCCAACTGCAGTTTTTTAGCCAGCTTGCCAATGGTGGTAGTTTTGCCAGCGCCGTTGACGCCGACCACCAGAATCACGAACGGTTTGTTCGGGGTGATCACCAGCGGCGCTTCTACGGGCTTGAGCATCGCCGCGAGTTCAGCTTGCAGCGATTTGTAGAGCGCGTCGGCGTCGGTTAGCTGCTTGCGCGCGACCTTCTGCGTCAGGCTCTGGATGATCACCGCAGTGGCCTCGACGCCCACGTCGGCGGTCAGCAGGCGGGTTTCGATGTCTTCGAGCAACTCGTCATCAATGACCTTCTTGCCGAGAAACAGGCTGGCCATGCCTTCGCCGATGCTCGCGCTGGTCTTGCTCAGGCCTTGCTTGAGACGGCTGAAGAACCCGGTTTTGCTGGTTTCGGCGGCAGCCACGACAGGCGCAGGCGCAACCGGCGGTTCAATAATTGCGGGGGCAGCAGCCACTACAACGGGCGCAGGCTCGACGACTACTGGCGCAGGCGCTTCGACGGCTGGCAGTACGTCTGCCACAACGTGCTGCGGCTCAACCACGACCGGAATCGGCGGCGCAACGTGCTCAGCCTGCACATCTTCAACCAACGCCACGGGCTCTTCAGCCACCGGCAATGTCGGCCAAGGCGTGTGGTCGGGCGCAGGTTCAGGCGCTGCCTCAACCAGCGGCTGCAACACCGGCTCGGCCATTGGCAACACCACGGGTTCCGGGATTTCGGCAACCGGCGCGGCGTCTACCAACGGTTCGGGGATTGGCTCAGGTTGAACCTGCGGCTGTTCGACGACGGTTTCCTGCGGCTTCTTGCGCAGCCATCCGAACAGGCCTTTTTTCTCGCCAGCCGCAGCTGGGCTCTTCTTGTCGTCGTTGGAACCAAACATGGAGGACGGCTATCTCAAAGTGGCGATGCGCCAGGGCGCCTCGGTAAATAAATTCGATGCAGAACAGACTGTTTTAACGCTCGCTTGTTCATGCGCAACATTTTGTAAGGCGTAAATAGAGGCCTTCACGAATCGTTTCAATATAGGACTGAAGCGATAAAATCGTCGAAAAGTGGCGGATCGTCGGTAAATACCAGCACGAACGCCCACATTCCTACAACTGCATTCTGGACAAGATGACTGCCGCAGTGGCCGTGTCCAAATCGGATCAGTATCCTAGCACCTCCTCGCCCGCCGACGCTAAGACCACGCGGGCAGCTCAACAGGTTTAAAAACGAATGAATGCTCTAGCCCGCCGCGCCGCAGGCCTGCTGCTCGGCACAGTTTGTCTGCCCCTTTCAGCTTTGGCTGCCGACCCACAACCCACGCATGAATTCACTCTGGATAACGGCCTCAAGGTGGTCGTGCGCGAAGACCATCGCGCGCCGGTGGTGGTTTCCCAGGTCTGGTACAAGGTCGGTTCGAGCTACGAAACCCCCGGCCAGACCGGTTTGTCCCACGCGCTGGAACACATGATGTTCAAGGGCAGCGCCAAAGTTGGCCCCGGTGAAGCCTCGCTGATCCTGCGCGATTTGGGCGCCGAAGAAAATGCGTTCACCAGTGATGACTACACCGCCTACTACCAAGTGCTGGCCCGTGATCGCTTGGGCGTCGCCTTTGAACTGGAAGCCGACCGCATGGCCAGCCTGCGCCTGCCGGCCGACGAGTTCAGCCGCGAGATCGAGGTAATCAAGGAAGAGCGCCGCCTGCGCACCGACGACAACCCGATGTCCAAGGCTTTTGAGCGCTTCAAGGCCATGGCGTATCCGGCCAGCGGCTACCACACGCCGACCATCGGCTGGATGGCTGACCTTGAACGCATGAAGGTTGAAGAGCTGCGCCACTGGTACCAATCCTGGTATGTGCCGAACAACGCCACGCTGGTGGTGGTCGGCGACGTCACCCCGGACGAGGTGAAGAGCCTGGCCCAGCGCTACTTCGGCCCAATCCCCAAACGTGATGTGCCGCCGGCCAAGATCCCGCTGGAACTGGCTGAGCCCGGTGAGCGCTTGCTGACTATGCATGTCCAGACGCAACTGCCCAGCGTGATTCTTGGTTTCAACGTGCCTGGCCTGGCCACCGCTGAAGACAAACGCTCGGTGCAAGCCCTGCGCCTGATCTCGGCCCTGCTGGATGGCGGCTACAGCGCGCGTATTTCCGAGCAACTGGAACGCGGTGAAGAACTGGTTTCCGCCGCCTCTACCAACTACGACGCGTACACCCGTGGCGACAGCTTGTTCAGCCTTTCTGCCACACCGAACCAGCAAAAGAAAAAGACCATTGCGCAAGCCGAAGCGGGCCTGTGGCGCTTGCTGGACGAGTTAAAAGCCAAGCCGCCGACCGCCGCAGAACTTGAGCGTATCCGCGCCCAAGTGATTGCCGGCGTGGTCTACCAGCGTGACTCCATCACCAGCCAGGCCACGGCCATTGGCTCGCTGGAAACCGTCGGCCTGTCCTGGAAGCTGATGGACACTGAACTGGCCGACCTGCAAAGCGTGACCCCGGAAGACATCCAGAAGGCTGCGCGCACCTATTTCACCCGCGAACGTTTGAGCGTCGCCCATGTTTTGCCTGAGGAGACCGCTCATGAGTGATCGCAAAAGCAGCCGCCTGATTTTCCCCGGCCTGGTGATCGTCACCCTGATCGCGGCCAGCGCCGTGTACTTCCTGCGCCCAAGCGAGTCCGTCGCCAGCCAGGCGCTGGACAAGGCTCAATCGACGAACAAACTGCAGTCGCTGGCGGAGTTGGACGGCAAGGCGCCGACCAACCGCAAGCTCGACGTACAAACCTGGACCACCGCCGAGGGCGCCAAGGTGCTGTTCGTCGAAACCCATGAACTGCCGATGTTCGACCTGCGCATTCTGTTCGCCGCGGGCAGCAGCCAGGACGGCAATACGCCCGGCGTGGCGCTGCTGACCAACGCCATGCTCAACGAAGGCGTGCCGGGCAAGGACGTCAGCCAGATCGCCAGCGGGTTTGAAGGCCTGGGCGCTGATTTTGGCAATGGCGCTTTCCGCGACATGGCACTGGTGTCGCTGCGCAGCCTGAGCGACAGCGATAAACGCGACGCGGCCCTGGCGCTGTTTGATGACGTGATCGGCAAGCCGACCTTCCCGGCCGGCTCACTGGCGCGCATCAAGAACCAGATCCTCGCAGGTTTTGAATACCAGAAGCAGAACCCGGCCAAGCTGGCCAGCCTTGAACTGTTCAAGCGCCTGTACGGTGACCACCCTTACGCGCACCCGAGCGAAGGCACGCCCGAGAGCGTTCCGGCGATTACCCTGGCGCAGTTGCAGGCGTTCCACGCCAAGGCTTACGCCGCGGGTAATGCGGTGATTGCCGTGGTGGGCGACCTGACCCGCGCCGAGGCTGAGGCGATGACGGCGAAGGTGTCGGCGTCGCTGCCCAAAGGCCCGGCCATGGCGAAGATCGCCCAGCCGACCGAGCCGAAAGCCGGCCTGAGCCATATCGAGTTCCCGTCCAAGCAAACGCACCTGCTGTTCGCCCAATTGGGCATCGACCGCGCCGACCCGGACTACGCGGCCTTGTCGCTGGGCAACCAGATACTCGGCGGCGGTGGTTTCGGCACCCGCTTGATGAGCGAAGTGCGTGAAAAGCGCGGCCTGACCTACGGCGTGTACTCCGGTTTCTCGCCGATGCAAGTGCGTGGCCCGTTCATGATCAACCTGCAGACTCGCGCCGAAATGAGCGGCGGCACCCTGCGCCTGGTCGAGGACGTGCTGGCCGACTACCTCAAGACCGGCCCGACGCAAAAAGAGCTGGATGACGCCAAGCGCGAGCTGGCCGGCAGTTTCCCGCTGTCGACCGCGAGCAACGCCGATATTGTCGGGCAGTTGGGCGCCATGGGTTTCTACAACCTGCCGTTGAGCTATCTGGAAGATTTCATGAAACAATCCCAGGCCCTGACCGTAGAGCAGGTCAAGGCTGCAATGAACAAACACTTGAGCGCCGACAAGATGGTCATCGTGACCGCCGGCCCGACGATTGCGCAAAAGCCACTACCGCCCCCCACTGATAAACCTGCCGAGCAGCCGCTCGGGGTTCCGGAGCATTAATGGCCAGTTCATCTCGCCCGAAAAAACCTGTCCACAACGTGCATAACGGTGTGGGCCAACTGCGCATCATTGGTGGCGAATGGGGCAGCCGCAAGCTGAGCTTCCCTGACGTCGTGGGCCTGCGCCCTACGCCGGACCGCGTGCGTGAAACCCTGTTCAACTGGCTCGCGCCGTATATCGGCGGGGCCAAGGTACTCGACCCGTTTGCCGGCAGCGGCGCGCTGTTTCTGGAGGCGCTGTCGCGTGGCGCAGCCCAGGCCCAGGCGCTGGACGCGAGCAATGTGGCCGTTTCCAGCCTCAAGGAACACCTGGGCACCCTGCGCTGCACCACCGGCCAGGTGCAAACTGCCGACGCGTTGCGTTACCTGGAAACCCAGCTGGCCACCGCATACGACGTTGTGTTCCTCGACCCGCCGTTCAACCAGAACCTGTTGCCCACCGTGTGCGCATTGCTGGAAGAGCGCCAATGGCTGGCCGCGGATGCGTGGGTTTACACTGAAAGCGAGACTGCGCCGTCTACCCTCGGCCTGCCGGGGAGCTGGCGCCTGCACCGCGAGCAAAAATCCGGGCGGGTTTACTACGCGCTGTGGCACCGTTTTGTCGAAAGCGCTGCATAAGCGCTTTTGTGGCGAGCGGGCTTGCCACAACCAGCCCGCTCACCACAGAGCGTTTGTTCGCAACGAGACATTCATGACCCCTTCCGTCGACCTGTTCAAACCCGCCTTCGGCCTCGGCAACCCTCACGTGCAAACGCTGTGGGGGCCGTTACTGCGCCCCACCACGCATATCGAGCGCCAGCGCGAGCGCCTGTGGCTGGACGACGGCGATTTTCTCGACCTTGACTGGCATGGCCCGCATGACGCGCAAGCGCCGTTGGTGCTGGTGCTGCACGGGCTGACCGGGTCGTCCAATTCGCCCTACGTGGCCGGCCTGCAAAAGGTTCTCGCCGCTCAAGGCTGGGCCAGCGCAGCGTTGAACTGGCGCGGCTGCTCGGGCGAGCCCAACCTGTTGGCACGCAGTTATCACTCGGGCGCCAGCGAAGACCTGGCAGCAGCGATTGCACACCTGCGTACCAAGCGGCCGCTGGCGCCGCTGTATGCCGTGGGTTATTCGCTGGGCGGTAATGTGCTGCTCAAGCACCTGGGCGAAACCGGGCTGGCCTGCGGACTGCAAGGCGCGGCAGCGGTGTCGGTACCGTTTCGTCTGGACCAGTGCGCCGACCGCATTGGGCTGGGTTTTTCGCGGGTTTATCAAAAGCATTTCATGCGCGAGATGCTCGCGTATATCCGCGTTAAACAAAGGCGTTTTCTACAGGATGGCCGTGCTGACGGGCTGAAAACCCTGGAGTCACTCGGTTCGCTTGAAAAGATGCGCACGTTCTGGGATTTCGACGGGCGTGTGACCGCGCCACTGCACGGTTTCCTCAGTGCCGAGGACTATTACCGCCACGCGTCGAGTCGGTATTACCTCGGTAAAATCCGCACGCCGACGTTGATTATCCAGGCCGCCGACGACCCGTTCGTGTTCGCCCACAGCTTGCCCGAGGCCAGCGAACTGTCGGCGTGCACCGAGTTCGAGTTGCTCGCCAAAGGCGGGCATGTGGGGTTTGTCGAGGGGTCGCTGAAACAGCCAGGTTACTACCTCGAACGACGAATTCCAGAATGGCTACTGTCACAACAGGGTTGTAGATCGTTCCCACGCTCTGCGTGGGAATGCATCCCGTGACGCTCTGCGTCACTTATACATTCGCTTACAGCGGGACGCAGAGCGTCCAAGCCGGCATTGCCACGCAGAGTGTGGGAACGATCAGTACGATCAGTCGCCGGTAGCGATTGCCCGCGCCGGGTCGGTAATCCATTCGCTCCACGAGCCCGCATACAGCTTGCCCAACGGATAACCCGCCAAGCTCAGGGCGAACAGGTTATGGCAGGCCGTTACGCCCGAGCCGCAATACGCCACCAGTTCATCCGGTGAACGGCCTTGCAACTGCGCGGCGAAGCGCTGCTTGAGCTGCGGCGCCGGAAGAAAGCGGCCGTCGCTGCCCAGGTTTTCATTGAAGGCTGCGCATTGCGCACCGGGAATGTGCCCGGCGATCGGGTCGATGGGCTCCACGTCGCCACGAAAACGCGGCTGGGCGCGGGCGTCAATCAACGTCATGCCGGGTTCGCCCAAGCGTTTTTGCAACTGGCCGGCGTCCAGCAGCAGGCGGTTGTCTGGCGTACCCGCGAAAGTCCCCGGCTCAACCACCGGCGCATCCAGGCTCAGCGGGAAACCGGCCGAGTGCCAGGCCTTCAGGCCACCGTCGAGCACAAACACGCCCTCGCGCTTGCCCAACCAGGCCAACAGCCACCAGGCGCGGGCGGCAAAGGCGCCAGGGCCGTCGTCATACAGCACAACGTCGGTGTCGGCGTTGACGCCCCAGGCCCGCAGTTGCTGAACCAGCGCGCCTGCCGCCGGCAGCGGGTGACGACCTGTCACGCCTTTGGTCACCGGGCCACTGAGGTGGCGTTCCAGGTCGGCATATTGCGCGCCTTCGATATGCCCTTCGGCATAACTGCAACGCCCGTAGTCCGTGTCTTCCAGGGCAAAACGGCAATCCAGAATTACCAGAGCGCCAAGCTGTTGGCGCTCGTTCAATTGCTGCGGGCTGATCAGTTGGGCAAGCGGCATGCGGCACTCCTGTGAACAGATTCGGGAAAGGTCCTACTTCACTTCTTCCAGTGCCTGGTTCAACGGCACGTAAAACTCTTTGAACAAGGCATCCACCGCCTCTTTCGCTTCGGGCGTGACGAACCCGGCCTCCAGCACCAGCACTTGATACACCCCGCGCTTGATCGCCTCGGCGCTCAAGTGGGCGGAATTTTCATTGGTGGTACACAAAAAACGCACCCACGAGGTGAGGATGATCCAGGCGTTCAGGGTCAGGGCTTCCGTTTGCACCGGGTCCATCGTGAGGATGCCGGCGTCGACAAACCCTTGGTAAATGGCGCCGCCCTGAATCAGGCAACGCTGGGAAAAGCGCCGGTAACCGGTGGCCAATTCCGGGTCGCTTTCCAGCAGGTGTTCGAGGTCGCGGTGCAGGAAACGGTAACGCCACATGCCGGCCAGCACCGCCTGCAAGTAGAACCGTTTGTCTTCGACGGTCACTGCGCGGCCTTGAGGCGGGCGCAGGAAGCTGTCTACCAAGGCTTCGTATTCGCGAAACAGCACGGCGATAATCGCCTGCTTATTCGGGAAGTGGTAGTACAGGTTGCCCGGCGAAATTTCCATGTGGGCGGCGATATGGTTGGTACTGATGCTGCGCTCACCTTGCTGGTTAAAAAGCTCCAGGCTGGTTTGCACAATGCGTTCGCTGGTCTTTACTCGGGGTGCCATAGGGATCAGCTTCTGTACACGTGATGGAACATCTTACGGCCTATCCTTATCAGGATAAATCCGCATATTGCTGCAACGGCATTTGACAATTTAGAGCAATAACTCTAGAAACTCAGGCAGACCTATAACACACGGGAACTGCGCCATGCCTGCCAACGTTGCCTGCCTGCAAGATTCCCAAGCGCTGGATCAACTCCAGCACCTGTTCGACGCCCAACGCCGCGCCTATGCCGCCAACCCGATGCCGCCAGCGGCGCAACGCCAGCAATGGCTCAAGGCCCTGCGCGACCTGCTCAGCGACGAACGCCAAGCGTTGATCAATGCGATCAGCCAAGACTTCAGCCATCGCAGCGCAGACGAAACCCTGTTCGCCGAACTGATGCCGAGCCTGCACGGCATTCACTACGCCAGCAAACACCTCAAGGGCTGGATGAAGCCATCGCGACGCGCGGTAGGCATCGCGTTTCAACCCGCCTCGGCCAAAGTCATCTACCAGCCACTGGGCGTGGTCGGGGTAATCGTGCCCTGGAACTACCCGCTGTACTTGGCCATCGGCCCGTTGGTCGGCGCTTTGGCGGCAGGTAACCGGGTGATGCTCAAACTCAGTGAGTCCACGCCCGCCACGGGCGAACTGCTCAAGGCGCTATTGGCCAAAGTCTTCCCCGAAGACCTGGTGTGCGTGGTGCTGGGCGAAGCGGACGTGGGCATGGCGTTTTCCAAACTGCGCTTTGATCACCTGCTATTTACCGGGGCCACCAGCATCGGCAAGCACGTGATGCGCGCGGCCGCCGAACACCTCACGCCGGTGACGCTGGAACTGGGCGGCAAGTCGCCGGCCATCGTCTCCGCCGACGTACCGCTCAAAGACGCCGCCGAGCGCATCGCTTTCGGCAAAGCGCTTAACGCCGGGCAAACCTGCGTGGCGCCGGACTACGTGCTGGTGCCGGAAGACCGCGTGCAGGGTTTCGTCGAGGCCTACAGCAAGGCGGTTCGCGGGTTTTATCCAACCTTGGCTGATAACCCGGACTACACCGCCATCATTAACGAGCGACAGTTGGCCCGGTTGAATGCCTATGTCAAGGACGCGACCGATAAAGGCGCCACGCTGATTGCGCTGTACGACCAGGGCCAGGCACGGCGCATGGCCCACAGCCTGTTGCTGAATGTCAGTGATGAGATGACGGTGATGCAGGACGAAATCTTCGGCCCCTTGCTGCCGATCGTGCCTTATCGCGGCATCGACCAGGCGTTTGCCTACATCAACCAGCGCCCTCGCCCATTGGCCCTGTATTACTTCGGCTACAACAAGCGCGAACAAAACCGCGTGCTCCACGAAACTCATTCCGGCGGCGTGTGCCTGAACGACACCCTGCTGCACGTGGCTCAAGACGACCTGCCGTTTGGCGGCATCGGCCCGTCAGGCATGGGCCACTACCACGGCCACGAAGGGTTCCTCACGTTCAGCAAAGCCAAAGGTGTGCTGGTGAAACAGCGCCTGAACGCGGCGAAGTTGATCTACCCGCCCTACGGCAAGTCGATCCAGAGGTTGATTCAGAAGCTGTTTATTCGCTGATGCCGCCAACGCCGGCCAGCAGAAATCCGAGCGTTATTAGCCCAAGCGACCCGCCCGACCTTTGAACACATGACTGCACGCGTAACGCTGGTCTGCAAAACACCGCAGAAAAACCCCATTGACCATAAGTCGACTTGGCCCACCGTTAATGCTGCGATACCATCCGGTTCCCCAACGGACTCCGCCAGGACGACGCGATGAACCGAGTGTTGTACCCAGGTACCTTCGACCCGATTACCAAAGGCCATGGCGATTTGGTCGAACGCGCCTCTCGCCTGTTCGACCATGTGATCATCGCGGTCGCTGCCAGCCCCAAGAAAAACCCGCTGTTTCCCCTGGAACAGCGCGTGGAGCTGGCGCGAGAGGTCACCAAACACCTGCCCAACGTGGAAGTGATGGGTTTTTCGACGCTGCTGGCGCATTTTGCCAAAGAGCAGAACGCCAACGTGTTCCTGCGCGGCCTGCGTGCGGTGTCGGACTTTGAATACGAATTTCAGCTGGCGAACATGAACCGCCAATTGGCGCCGGACGTGGAAAGTTTGTTCCTCACACCGTCGGAGCGTTATTCGTTTATTTCCTCGACGTTAGTTCGTGAAATCGCCGCTTTGGGCGGAGATATCACCAAATTCGTGCACCCGGCTGTGGCGGATGCGCTGACGTTGCGTTTCAAAAAGTAGTTTCTGTAGTAGCAAGCGGGCCCTGTGGCGAGCCCGCTCGCCACAGGGCCCGCTCGCCACAAGATCTGACGGGCCACAGGTCAGACCCGCTCGCACTGCGGGCGCCAATGCGGCACAATTGCGCGCATTAGTTTTCAGATGCCTTGGCTGACAGCCCTGGCAGGAGTTTCCATGTCCTTGATCATCACCGACGATTGCATCAACTGCGACGTCTGCGAACCCGAGTGCCCGAACGCCGCGATTTCACAGGGCGAAGAGATCTACGTGATCGACCCCAACCTGTGCACTCAGTGTGTCGGCCACTACGACGAGCCTCAGTGCCAGCAAGTGTGCCCGGTGGATTGCATTCCGCTGGATGAGGCCCATCCGGAATCGGAAGAGCAGTTGATGGAGAAGTACCGCAAGATTACCGGTAAGGCCTGAGACTTTGTGACGCCCATTAGGGCCTCATCGCAGGCAAGCCAGCTCCCACATTTGGATGTGTGGATACAGTCAAGTGTGGGAGGGGCTTGCTCCTGATGGCGACTTAAGCCATCACACAGCAATCAGCGCTGACACTTGGGGCAAAACACACTCGCCCGCTGCCCCAGCACCACATTACGCAACTCGGCGCCGCAGACCTTGCACGCCTCGCCGCCACGGCCATAAACGAACAGCTCCTGCTGGAAATACCCCGGCTGCCCGTCACCCCCGATAAAGTCGCGCAACGTAGTGCCGCCGCGCTCGATGGCCGCTGCCAGGATGCGCTTGATCTCAATCGCCAGTTTCAAATAACGCGCGCGTGAAATACCGCCAGCCTCGCGGCGCGGATCTATGCCCGCCGCGAACAGCGCTTCGGTCGCGTAGATATTGCCCACGCCCACCACCACCGCGTTGTCCATGATGAACGGCTTCACCGCCATCGAGCGCCCGCGCGAAAGCGTGAACAAACGTTCGCCATCAAACAGGTCGGTCAACGGCTCCGGCCCCAATCGAATCAACAGCTCGTGGTTGTGCGGGTCCTGGCTCCAGAGCATCGCGCCGAAACGTCGCGGGTCGGTGTAGCGCAGGGCCAGGCCGGATTCGAGTTCAATATCCACATGCTCATGTTTGGCCGCCGGCGTGCCGACTTCCACCAGCCGCAGGTTGCCCGACATGCCCAAGTGACTGATCAAGGTGCCCACTTCGGCATTGATCAACAAATACTTGGCCCGCCGCTCCACCAGCACGATGCGCTGCCCGGACAGGCGCACATCCAAATCTTCCGGGATCGGCCAGCGCAGCCGCCGTTCACGCACTACCACGCGGCTGACGCGCTGGCCTTCCAGGTGCGGCGCAATCCCGCGCCGGGTGGTTTCGACTTCTGGTAACTCGGGCATGTGTACCTCGTGAAAAAACGGTCAGTGCGCGCCCAGCTCGCGGATCGACAACTTCATGCTCTCGAAGTCGTAGTCCGACAGGCCCACGTAATCCAGCACCAGGTGGCCAATGGCATTCCACTCATGGTCCACCGCCTGGTTACCCAGCACGCGATGGGACGCGCAGATGTGTTCAGCCATTTTCAGGATCGCCAACAGGTTTTTCAGCTGAGGGTTGCGCGACGACTCATCGCTGAAAATCGCCAAGGCATTGTGGTGGTTGGCGATGGCGTCGGTCACATGCTCCGGCAGGCGCCAGGATTTGGCGGTGTAGTAGCCGACCACGGCGTGGTTGGTGTTGAACGTTTTGTTCTCGGTGTCGACCACGCGGCAATCGGGGCCGGCATTCGCGTAGGCCTCTTCGAGTACGCCCATGTAACTGGGGAACCGCTTGAGCATCAACGGCACGCCACAATCGTGGAACAAGCCGAGTGCGTAGGCCTCGTCCACCGCTTGCGAGCCGGTGCGCTTGGCCAGCGTCAGGCAGGTCATGGCCACATCCTGGGCGGTGTCCCAGAAACGGTTGAGGGCAACGATGGTGTCGTCGCTCATCTCGCCTTTGATCGACTGCGCGTTGATCAAGTTGATGATCGAACGGCTGCCCAGCAGGTTCACCGCGCGCTGGATCGAGGCGATCTTGTTGCTCAGCCCGTAATACGGCGAGTTGACCAGCTTCAACAACGCGCCGGACAAGCCAGGGTCCTGGGAGATCAACCGTGCGATCACATCCAGGTCCGGGTCGGGCATGTACTGCTCCATCTGCAAATCCACCATGATTTGCGGTTGAGGCGGCACGCTGATGCCTTGCAGGGCCTGCTGGATCTGTTCGGCGGAAAGCTCTTGGGACATAAATACACACTCTGGGCTAGGGGGCGATTCTAACCTCTATGGGAACCTGACCGACACCTCAAAAAGCCGAACTGAGCCCCGATCAAATGGTCGTTAGCATCGCGGGCAAGCCCGGCTGCCACAGGGAACAGCAACGGCCACATGTCCGGCAGCGCCGCCGAATTTGATGTAACACGCTATACTCCCGCTCTTTTTTCCGGAGCGACGTCATGTCCCTGCCAAGCCTGCGTCTCAAAGCCAACGCCGATCGTCGTTTGCGCAACGGCCACCTGTGGGTCTACAGCAACGAAATCGACGTGGCCGCCACCCCACTTCACGGCTTCCAGGCAGGCGACCAGGCTATCCTGGAAGCGGCCGGCGGCAAGACCCTGGGCATCGTGGCCATGAGCCCGAACAACCTGATCTGCGCACGCCTGTTGTCGCGCGACATCAAGTTGCCGCTGGACAAGTCGCTGTTGGTGCACCGCATCAATGTTGCCCTGTCGCTGCGTGACCGCCTGTTCGACAAGCCGTTCTACCGCTTGGTCTACGGCGACTCCGATCTGTTGCCGGGCCTGGTAGTCGACCGTTTCGGCGACATTCTGGTGGTACAGATCGCTTCGGCGACCATGGAAACCCACAAAGAAGACGTGATCGCCGCGCTGACCCAAGTGCTCAAGCCGAGCGGCATTCTGTTCAAGAACGATTCCGCCGCGCGTGACGCTGAAGGCCTCAACCGCTACGTCGAAACCGTTTTCGGCCTGGTGCCGGAGTGGGTTGCGCTGGAAGAAAACGGCGTTAAATTTGAAGCGCCCGTCATCCAGGGCCAGAAAACCGGCTGGTTCTACGACCACCGCATGAACCGCGCACGCCTGGCCCCGTATGCCAAAGGCAAGCGCGTACTCGACCTGTACAGCTACATCGGCGGCTGGGGCGTGCAAGCCGCCGCGTTCGGCGCCAGTGAAGTGTTTTGCGTCGACGCCTCCGCTTTCGCCCTCGACGGCGTAGAGCGCAACGCTGCGCTGAACGGCGTTGCCGAAAAAATGACCTGCATCGAAGGCGACGTGTTCGAAGCCCTCAAAGAACTGAAAGCCAGCGAAGAACGCTTCGACGTGATCGTCGCCGACCCACCGGCCTTCATCAAACGCAAAAAAGACATGAAAAACGGCGAAGGCGCCTACCGCCGCCTCAACGAGCAAGCCATGCGCCTGCTCAGCAAGGACGGCATCCTGGTCAGCGCATCGTGCTCGATGCACCTGCCGGAAGACGACCTGCAAAACATCCTGCTGACCAGCGCCCGCCACCTGGACCGCAATATCCAGATGCTCGAACGTGGCGGCCAGGGCCCGGACCATCCGGTGCACCCGGCAATTGCCGAAACGCGTTACATCAAGAGCATCACGTGCCGGTTGTTGCCCAATAGCTAAGCAATAGAGCGCGAATCAACTGTGGGAGCGGGCGTGCTCGCGAAGGCGGTGTATCAGTCGATGACTGTATTGGCTGACACACCGTGATCAAAAGCACGCCAGATCCCACATCTTCAATCCGGCCACCGGCCTGCTGATCAACCTTGTGACCGACAACTTGATCACCGCGCTGGGCCTGTGCTTTTTGATCCTTGCCGGCATCGGCCTCGCCTTGAATGCGCAGATAGGCGAGCGGTCACGCGTCGCGTAGCACGCTGTTCAAGGCTCCCGAATCACGGGAGTCAGCAGCCCATCGCTGAACTGCAATTGCCGGTAACGCGGCTTGACCAACGCGACCTTGCCTTCGCGGATGTCGCGAATCAGCACTTCGGTGTCTATGTAAGCATCCGGCTGTTGTGTCCATAGCAAAGGGCCGCGATTGTCCCACTGGCCGTTCTTGTCCAAGGCATAAATGCGCGGCGGCTTAGTGTCATGGTGCAAACGGGTACGGGGCACGACCAGCACTTCATCCTGGCCGTCCTCGTCGAGGTCGACCGCCCATAGCACACAGGCGGTCTCGCAAATCGAGTCGGGGCTCAAGCTGATATCAACAAACTGCTCGCTGCCTGTGGGCTTGGCGCCGATCCATTCCAGCTCGGGCTTGGGCCGCGCGGCCCGCGACTTCATATACCGCTCGCTGTAGCTCAGCGACGTGTCATCCATCCTCTCGCGCAACGCGCTACGCCCCTGCGCGTTCAGAATGCGCGCCTGATCCAGCTCGACCTGCAACTTGGCATACGCCTCCTCACCGAGCTTTCCAAGACCAAAGCGCAGGTTGTAAGCATCGAACGCTTCAGCCTCAGTGCGCCCGTCGAGCAGCCGCCGGACCTGATCGTCGACGCTGAGCCGAACCGGATCGAGTACCGGCGTATTGATCAACACCAACAACACACAAAACAGCAACGCCAGCGGCGGGTTAGTCCTGCGCAAGTTGCCCAGCCAGACCTGCGAACGCAGCGCCACCGCCCACACTGCGGCCAAACCATACAAGCCACACAACAGCGCCAGCGCCAAGGCGATAAAGCGTTGCGGCGACAAGGCATATTGCTCGACTCGCAGCCAGCTTGAGTAAAACGCCAGGCCGGCGAGCACCGGCAGGCATAACAGGCTCAGCGCGATAAAGTGTGTCAGCCATGTGGGGTAAGGCCGAGGCTGGTCACCCGCCTGGAACACGCCGTTGAGCAAGAACAATTGAGCACCGGCCAGTACCAGTAGAATCGGCGTGGAGTAACCGGTTGCCCAGATCCGGGCAAGCCCGGTAAATGGCAGGGTCAGGGTGAACAGCAAGCTGATCAGTGCAATCAACGGCAACAACAGTCGACAGGCACCCAGCAGCATGCCACGCATCTGGCCGATGATTCTGTCGTTACGCGAGCCCAAGTGCATGCCCAGCGCAAATACCAGCGGCAGGCTGATGCACAGGAACAACCGGCTCCGGAAGTGGCGCTCAAAAAAATCGATGCGCAGCATCACGAACAACTGCGCCCAGAGTTCGAGCAGCAGCATGCACATACCCACCAGGATCAGCGCACACAGCACGATGAACACGCTGTTCCAGGCTTGCTGAAACAAGTCTTCGTAGCGCCAGCGCTGCCCCTTGGCGACAGGCCAGGCGTACAGAAAACAGGCGCAGATATAACTGATCAGCACCAGGCTGACGCACCAGCAAGCCATTACCCACTGGCTGTCGACCACAGACGCGTCGCCGTAACACAGCCACAGCGTCATACCGCCCATCAGCAAGGTGAACGCCAGTGTCAGTAACACAGTGCGCCATTGGCGGGCTTTGTCCCCGAGCAACTGCAACGCGGTGCCACCCACCAGGATCAGGGTGTTGGTGACAAAAAACAGCGTTGTACTCGCGCGATACAGCTCGGCGGAGTAATAGAACACGAGGCCTTGGACCAGGCCGATCAGCAGATAAAACCCTAATAAACGATTGATACCGGGCATTCCATTTCCTTTGGGGTGATAGGCAGGCCGAAGCCGGTGAGTCTAAACAACATCTGCCAAGGCCAGGCGTCGCACATGTAGGCTTCTACTGACGAGAGGGGGTTTTATCTCTGACGGCGACCAACGGTGTAAATCCGCCAGCGCCCGCATCCAACACTAAAAGCGGGCCATTCCTTCCTGCCGCCAGCGGTGTAGAATCGGACCTATTCATCGCCAGTCATCCCCCGGCGGGTTTATGAGCTCAAGGCCCAAGCAAGCGGCGATCCCGCGACGCGAGTGGCAACTTTTGGACACACGGCCATTTTCTGAGTGTTCCAGACGTCAATAGAGGCTCACTTCCCCTTTAGCACCTGATTAGCACCTGATTAGCCGCCCGGAGAGCTCCATGCCAGATTATCGCTCGAAAACATCCACCCACGGCCGCAACATGGCCGGCGCCCGTGCTCTGTGGCGCGCCACGGGGATGAAAGATGACGACTTCAAAAAGCCGATCATCGCGATTGCCAACTCCTTTACCCAGTTCGTACCCGGCCACGTTCACCTCAAGGACCTGGGCCAACTGGTCGCCCGCGAGATCGAGCGCGCCGGCGGTGTAGCCAAAGAATTCAACACCATCGCCGTGGATGACGGCATCGCCATGGGCCATGACGGCATGCTGTATTCCCTGCCGAGCCGCGAGATCATCGCCGACTCCGTGGAATACATGGTCAACGCTCACTGCGCCGACGCCATCGTGTGTATCTCGAACTGCGACAAAATCACCCCTGGCATGCTGATGGCCGCTTTGCGCCTGAACATCCCGGTGATTTTCGTTTCCGGTGGCCCGATGGAAGCCGGCAAGACCAAACTGGCCTCGCACGGCCTGGACCTGGTCGACGCGATGGTCATCGCCGCCGATTCCAGCGCTTCTGACGAGAAGGTCGCGGAATACGAGCGCAGTGCCTGCCCGACCTGCGGTTCGTGCTCCGGCATGTTCACCGCCAACTCGATGAATTGCCTGGTCGAAGCGCTGGGTCTGGCCTTGCCGGGCAACGGCTCCACGTTGGCCACCCACAGCGACCGCGAGCAGTTGTTCCTGCAGGCTGGCCGCACCATCGTCGAGCTGTGCAAGCGTTACTACACCGAAAACGACGAGTCGGTGTTGCCGCGCAATATCGCCAACTTCAAGGCGTTCGAAAACGCCATGACGCTGGACATCGCCATGGGCGGTTCCACCAACACTATCCTGCACTTGCTGGCCGCCGCGCAGGAAGCCGAGATCGACTTCGACCTGCGCGACATCGACCGTTTGTCTCGTCATGTGCCGCAGTTGTGCAAGGTCGCGCCGAACATCCAGAAGTACCACATGGAAGACGTGCACCGCGCCGGCGGGATCTTCTCGATCCTTGGCTCGCTGGCCCGTGGCGGCCTGTTGCACACCGACCTGCCGACCGTGCACAGCAAATCGCTGGCCGAAGGCATCGCCAAGTGGGACATCACCCAAACCGACGATGAAGCCGTGCACACCTTCTTCAAGGCAGGCCCGGGCGGTATCCCGACGCAGACTGCGTTCAGCCAGTCCACCCGTTGGGAAACGCTGGATGACGACCGTGAAAACGGCTGCATCCGCAGTGTCGAGCACGCCTACTCGCAAGAAGGCGGCCTGGCCGTGCTGTACGGCAACATCGCCCTGGACGGTTGCGTAGTTAAAACCGCCGGCGTGGATGAGTCGATTCACGTGTTCGAAGGGCGCGCCAAGATCTACGAAAGCCAGGACAGCTCCGTACGCGGCATCCTCGCGGACGAAGTCAAAGAAGGCGACATCGTGATCATCCGCTACGAAGGCCCGAAAGGCGGCCCGGGCATGCAAGAAATGCTCTACCCGACGTCGTACCTGAAATCCAAGGGCCTGGGCAAAGCCTGCGCCCTGCTGACGGACGGCCGTTTTTCGGGCGGCACGTCGGGTCTTTCCATCGGCCACGCTTCGCCGGAAGCGGCGGCTGGCGGCGCGATTGGCCTGGTGCAGGACGGCGACAAAGTGCTGATCGACATTCCTAACCGCTCGATCAACCTGTTGATCAGCGATGAAGAAATGGCGGCACGCCGGGTTGAGCAGGACAAAAAGGGCTGGAAGCCGGTCGAGAAGCGTCCGCGCAAAGTCACCACCGCGTTGAAAGCCTACGCCCTGCTGGCGACCAGTGCCGACAAAGGCGCCGTGCGTAACAAGGCGATGCTGGATGGGCTGTAAGGCCCACTCATAAAAATGCCCCGCCAGGTGCGGGGCATTTTTTTGCCTGCTCGATTCTTCAAACCCGTGGAGATCAAATGTGGGAGGTGGCTTGCTGCCGATGGCGGAGTGTCAGGCGATATAGTTGCTGGCTGAGTGACCGCTATCGCGAGCAAGCCCGCTCCCACAGGTGACCGGGTTTTCAGGTTGGGACCCGGTTTAATGTGGGAGGTGGCTTGCTGCCGATGGCGGAGTGTCAGGCGATATAGTTGCTGGCTGAGTGACCGCTATCGCGAGCAAGCCCGCTCCCACAGGTGACCGGGTTTTCAGGTTGGGACCCGGTTTAATGTGGGAGGTGGCTTGCTGCCGATGGCGGAGTGTCAGGCGATATAGTTGCTGGCTGAGTGACCGCTATCGCGAGCAAGCCCGCTCCCACAGGTGACCGGATTCTTATGCGGGAACCCGGTTCAATGTGGGAGGTGGCTTGCTGCCGATGGCGGAGTGTCAGGCGATATAGTTGCTGGCTGAGTGACCGCTATCGCGAGCAAGCCCGCTCCCACAGGTGACCGGATTCTTATGCGGGAACCCGGTTCAATGTGGGAGGTGGCTTGCTGCCGATGGCGGAGTGTCAGGCGATATAGTTGCTGGCTGAGTGACCGCTATCGCGAGCAAGCCCGCTCCCACAGGTGACCGCATTCTTATGCTGGAGCCCGGTTTAATGTGGGAGGTGGCTTGCTGCCGATGGCGGAGTGTCAGGCGATATATTTGCTGGCTGAGTGACCGCTATCGCGAGCAAGCCCGCTCCCTCAGGTGAACGCATTCTTATGCTGGAACCCGGTTTAATGTGGGAGGTGGCTTGCTGCCGATTGTGGAGTGTCAGGCGATGTATTTGCTGGCTGAGTGACCGCTATCGCGAGCAAGCCCGCTCCCACAGGTGACCGCGTTCTTATGCTGGAACCCGGTTTAATGTGGGAGGTGGCTTGCTGCCGATGGCGGAGTGTCAGGCGATATATTTGCTGGCTGAGTGACCGCTATCGCGAGCAAGCCCGCTCCCACAGGTGACCGCGTTCTTATGCCGGAGCCCGGTTCAATGTGGGAGGTGGCTTGCTGCCGATTGTGGAGTGTCAGGCAATATATTTGCTGGCTGAGTGACCGCTATCGCGAGCAAGCCCGCTCCCACAGGTGACCGCGTTCTTATGCCGGAGCCCGGTTCAATGTGGGAGGTGGCTTGCTGCCGATAGCGGAGTGTCAGGCGATATAGTTGCTGGCTGAGTGACTGCTATCGCGAGCAAGCCCACTCCCACAGGTGACCGCATTCTTATGCTGGAACCCGGTTCAATGTGGGAGGTGCTTAACTCACTATTGAATCTCGTCCGGCTTGACGATTACCCAGTTTTTGTCAGCTGTCACCGGCAGCCCTTCCTTGGCTTGCGCGGCCGCGTGCTTGGCCATCATGCCGTTGAGCTGAGTCATGTATTTGTCTTTGCGGTTGATCCACAGGTGGATGCCGCCCTTGGCCACGTCTACATCGTGGAACAGCATGTAGCCGTCGCTGGTCGGTGTGTCGCCGCCGACGATCACCGGTTTTTTCCACTCGTCGATGTACGTCAGGATCGCTGCGTGTTTGCCCGCCATCCAGGTCGCCGGGGTCCACAGGTACGGCGTCAACTCCAGGCCGAGGTTGGCTTTCTCGTCATATTTTCCGGCGGCGATCTGCTTGCGCGCGGTGGTCAATTCGCCGGTCTTGCGGTTCTTGAGCAGCGTGCTCACGCCGATGACGTTTTCAGGCTTAACGTTGTAGCCGTACTTCGGGTCGGCGGCGACCATGCGCACCAGCTCTTCAGAAGCGGCGGTCATCACGTACACTTCGATGCCGTTTTCCATCAATTTGTTGAATAGCTCAGCTTGGCCGGTGAAGACCTTGGGTGGCTGCACCTCCATGTTTTTCACCACATCACCTTCGTAGTAGGTGACCGGCACTGGCTTGCCCGACGCCATCATCTCGTCGACGTAGCCCTTGAGTTCCTTGAGCGTGAAGCCTGCAAAAATCTGCGCAACCCACGGGTAGCAGACCATGTCGTTGACTTCGCACAGGCGGTAGTAGTAGCTGAACAGGCTTTCCTTGTGCTCAGCCGTGTCCTTGAACGGGATCAGCTTCAGCGAAGGGTCCATCGTGTCGCGGGTGATCAGGCCTTTGTTTTCAAGGTAAGGCAGCAACGACTCTTCAAGGTCGTAGCGGTAGCTGGTGTTGTCCATGTCGAACACCGCGAAGTTGCCCTTGTTGGCATTGGCGGCGATCATTTCGTTCAGTTGTTTGGCGGCAGGCGCCGGCCAGTGCGTGAGCTCGGTGGCGGCAAAGGCCTGGCTGCCGAGGCCAAGACACAACGCGGCGGCCAGCAGTGTTGGCGCGAGCTTCATAAGCAATTTCTCCCAGAGTCAAAGACATCGACGCTAACAAATCTGTATGACAGTCACCACCCGAGCGCGACTGCTTGCGTCGTGATCGCGCCAACCGCATGTGCCTGAGCGCCATGCGCTTATTCCAGAAACGACAGTGACCATTCCATATCGGTATTAAATCAATATATTTCAAGCTGTTAGGCTTTCCGGTTGCAATCGCAAGCTCACGCGATTGGCTGCCTACTCAACGGAGCTTCAATGAATCTGCCCCTGATTCTCAACTTACTGGTGTTCGTGGCCCTGTTGCTGGGCCTGGCACAAACCCGCCGTACCCAATGGAGCCTCGCCAAGAAGGTGCTGTTTGCACTCGTTCTCGGCGTGCTGTTTGGGACGGCTTTGCACACTATTTATGGCGACGGTAACCCCGTGCTCAAGGCCTCGATCGGCTGGTTCGACCTGGTCGGCAACGGTTACGTACAGTGGCTGCAAATGATCGTGATCCCGCTGGTGTTCGCCTCGATCCTGAGTGCCGTGGCGCGGCTGCATAACGCCTCGTCGCTGGGCAAGATCAGCTTCCTGACCATCGGCACGCTGCTGTTCACCACCGCGATTGCGGCGTTGATCGGCATCGGCTTGACCAACCTGTTCGGCCTCACCGCCGAAGGTTTGGTGGCAGGCACCCAGGAAATGGCGCGCCTGCAAGTGATCCAGAGCGATTACGCGGGCAAGGTTGCCGACCTGAATATCCCGCAATTGCTGCTGTCGTTCGTGCCGGCCAACCCGTTCGCCGACTTGGCCCGGGCCAAACCGACGTCGATCATCAGCGTGGTGATTTTCGCCGCTTTCCTCGGCGTTGCCGCGTTGCAACTGCTCAAGGATGACGTCGAAAAAGGCCAGAAAGTGCTCAACGCCATCGACACCCTGCAAGCCTGGGTGATGCGTTTGGTGCGCCTGGTGATGAAGCTGACGCCCTACGGCGTGCTGGCGCTGATGACCAAGGTGGTTGCCGGTTCCAACCTGCAAGACATCATCAAGCTCGGCAGTTTTGTGCTGGTCTCGTACCTGGCGCTGGGCCTGATGTTTGTGGTGCACGGCCTGCTCTTGTCGCTGGCCGGGGTGAACCCGCTGCAGTTCTTCCGCAAAGTGTGGCCGGTGCTGACCTTTGCCTTCACCAGCCGCTCCAGCGCGGCGGCCATTCCGCTGAGCATTGAGGCGCAGACCCGCCGCTTGGGTATCCCGCAATCCATCGCCGGTTTCGCCGCCTCGTTTGGCGCCACCATCGGCCAGAACGGTTGCGCCGGTCTTTACCCAGCGATGTTGGCGGTGATGGTTGCGCCGACCGTGGGCATCAACCCGCTGGACCCGCTGTGGATCGCTACCCTGGTGGCGATTGTGACGCTGAGTTCGGCAGGCGTTGCCGGCGTAGGCGGCGGTGCCACGTTTGCCGCGCTGATCGTGCTGCCGGCGATGGGCTTGCCGGTGTCACTGGTGGCGCTGCTGATTTCCGTGGAGCCGCTGATCGACATGGGCCGTACGGCGTTGAACGTCAACGGTTCGATGACGGCGGGCGCGATTACCAGCCAGATCATGGGGCAGACGGATAAAGACCTGTTGCATGCCGAGGAGCATGCCGAGTTGGCGCAGGCCTGATAGACCGCTATCGGGAGCAAGCCCCCTCCCACATTGGACCGAGCTCCAACATGAGCATGCGGTCAATGTGGGAGGGGGCTTGCTCCCGATGCTTTTAAGCTTTTTCCCAAACCTCGAAGTTGTACGCGGGCTTTTCGCCCTCCGCTGGGTTCTCGACGTTCGACACCCGCTTCCACTGCTGCTCATCAAACTGCGGAAACCACGCATCGCCTTCCGGGCTCAGCGCCACGCGCGTCAAATACAGGCGATCCGCCTGCGCCAGCCCTTGCGCATACAACTGCGCGCCGCCGATCAGCATCAGCTCGTTCGCGCCCTGCGCCAGCGCCCACGCCTCGGCGCGCTCGACGGCTGCGTCGAGTGACGGAAAAACTTCCGCACCTTCAAGCGCCAAATCGGTCTGACGGCTAACCACTAGGTTCAAGCGCCCCGGCAGCGGTCGGCCCAGCGAATCCCAGGTCTTGCGCCCCATGATGATCGGCTTGCCGAGCGTGGTGGCCTTGAAATATTTGAAATCCCCCGGCAAATGCCAGGGCATGCTGTTGTCGACGCCGATCACGCGGTTTTCACCGAGGGCTGCGATCAGGCTTAAAGGGAGAGTTTTTTTCATGCCGACGAGAATACCAGAGCGCCGCGCAGCTTTCCCCAACCGGCTGCACAGCGGTTATGCTCCAGGCTCACGAACACAACAGGACGGCGCGTGACAGCACTGAACCCCCTGCAAAAACTCTGGCTGACAGAAACCGTGCGCCTGCGTGAAGAACACGCAGGCCCGCTGGAAGACCTTGAAGCCAACCGCCTGGCCCGCACGGCCGGTGGCGATCTGCCGACGCGCATTCAGCAGCGCGCCCTGCACTTGGCCGAGCGCGACGGCCTGAGCGCCGCCCTCACCCGCTGGTTGCAAGGCGCGCGTTTGGCGTTGGTGCTGCTGGCGGTGCTGGCGATCGTCAGCGGTGCCGGTTTGGCGTTTGCCGCGCTGGGCAACGGCCTGACGCCGGTGAATGTGTTTTGGGCCTTGGGCAGCTTGCTCGGCCTGAACCTGATTCTGTTAATCAGTTGGGCGTTGGGCCTGCTGTTTGCCGGCGAGCACGGCGCCAGCCTCGGGCGCCTGTGGTTATGGCTCAGCGAAAAACTCGCGCGCGATGCCAAGGCCGCGCAGTTAGCGCCAGCGTTGCTGCTGTTGTTGCAGCGCCAAAAACTCAATCGCTGGGCCGTGGGTGTGTTGGTCAATAGCCTGTGGTTGCTGGCGCTGCTCAGCGCCCTGCTGTTTTTACTGACGCTGCTTGCCACACGGCGCTACGGCTTTGTGTGGGAAACCACCTTGCTCGGCGCTGACACCTTTGTCGCCGTCACCCAAGCGCTCGGCAGCCTGCCCGCGCTGCTGGGCTTTAATGTGCCGACAGTCGAGATGATCCGCGCCAGTGGCGATTCCGCCCTGAACATCGAAAGCCCTCGCCAAGCCTGGGCCACCTGGCTGGTGGGCGTGCTGCTGGTTTACGGCCTGTTGCCAAGGCTGGTCCTCGCCCTGCTGTGCCTGTGGCGCTGGAAACGCGGGCGCGCGGCCTTGCGCCTGGACCTCAACTTGCCCGGCTACAGCGCGTTGCGCGAGCGCCTCATGCCGAGCAGCGAACGCCTTGGCGTCAACGACGCCGCGCCGCAGCAACTGCACGCGGTCACCGGCGGCGTCAGCGAATTGCACAGCGACGGCGCCTTGCTGGTGGCCATCGAACTGGACGACCAACACGCCTGGCCGCCCAAACTGCCGGCCAGCGTGAAGAATGCCGGCATCCTCGACAGCCGCGAGTCGCGTAACAAACTGCTGGAACAACTCACCCGCTTCCCACCCGCGCGGCTGGCTATCGCCTGCGACCCGCGCCGCTCGCCGGACCGTGGCAGCCTCGCGCTGATCGCCGAACTGGCGCGCAGCGCCACCGCGACCCGCGTGTGGCTGCTGCAAGCGCCGCCAGGCCAAGCGCTTGACGCCGAGCGCCTGGGTGATTGGCACGCCGCGCTGCAACAACTGGAGCTGCCCTTCGCCGACTGCGCGCCGCTGAATTGGTTGGAGACCGGTCATGACTAAACCACTGAAACTCGCCGTGGTCGGCCACACCAATGTCGGCAAAACCTCGCTGCTGCGCACGCTGACGCGTGACGTCGGCTTCGGCGAAGTCTCGCATCGCCCCAGCACCACGCGGCACGTCGAAGGCGCGCGGTTGTCGGTCGACGGCGAGGCGTTGCTTGAGCTGTACGACACGCCCGGCCTGGAAGATGCCATCGCCCTGCTCGATTATCTGGAACGCCTCGACCGCCCCGGCGAACGCCTCGACGGCCCGGCACGCCTGGCGCGGTTTCTGGACGGCAGCGAGGCGCGCCAGCGTTTTGAACAAGAAGCCAAGGTGCTGCGCCAACTGCTCGCCTCGGACGCCGGTTTGTATGTGATCGATGCCCGCGAGCCGGTGCTGGCCAAGTACCGCGACGAGCTGCAAGTGCTCGCCAGTTGCGGCAAGCCGTTGCTGCCGGTACTCAATTTTGTCAGCAGCAGCGACCACCGCGAGCCGGACTGGCGTGAAGCCCTGGCGCGTCTTGGCCTGCACGCGCTGGTGCGTTTCGACAGCGTGGCACCGCCCGAAGACGGTGAACGTCGGCTGTATGAAAGCCTCGCCTTGCTCCTGGAAACCGCGCGACCGCAGTTGGAACGGCTGATTCTCGACCAGCACGCGCAACGCCAGGCACGCCAGCAAAGCGCCGCACGGTTGATCGCCGAGCTGTTGATCGACTGCGCCGCGTGCCGACGCAGCGTGGTCACCGAAGCCGAACAAGAGGCGGTGGGTGAACTGCGCAAAGCGGTGCGCCAGCGCGAACAAAAGTGTGTGGAAGCCCTGCTCAAACTGTTCGGCTTCCGCCCGCAAGACGCCGCCGCCAGTGACTTGCCGTTGCTCGATGGACGTTGGGGCGATGACCTGTTCAACCCCGAAACCCTCAAGCAACTCGGCGTGCGCGTCGGCGGCGGAATCGCTGCAGGCGCGGCGGCCGGTGCCGGTGTCGACCTGCTGGTCGGCGGCCTCACCCTCGGCGCCGCCGCGATTGCCGGTGCGATTGCCGGTGGCGCGCTGCAAACGGCGCGCGGCTATGGCAGCCGCTTGCTCGGCAAACTCAAAGGCCATCGCGAGCTGACCGTCGACGACAGCGTGCTGCGCCTGCTTGCCCTGCGCCAACGCCAGCTGCTCAAAGCCCTGAACCTGCGCGGCCATGCGGCACTGCAGAGCATCAAGGTCGACACGCCCCAAGACAAAACCTGGCGCGAAGGCAAGTTGCCGGACGCACTGCACAAAGCCCGTGCTCACCCGCAATGGTCGTCGCTTAACGCCCACGCCAAACTGAGCCAGGCCGAGCGCCAGGAACAGGTCAAAGCCCTCGCCCTGCGCCTCGACCAGAGCTAAGCCGCCAGCACCTTGCGCGCCTTGGCCTTGAGCACCTCAAGGTCGAGCAGCGGCACGCGCATTTGCTTGGCCTGCTCATCCCAGTGGCGCAGGCGAAGGCTGATCAGGTAGAGCGGGTCTTGCTCAAACGCTTGCGCTTCTTCTGCCGTCATCACGCCGCCCTGATAGCCCAAGGTAATCCGGCTGGCCTCACTCAGGCGGGCGTAGTAGTTCGGCTGGCTGAACATGAGGTAGCGCTTGGCTTGCACGTGATATTCCACCAGCCTGGCAATGCGCTCGCTGAAGCCTGCGCGGCGCAAATAATCCGCGCCCAGACGCTCATGGCTGACCACGCCATAACCGCCCATGTTCGCGCCGCCCTCGCCGCAGAGATGGCCGATGTCGTGAAAAAACGCCGCCAGCACCACTTCATCGTCAAAGCCTTCGGCCATCGCCCACTGCGCGGCCTGGGACATGTGTTCGATCTGCGACACCGGCTCGCCGATGTAATCCGCCGCGCCGTGCTGCTCGTACAAGCCGAACACCTCGGCAATTGCCTGCTCAGGGTTCATCCCGCCGCGCCCCACACAGTGCTGATGTTACGCTCGGCCAGCGCCGGCCCCACGCTCATGCCCACGCCGGTGTGCATCAGTGCGGCGCTCACGCCCGGTGCCGCCTGCACGAATGAAAACGGCCCCGGCCCGCGCGAGCCGTACACGCCCTGCCAGCGCTCGACCACGTTTACCTTGCAACCCAAGGTCTGCTCGGCCAGCTCGATCAGCCAGTCATCGACCTGTTCGGCGTTGAACGGTGAGGCATCGCTGCCGTAGTCGTGCGAGTCGCCAATAATCAGCTCGCCATACGGCGTGGGGCTGATCAGCAGGTGAATCCCGTGTTCATGCAGGTGCGGCGCATCGCGCAGGATTTGCGCCTGCACCGGCAGCGCTTCCGGCAAGTCGGCAAAGGCGCCGTAATGCACGCAGCTCAAACCGGTCAGCAACGCGTGTTGCAGGTTCAAGTTGGCTGCCGGCCGCGCACGCAGCATTTGCAGGCGGCAGATACTCGGGTTGAGTTCGGCCATCGCGTCGGCCAGCAGGGTTTGGTAATCGTGACCGGAGCAGACGATGATCTGCTCACCGCGAAAGCTGCCCGCCGTGCTGTGCAACTGGCCAGGTTCTACATCGCGCACCAGCGTGGAGAAGTGAAACTCCACGTTCAGTTGACTGCGAAGGTAGTTGATCAGCGCCGGGATCGCTTCACGCGAATACAGTTGCTGATCGTCCTTGCCGTGCAGCGCCGCGCGATGATGGCTGAATTGGCCGCCGTACAACGCGTTCATGGCCGCGCCTTGCAGCAGCTCGACGTTGTAGCCGTGCTCTTGCGCACGACCGGCGCAGAACGCTTCCAGCAGATGTTCTTCGGCTTCGGTGCGGGCGAACAGGTACGCGCCATTGCGCTTGAGCTGAAGGCCGGCCACCTGCGCCCAATGCGCCCAGATGTCGCGGCTTTGCCGGGCCAGGTCAAGCATCGGCCCCGGTGGTTGGCCGGTGACCAGCGCCTGGCCGAAGTTGCGCACCGAGGCGCCCAACGGCGTGGCGCTGCGCTCAAATACTTTGACCTTGAGGCCGCGTTTGGCGGCAGCAAAGGCGTGGGACAGGCCGAGGATGCCCGCGCCGACGATTAACAGATCACTACTCATGCGTTCCTCTCGTTCCCACGCTCTGCGCGTGGGAATGCATCCTGTGGCGCTCCGCGTCACGTTTTCAAGAGCGGACGCAGAGCGTCCAGGGCGGCATTCCCACGCTGAGCGTGGGAATGATCAGTTACTGTTTCTCTGACTTGCCGTCATAGCGCTTGCGCCATTCGGTCAGGATGCTGTCGCGGTTTTTCGAGGCCCAGGCAAAGTCGTTCTTGATCAGCCGCTGTTCGTAGTCAGCCGGCAATTCGGTCTGCGGCTTGGCAATACCCGGTTGAGCGAGCACGGCGAAGTTTTCTTTGTACAGCTGCATCGCGGCCGGGCTGGCGGAGAAGTCGGCGAGCTGTTTCGCTGCCTCCGCGTGCGCGGTGCCCTTGATCACGGCAGTCGCTTCAATGTCCCAGCCCAAGCCTTCCTTGGGCAAAATAATATCCAGCGGCGCGCCTTGGCGTTTCAACTGCACGGCCGGGTATTCGAACGAAATACCGATTGGGAACTCACCGGACGCCGCCAGCTTGCACGGCTTGGAGCCGGAGTGAACGTACTGGCCGATGTTCTGGTGCAGGTCGTCCATGTACTGCCAGCCCTGCTTCTCGCCGAAGGTCTGCAACCAGGCGCTCACATCCAGAAAGCCGGTGCCCGAAGACGCCGGGTTAGGCATCACGATCTTGCCCTTGTATTCGGGTTTGGTCAGGTCCTGCCAGCTCACCGGCTTGCTCAGGCCCTGTTTCTCGGCCTCGACCGTGTTGAAGCAGATAGTCGCCGCCCACACATCCATGCCGACCCAGGCCGGAGGGTTGGCAGCGTCGCGGTAGTTCTTGCCGATCTTGTCGAGGTCTTTGGGCGCGTAGTTGCTGAGCATGCCTTGCTGATCGAGGATCGCCAGGCTCGACGCGGCCAGGCCCCACACGACGTCAGCTTGCGGGCGGTCTTTTTCCGCCAGCAGCTTGGCGGTGATGATGCCGGTAGAGTCACGCACCCATTTTATTTCGACGTCCGGGTTCTGCTTTTCGAAGGCTTGCTTATAGGTCTTCAACTGCTCGGCTTCGAGGGCCGTGTACACGGTCAACTCGGTTTTGGCGGCAAACGCATTCAGGCTGAACGCAGTGAGCACAGCAGCGGCTAACGCCAGGGGCTTGAACATGGTGCATTCCTCAAAAGGGACGGTGTTATTGACCCGGCGCGGTTTGGCGCCAGGCTTGGGAGCGGCGCAACGCGCCACGTGAGCACCACGCCAGCAGCAGCGAAACGCCGGCAGAGGTAAACAGGATCAAGGTCGACATGGCCGCTGCGCCGCCCACATTGCCTGCGTCGTCCATGTTCAGCACGGCGACGGCGGCGAGGATGGTGTCGGGGCTGTAAAGAAAGATCGCGGCAGACACGGTGGTCATCGCCGACACAAACAGGTAGCGCACGATGTCCAGCAGCGCCGGCAGGCAAATCGGCACGGTGACGCGCCAGTAGTGGCGGTACAGCGGCGCCTTGAGGGACAGCGCAGCGGCTTCGAACTCACTGTCGAGCTGGCGCAGCGCGGTGGTGGCGGTCATCTGCGCGGTGGTCAAATAGTGAGCAATGGTGCACACCACCAACAGCGTCATGGTCCCGTAGAACACATGCAGCGGGTTACCGTTGAGGTTGAAAAAGAACACATAGCCCAAGCCCAACACCAGGCCCGGCACGGCCATCGGCACAAAGCTAAGCATGCGCAGCGCCAGGTTCAGGCCCTTTTGACCCTTGGTTTTTTCCATCAGGTAGGCGCCGGTGAAGATCAATACGCTGCCGATCAACGCCGTGCACAGCGCCATCTTCAAGCTGTTGCGATAGGCCAGCCAGCCGCCGCCCGCGGTGTCTTCAAACTGATAATGGTTGAGCGACAGCGACAGGTTGTACGGCCAGAACTTGACCAATGAGGAATACACCGCCATGCCGAACACCAGCAGCAACGCAGCGCAGATCAGCATCACGATGGCCAGGTAACAGCCATCCCGCAAGCGCGACGGCGCGGGCTGGAAGACTTGCGCTCGGCCGCTCATGGAATCGCCGTGACGGCGGCGTAACCAGGCGTCGACGCCAAAGCTGAACAGCGCCGGCAGCAGCAACACCATGCCGATCAACGCGCCGCGACCGAACTGTTGCTGGCCGACCACCGCCTTGTAGGCTTCCAGCGCCAACACTTGGTAGTCCCCGCCTACCACCACGGGCACGCCGAAGTCGGTGATGGTCAGGGTGAACACCAGGCAAAACGCGGCGAACACTGCCTGGCGCGTGGCCGGCCAGGTGATGCTGCGAAACGCCCGGGCCGGGCTGGCGCCCATGCTCGACGCGGCGTCGAACAAACGCGCGTCCGCCAACGACAGCGCCGACAGCAGAATCATCAAGGCGTGTGGGAAGGTGTAGATCACCTCGCCCAGCACAATGCCCCAGAAGCCGTAGATATTGTCCGAGAGCAAGCCGCGCAACAGGCCCTGATTGCCGAACAGATACACCAGCGCAATGCCCGGCAACATCGACGGCGCCATCAGCGGCAGCAGTGACAGGCCGCGCCACATGGCCTTGCCGGGAATCAGCGTGCGTTGCAGCGCGTAGGCAAACAGGTAGGCCAGCGGTACGACGATGGCCGCAACGCTGAGGGAAACTTTCAGGCTATTGCCCAGCAGCCAGTGGAAGTTATCGCTGGCCACCAGCTCGCGCGCCGCGACCCAGCCGCCGCCCTGCCCGGCTTCGCTGCTGAAGCCACGCCAGAAGATCGCCAGCAAGGGCAGCAATACGGCGACACCGAGCAGCAACAGCCAGACGAGTTTGCCGCCGAGTACAAAAATGCGGTCGCCCAGTTCGGCGCGGGAAACGTTGCGCGCCACGTGGCCGGGTAGCGGCAGAGTCATATCGGCGGCCATCTCAGGCAAACACCTGCAGGCTGCGCGGCGGCAGCGCCACCCAGATATTTTGCGCACCGAGGCGCGGCATCGCTTCCGGGGCGAGTTCGGCCAGCAACGGGTGACCGGGCAACTGCTCCAGCTCAAAGCGCATGCGGCAGCGATTGCCCAGAAACGTGATCTCGCAGACCTTGGCCGGGAACAGGTTTTCTTCATGCCCCAGCGGGTTGATGCTGATGGCTTCCGGGCGGCAGAACAGACGGCCGGATTTGGCCACGCTGGCATCGTCGGCCAAGCGCATGTTCATCCCGCCGACCTGAGCATGGCTGGCGCTGTTGCGGCTGAACGGCAGCCAGTTACCCTGGCCGACAAACTCCGCCACGAACGGCGTGGCCGGGCGGTCGTAGATTTCTTGCGGCGTGGCGTACTGCTCGACCTTGCCGTTGTTCATCACGGCAATGCGGTCGGCCATCAACATGGCCTCGTCCTGGTTGTGCGTGACCATCAACGTGGTGACGCCCAGGCGCCGCTGCAGTTGGCGCAGTTCGCTGCACAAATGCTCGCGCACACGTGCGTCGAGGGCAGACATCGGTTCATCCAGCAGCAGCAATGAAGGCGCAGGCGCCAGCGCGCGGGCCAGGGCGACGCGCTGTTGTTGGCCGCCGGAGAGTTGGCCGGGGTATTTTTTTTCGCTGCCAACCAGGCCGACCAGCTCCAGCATCTGGCCGACGCGTTTGCGCACTTCGTCGCGGCCACTGCCGGTCAGGCCATAGCCAATGTTTTCTTCAGCGGTGAGGTTGGGAAACAGCGCGTAGGACTGAAACAAAATTCCGTAGTCGCGAGCCTGAGGCGGCAGTTGCGACACATCGCGGTTACCCAAGTGAAGCTCACCGCTGTCTTGGCGTTCCAGGCCGGCGATGCAGCGCAGCAAGGTGGTTTTGCCGCAACCGGACGGGCCCAGCAGGCACACCAGCTCGCCGGCGGCGACGTCCAGCGACACGTTGTCCAGCGCCTTGAAGGCGCCGAAGCGCTTCTGGATACCGCGCACCGTCATCGGCGCGCCGGGGTTGGTTGGGGCAGTGTTCATGGAGGCACCTCATCAAACTGATGAAGGCCATGCTAGGCAGGCAATGCGTCCCTGGTGTGGCAGAAAGGCAAAACGTGGCGATAGTGGTATTGGTGGATTTGTGTAGGAATTCAGAGTGGGTTTGTGTGGCGATTGGGCTTGTCGGTCAGAGCGGCGACATTTCTTGCGCCAAACCGAGAAACGCGGCAGGCAGCCGCGCGCCTTTTCTTTCCTTGAGGCAGTACAAATACTCGGCGATCTGCGGTGCGCGCTCGATAGTCAGCACGCGTAACTGCGGGTCATGCGGCACTTCCTGACGGGCGATGATGCTGATGCCGATATTGCGCAGTACCGCCTCGCGAATCGATTCGCGGCTGCCGATCTCCAGCAGTGGGCCGTAACTGACACCAGCGCCTTGCAGCATCTCTTCAGTCAAGCGCCGTGTGGTGGACCCGGTTTCGCGCATCAGCAAGGTATGCCCCGCCAGTGCGGTGAGCGGCACAGTGTCCAAGGCCGCCAACGGGTGATTGCGGTGCACCGCCAGCACCAGCGGGTCGGTGCCAAGCACGCGACGGATCAACCGCGGGTCTTCAAGTAACTGTGAGGAGGCGGCGACGTCCACCCGGTACTCTTCGAGTGCCTCCAGCACCGACTGGGAGTTGCCGATTTCCACCGACACCTCCACATGCGGCAGGCGTTCGCGAAAGGCTTTAACCAGGTCGAGGATGTAATACGGCGCTGTCGCGGCAATCCTCAGCGCGCCCTGGAGCTGACCACTGTTGCGCAGGAAAAACTCGATATCGGCTTCTTGCTGCAACAGCGCCTTGACCATCGGCAGCAGGCGCGCGCCGTCGTCGCTGACGGTCAGGCGGCGGCCACCACGGTAGAACAGCTCAACGCCGTACTGGCTTTCGAGGTTGCGAATCTGCGTGGTGACCGTGGGCTGGCTAAGGCCGAGTTTTTTCGCCGCCTGGGTAATGCTGCCCAGGCGGGCCACCCTGTAAAACGCCTTCAGTTCGGCACTCAGCACACCACCCTCACCTCAGTTATTTGCGCAACAGGCGCAGGCCATTGAACACCACCAGCAGGCTCACGCCCATGTCCGCGAACACCGCCATCCACATAGTGGCCATGCCCAGGAAGGTGACCGCGAGGAAGACCGCCTTGGTCACCAACGCCAGCGCGATGTTCTGCTTGAGGATACTCGAGGTTTGCCGCGACAACCGAATGAAAGCCGGGATCTTGCGTAAATCATCGTCCATCAAGGCCACGTCAGCGGTTTCGATGGCCGTGTCGGTGCCGGCGGCGGCCATGGCGAAGCCAATCTCGGCGCGGGCCAGGGCCGGGGCGTCGTTGATGCCGTCACCGACCATGCCCACCCGGTGGCCTTGGCCGTAGAGGGTTTCGATGGCTTGCAGTTTGTCAGTCGGCAACAAATCACCTTGGGCCTGGTCGATGCCGACCTGCGCCGCAATCGCCTGAGCGGTGTGGGTGTTGTCGCCGGTGAGCATCAGGGTTTTGATGCCCAAGTCGTGCAGTTGCTGGATGGCTTCGCGGCTGCTGTCCTTGACCGTGTCGGCCACGGCGAACAGCGCCAGCGGGCCGGACTTGTCGAGCAGCAACACCACCGACTTGCCTTGTTTCTCCAGGGCGAAGAGTTTTTCTTCCAGCGCCGGCGAGCACAGGCCCAGGTCTTCGACCAGACGGTGGTTGCCCAAATGGTAGGTTTCGCCGTTTATATCACCGCGCACACCACGACCGGGCAGGGCCTCAAAGTTATCCACAACGTGGCTCGGCAGGTTTTTATCCACAGCCGCTTTGGCAATGGCCAACGACACCGGGTGGTCGGAGCGCCCGGCCAAACTGGCGGCCAGCGCCGGCGCGCGGTCTTCGACGTTGGGGAACAACGCCAGGTAATCGGTTTGCACCGGTTTGCCGTGGGTGATCGTGCCAGTCTTGTCGAGGGCCAGGTAATCGAGCTTGTAACCGCCCTCCAGGTACACACCGCCCTTGATCAGGATGCCTTTGCGCGCCGCCGCCGCCAAACCACTGACGATGGTCACCGGGGTGGAAATCACCAGTGCACAAGGGCACGCCACCACCAACAGCACGAGTGCGCGGTAGATCCAGTCGAACCACACGCCCGCCATGAACAGCGGCGGAATCAGCGCCACGCCCAAGGCAAACAGGAACACCGCCGGGGTGTAGATCTTCGAGAAGCGGTCGACAAAACGTTGGGTTGGCGCCCGCGCGCCTTGAGCCTGTTCCACGGCATGAATGATGCGCGCCAGCGTCGAATTGTTGGCCGCCGCGGTGACCTTGTACTCCAGTGAACCGGCCTGATTGATGGTGCCGGCGAAGACTTTATCACCCACGGTTTTTTCAATCGGCAGGCTTTCACCGGTGATCGGCGCCTGATCGATGGAAGATTGACCGGCGGTGACTTCACCGTCCAGGCCAACACGCTCGCCAGGTTTTAACCGGACGATTGCCCCAAGATCAACG
This sequence comes from Pseudomonas sp. ICMP 460, assembly GCF_002723595.1. Classification (NCBI taxonomy): domain Bacteria; kingdom Pseudomonadati; phylum Pseudomonadota; class Gammaproteobacteria; order Pseudomonadales; family Pseudomonadaceae; genus Pseudomonas; species Pseudomonas sp. ICMP 460. The sequence goes on from NZ_LKBR01000001.1 coordinate 285,314, forward strand.
CTTTTGACGTCTTTTTCCAACCATGAGCCATCGGCCTGCTGCACCGTGGCCTGTTCCGGCGTCATCTGCATCAAGCCGCTGATGGCGTTGCGCGCACGGTCCAGGGACTTGGCCTCGATCAACTCGGCCACGGTGAACAGGAACATCACCATCGCGGCTTCCGGCCACTGGCCAATCAGCAGCGCGCCGGTCACGGCGATGCTCATCAGCGCGTTGATGTTCAGGTTGAGGTTTTTCAGGGCTATCCAGCCCTTTTTATAGGTGGTGAGGCCGCCGCTGAAGATCGACACCAACGCCACCACGGCAATCACCCATGTCGGCGCAGCATTGGTGAAATGCAGCACTTCGGCAGCCAACGCACCAACGCCGGACAACGCCAGCGGCCACCAGTGTTTCTTCGCGGGTGGCGCGGCGGCGGGAACGCCCTCTTCGATGGGGTCCGCCTGCATCCCGATGGATTTGATCGCTTCGATGATCGGCGCAGTGCTCGGCAGGTCATGGGTGACGCCAAGGATGCGGTTGATCAGGTTGAATTCCAGTTGCTGCACACCGGCGAGTTTGCCCAGTTTGTTCTGGATCAGCGTTTGCTCGGTGGGGCAGTCCATGGCTTCGATGCGGAAGGTGCTGAGGCGCGCGCCGTCGGAAGGCGCTTCGCTCAGCGTGACCACCGCAGGCGCGGCAGTGCTGGCGCAGCAGGAACCGGCATGGCCGTGGTCATGCACAGGCGTGAGTTTTTTCGGGCCATGATCGTGGTCATGCTCGTGATCATGCTTATGCGGGGTGTGAAGGGAGTCGCTCATCTGGTCGCGTCCGTAAAGGTGCCTGTTGCCAAGTAAAGACCCTGTAGCCACTATAGGGTCAAGCACCCATTTGGAGATTGCTGCGATGAAGATCGGCGAATTGGCCAAACTGACCGACTGTCAGGTGGAAACCATCCGTTATTACGAGAAGGAAGGCCTGCTGCCGCCCCCGGCACGCACCGATGCCAACTACCGCGTGTACACCCAGGCGCACACTGAGCGGCTGATTTTCATCCGCAATTGCCGCAGCCTCGACATGACGCTTGGAGAAATCCGCAGCCTGCTCGGGCTACGCGACAGCCCTCAGGACCAGTGCGAGAGCGTGAATGCGTTGATCGATGAACATATCCACCACGTGAAATCGCGGATTGATGGGCTGTTGGCGTTGCAGGAGCAATTGCTCGACCTGCGCCAACGCTGCGGTGGTGGGCCGGATCTGGATCAGTGCGGGATTTTGCAGCGGCTGGAAGTCAGCGGCAGTGTCGCGGCCAGCGAGGCTGAGCCTTCGCACGTGGGCAGAAGCCACGGCCACTGATCATAAAAAAGGCGGGAGGGGCTTGCCCCTCCCACCCGTTTTAAATAGCCACGTCGGCCTTGATGCTTGGGTCGGCGTTGTAGCCCACGATTTCAAAATCTTCGAATTTATAATCGTAGATCGACGCAGGTTTGCGCTTGATCACCAGTTCCGGCAGCTTTTTCGGTGTGCGCGCCAGTTGGGTCTGGATCTGTTCCATGTGGTTGCTGTAAGCGTGCGTGTCGCCGGTGGTGACGATGATCTCGTGAGGAATCAAGTCGCATTGCTGGGCCAGCATATGCGTCAGCAGGGCCAGGGCGGCGGTGTTGTACGGCAGGCCGAGGAACACGTCGGAGCTGCGGATGTACAACTGCATCGACAAATGACCGTCATGCACAAATGCCTGATACAGCAGGTGACACGGCGGCAGCGCTTGCTTGCCGTTGCGCGCGTTTTCCTGCGGGCTCTTGGTTTCGTCCGGCAGGTACTCGACGTTCCAGCCGTGAAACAGGATGCGGCGGCTGTTGGGGTTGTTCTTCAACGTGTCGACCATGTAGTCGATCTGGTTGATCTTGCCGCCGTCTTTGGTCGGCCAGGCGGTCCACTGCTCGCCATACACCGGGCCCAGGTCACCGTCTTCGGTGGCCCACTCGTCCCAGATTTTCACACCGTTTTCGTTCAGCCACTTGATGTTGGTGTTGCCGCTCAACATCCAGATCAGCTCATTGGCGATGCTTTTGAAGTGAAGCTTCTTGGTGGTCAGCAGCGGGAAGCCGTCGGCCAGGTTATGCCGATACTGACGGGCAAAGACGGCTTTGGTGCCGGTGCCGGTGCGGTCGCCCTTGGTCAAGCCATTGGTCACGACGTCGTTCAACAGTTCGAGATATTGCTTCATGTGATTACCCGTATCGGTGAAGCCGGGGCGCTTCACGTAAACGCCCCCGCATTCGAATTTAAAGCGCCGCGTTCTTGATCGGTTGCGGGCGGTTGTACGCCCACCACAGCAGGCCAAGACCGGCCAAAATCATCGGCAAGCTGAGGACCTGTCCCATGGTCAACCAGCCCCACGCCAGGTAACCCAACTGCGCATCCGGTACGCGCACGAACTCGACGATAAAGCGGAAGATTCCGTAGAACAACGCGAACATGCCCGACACGGCCATGGTTGGGCGTGGCTTGCGCGAGAAGATGTACAAGATGAGGAACAGCGCCACACCTTCCAACGCGAACTGGTAGAGCTGCGACGGGTGGCGCGGCAATTGCGCCGGGTCGCTGAACGGCGGGAACACCATGGCCCACGGCACGTCGGTCGGCTTGCCCCACAACTCGGCGTTGATGAAGTTACCAATGCGCCCGGCGCCCAGGCCGATCGGCACCATCGGCGCAACGAAGTCCATCAACTGGAAGAATGACTTGCCGTTGCGACGGCCGAACCACCACGCGGCGATCATCACGCCAATAAAGCCACCGTGGAATGCCATGCCGCCCTTCCACACCTCGAAAATCAGCGTCGGGTTGGCGATGTAGGCGCTCAGGTCGTAAAACAGCACATACCCCAGACGCCCGCCGACGATCACGCCCATCGACAGCCAGAAGATCAGGTCGGAGAGCTTTTCTTTGGTCCAGGTCGGGTCGAAACGGTTCAGGCGCCGCGACGCCAGGAACCAGGCACCGCCGATGCCGATCAGGTACATCAACCCGTACCAGTGGATTTTCAGCGGACCGATGGCCAAGGCCACCGGATCGATCTGCGGGTAAGGCAGCATTGCGACTCCTCGTTAAATCATTAGTCATGGCGCGCCGGACCATGCCGGTGCGCGATTAAGCCTTCGTTACAGCAAGAAATTCAAACCGACGCAAAACAGTAAAGCGGCGAACAACCGCTTCAATAAACGCGGCGACAAGCGGTGCGCCAGGCGCGCGCCAAAACGCGCAAACAGCATGCTGGTCAGGGCAATGCCCAACAGCGCCGGCAAATACACGAACCCTAGACTATGAGCGGGCAACAGCGGGTCATGCCAGCCCAGAATCATGAAACTTAATGCACTCGCCAAGGCAATCGGCAGACCGCACGCCGATGAAGTCGCCACCGCCTGCTGCATCGGCACACTGCGCCAGGTTAAAAACGGCACGGTCAGCGAGCCGCCGCCTATCCCGAAAATCGCCGAGGCCCAGCCGATCAGCGTGCCTGCCAGCGTCAGGCCGAGCTTGCCCGGCACCGTTCGGCTGGCCTTGGGCTTGGCCTCAAGCGCCAGTTGCACGGCGACCACCAGGGCGAACACACCGATAATCTTCTGCAAATTCGGGCCGGAAATCGCCTCGGCGGTCAGCGCGCCAAAACCTGCGCCGATCAGGATGCCCACGGTCATCCACGCAAAGATCGGCCAGCGCACCGCGCCACGCCGGTGATGCTCACGCACGGCATTCACCGAGGTAAAAATAATCGACGCCAGCGACGTGCCAACGGCCAGATGCGTCAGCACCTGCGGGTCGAAGCCCTGCACGGTAAAACTGAACACCAGCACCGGCACGATGATAATCCCGCCGCCCACGCCAAACAGCCCGGCGAGTACGCCTGCACACGCACCTAGCAGCAAATACAGGAGAAATTCCATGGAGGCCCCTAAACCAAGACCGGCATGTTAACGGATGGAAGGCATGCGGCCCAACTGGATACGATGGAACGCCTGCGCCGGTGTGGGTAGAGTGAGCGAAAACACAAAAGGGATCGCCTGATGTGCCTGATAGTTTTCGCCTGGCGGCCGGGCCATGCCCAGCCGCTGATCGTTGCGGCCAACCGTGATGAATTCTACGCCCGCCCTAGCCTGCCGCTGGCCCAGTGGCCGGATATGCCCGAGGTTTACGCGGGTCGGGACCAGGAAGCGGGCGGTACTTGGCTGGGGGTAAACGCCGCGGGGCGTTTTGCTGCGCTGACGAATATTCGCGACCCGCACCAGCCGCCGGCACGCAAGTCTCGCGGCGAGCTGGTGGCGCGTTTTCTCAGTGGTTCGCAACCGATAGGCGAGTATTTAGCCGACGTTAACGGCCGTTCGATTGAATATGCCGGGTTTAACCTGCTGGTGGGCACGCCGGATGAGCTGTGGCATTACAACGCCAACCAGCCCGAGCCTGTGCGCCTGGAGCCCGGGGTTTATGGGTTGTCCAATGCCGGGCTGGATACGCCGTGGCCAAAGTTGCTAAAGGCCAAGGCGGCGTTGAGTGAACTGCTGGAAAACCCACAGCCGCAGGCCTTGCTGGCACTGCTGAGCGACCCGCAGACCGCGCCATTTGCAGAGCTGCCGGACACCGGCGTGGGGTTGGCGACCGAGAGTCTGTTATCCAGCGTGTTTATCGCCAGCCCCAGTTATGGGACGCGGGCGAGCACGGCGTTGATTGTGAATGCCGATGGCACGCGGCAAATGCTCGAACGCAGTTTTGGCCCGCACGGCGGGCGGCTGGGTGAAGTAGCACTCAACCTCTAGTGGTAGTGGGCACACCACAAAACTATGTGGGAGGGGCTTGCTCCCGATAGCAGAATGTCAGCCAACAAATGTCTGACTGCCACACCGCTATCGGGAGCAAGCCCCCTCCCACATAGGCTCTAGAGGCTTTTTGCGGAGACCGGGTTGATCATCCGCGTGAGCCCGAGGTTCTTCAGCGCCAGTTGCAGTGAGCTGTGGATAACTTGCGGGTTGTCGATAGTCATCAATTGGGCGAGCAAATCCTTGGCCATGCTCAGCTCAACCTGACGCAGCATCCACTTCACTTTCGGCAAGTTGGTGGCGTTCATCGACAGGCTGTCAAAACCCATCGCCATCAACAGCACTGCCGCCGCGGGGTCGCCGGCCATTTCACCGCAGATACTCACCGGTTTGCCTTCGGCATGCGCGTCGCGCACCACGTGTTGCAGGGCTTGCAGCACGGCCGGGTGCAGGTAGTCGTAGAGGTCGGCTACCCGTGGGTTGTTGCGGTCCACCGCCAGCAGGTACTGGGTCAAGTCGTTGGAGCCGACCGACAGAAAGTCCACTTGCCGCGCCAACTCTTTGGCCTGATACACCGCCGCCGGAATTTCGATCATCACGCCAATCGGCGGCATCGGTACGTCGGCGCCTTCGTCGCGCACTTCGCCCCACGCGCGGTGAATCAGGTGCAAGGCTTCTTCCAGCTCATGCGTGCCGGAGATCATCGGCAGCAGAATGCGCAGGTTGTTCAGGCCTTCGCTGGCCTTGAGCATGGCGCGGGTCTGCACCAGGAAGATTTCAGGGTGGTCGAGCGTCACGCGAATGCCGCGCCAGCCAAGGAAGGGGTTGTCTTCCTTGATCGGGAAATACGACAGTGACTTGTCGCCGCCGATGTCGAGGCTGCGCATGGTCACCGGCAACGGGTGGAAGGCCGACAGTTGCTCGCGATAAATCGCCAACTGCTCCTTCTCACTCGGAAAGCGCTGATTGATCATGAACGGCACTTCGGTGCGGTACAGCCCAACCCCTTCGGCGCCACGTTGCTGCGCGCGGGCGACGTCGGCGAGCAGGCCGGTGTTCACCAGCAACGGCACGCGATGGCCATCGAGGGTCACGCACGGCAGTTCGCGCAACGAGTCGAGGCCCAGCGCCAGTTGTTTCTCTTCTTCGACCACCTCGGCGTATTGCTTGCGCAGCAACTCGCTGGGGTTGGTGAAGACTTCGCCACGGTGGCCATCGACGATCATGTCAATGCCGTCGACCTTGGAATACGGCAGGTCGACCAAACCCATCACCGTCGGGATGCCCATGGCGCGCGCCAGGATCGCGACGTGGGAGTTGCCCGAACCGAGTACCGAAACCAGGCCCACCAGTTTGCCTTCCGGCACTTCGCCGAGCATGGTGGCGGTCAGTTCTTCACTGATCAGAATGGTGTTGTCGGGGTAGACCAGGTTGGTGGTGCGGTCTTCCTGCAGATAGGCCAGCAGACGGCGACCGAGGTCACGCACGTCCGAGGCGCGCTCGCGCAGGTAGGCGTCGTCCATCATTTCGAAACGGTTAACGTGATCAGTCACCACTTGGCGCAACGCGCCCTGGGCCCACTGGCCGGTTTTGATCACGGTTTTGACTTCGTTACCCAGCGACGCGTCGTCAAGCATCATCTGGTACACGTCGAACAGCGCGCGCTCTTCCGGGCGCAGTTGCGTGGCCAGCTTGGTCGACAGGTTGCGCATGTCGGCGCGCACGCCTTCAAGGGCGGTCTTGAACAGTTTGATTTCAGCGTCGATGTCGTCGACGCTTTTGTCCGGCACCACGTCCAGGTCAGCCGGTGGCAGCATCACCACGGCTTTACCGACCGCAGCACCTGGCGAGCCCGGCACACCGACGAACTTGGCTTCCTGAATGCCCTTGCCCTGACGCCCAAGGCCGCGAATCGAGCCGGTCGCTTCGGCGTGGGCAATAACCCCGGCGAGCTGCGCGCTCATGGTCACGAGGAAGGCTTCTTCACCTTCATCGAACTGGCGACGCTCTTTTTGCTGGATGACCAACACGCCGACAACGCGGCGGTGGTGAATGATCGGCGCGCCGAGGAACGAGGCGTAGCGCTCTTCGCCGGTTTCGGCAAAGTAGCGGTAACGCGGGTGATCGGCCGCGTGCTCAAGGTTCAGGGGTTCTTCACGCGTCCCCACCAAGCCCACCAGACCTTCATTGGGCGCCATGCTGACCTTGCCGATGGAGCGCTTGTTGAGGCCTTCGGTGGCCATCAGCACAAAACGGTTGGTCTCGGGGTCCAGCAGGTAAACCGAGCAGACCTGGCTGCCCATGGCTTCCTTGACGCGCAATACAATAATCCCCAACGCCGCCTTGAGATCCTTGGCGGAGTTAACTTCCTGGACGATCTTGCGCAGCGTATTGAGCATGGCTCGGGGTCGAACTCCGTCGTCAGTCGCGCGATAAAAGGCGCGGGGCAAGCTCTTTGAGCGCGCGACGATACACTTCGCGCTTGAATGTCACCACCTGGCCCAACGGGTACCAATAGCTGACCCAACGCCAGCCATCGAACTCCGGTTTACCGGTCAAATCCATCCGCACCCGCTGCTCGTTCGAGATCAGGCGCAGGAGAAACCATTTTTGCTTCTGGCCGATGCACAGCGGTTGGCTGTGGGTACGCACCAGACGTTGCGGCAAACGATAGCGCAACCAGCCGCGCGTGCAGGCCAAAATTTGCACATCTTCGCGCTCAAGGCCGACTTCTTCGTTCAACTCACGGTACAAGGCGTCTTCAGGGGTTTCGTCGGGGTTGATTCCGCCTTGAGGAAACTGCCAGGCATCTTGGTTGATTCGGCGAGCCCATAGCACCTGTCCGGCATCATTCGTAAGAATAATCCCGACATTAGGACGGAAACCATCGGGGTCGATCACGGCAACAACCTCGCAAACGCATGTTGTCGCATTGTTCCACAAAGGTTCATCAAGCGGCAACGAGGCTTCTTACCTTATGTGCACTCTTGTGAAAAGACCGTATTCTGGACGCCTTTTTACAGACTTTTCAGCGAGTAACTGCAATGCGCCTGGCTTTATTCGACTTGGACAACACCCTTCTGGGCGGTGACAGCGATCACGCTTGGGGCGATTACCTGTGTGAACGCGGGATTCTCGACCCGGTGGCCTATAAGGCTCGCAACGACGCCTTTTACCAGGATTACCTGGCTGGCAGGCTGGATAACGCCGCCTATTTGAACTTCAGCCTGGAGATTCTCGGGCGTACCGACATGGCCCAGCTTGACGAATGGCACCGCGACTTCATGCGCGACTGTATTGAACCGCTGATGCTGCCGCTGGCCGCCGAACTGCTGGCCAAGCACCGCGCGGCGGGCGATAAGCTGGTGATCATCACGGCCACCAACCGTTTCGTCACCGCACCGATTGCCGCGCGGCTGGGTGTTGAAACCCTGATCGCCACCGAATGCGAGATGGAAAACGGCCGCTACACCGGGCGCAGCACCGATGTGCCGTGCTTTCGCGAAGGCAAGGTGACGCGTTTGAATCGCTGGCTGGAAGAGACCGGGTACAGTTTGCAAGATAGCTACTTCTATAGCGACTCAATGAATGATTTGCCGCTATTGGAGCAAGTGACCCACCCGGTGGCCGTGGACCCGGACCCGAATTTGCGTGCCGAAGCCGAGAAGCGTGGCTGGCCGGTGATTACGCTGCGAAGCTGATGGCCCCATCGGGAGCAAGCCCCCTCCCACATTTGCAATGCAACCCAATCTGGAGAGGGATTGCTGTCACAGTGGGCTGCAATCCAATGTGGGAGGGGGCTTGCTCCCGATGCAGGCGACACGGTGCTAAGCCTTAAACCGGCTTGGCGCCCATCAACCCGGCAATCGCCACGAACCCCAACAGGCTGACCACCGCCAGCACCAGGGTGAAATTCAGGCTGCCGCCCTCGCCTTTGCGCAAGCGATTAAGCCGCGCCACCAGCCACAACCAGGCCACCGCCGCCACGCTGTAGAGGATGCTGGAGCCGAGTATCCAGGTTTGCCCCAGCGGCCAGCCGATCAAGTGCGCCAGCCACCAGCCGGTAAACGGCATGCTCAGCATGCACACCGCCATCAGCAACCACACAAACACCCACGGGCGTTGCACGGTAATCGCCGGGCCGACGCTGCGCTTGCGCCACGCCAGCAGCGCCAGGCCGAAGCCGCTTAGCAGCAGCAACACGGTGGCGGCGATGTGGATAACCTTGAGGGTGGTCAGCGTTTCCATGGGTCTCGATTCCTTACAGGCCGCATAGGCCGCTCAGTCAGCGTAGTCGCTTAACCGAGGAACAACTGGTAGGCCGGGTTTTCGCTCTCATCCCAATACGGGTAGCCGATTTGCGCCAACGCGGCTGGCACCAGATGGCGCTCGTCTGCCGGTACTTGCAAACCTGCGACCACACGCCCGTCGGCGGCGCCGTGGTTGCGATAGTGGAACATAGAGATGTTCCAGCGCCCGCCTAATTTGTTAAGAAAGTTGAACAACGCGCCCGGACGCTCCGGGAACTCGAAACGAAACACCAGCTCATCGCTGACTTTAGCCGCGTGCCCGCCGACCATGTGGCGGATGTGCAACTTGGCCAGCTCGTTTTCGGTCAAGTCCAGCACCGGGAAACCCTGACCGGTGAGGCTGGCGATCAAGGCGCTGCGCGGGTCGTTTTCCGGGTGGGTTTGCACGCCGACGAAGATGTGCGCTTCGCGGCCGGTGTGGTAACGGTAGTTGAATTCGGTGATCTGGCGTTTACCCACGGCTTCGCAGAACGCCTTGAAACTGCCCGGCTGCTCAGGGATGGTCACGGCAATAATGGCCTCGCGGCCTTCACCCAGCTCGGCGCGCTCGGCCACGTGGCGCAGGCGGTCGAAGTTGACGTTGGCGCCGGAGTCGATCGCCACCAGGCTTTGCCCGGTGACGCCGCGGGTCTCCACGTATTTTTTGATGCCCGCCACCCCCAGCGCGCCAGAAGGCTCGGTGATCGAGCGGGTGTCGTCGTAGATGTCTTTGATCGCCGCACAGATTTCATCGGTACTGACGGTGATCACTTCGTCCACATAGTCTTTGCAGATTTCGAAGGTGTAATGGCCGATCTGCGCCACCGCCACGCCATCGGCAAACAGCCCCACCGTCGGCAATACCACGCGCTCGCCCGCCGCCATCGCCGCTTGCAGGCAGTTGGAGTCGTCGGGCTCGACGCCGATGACCTTGATCTCCGGGCGCAGGTATTTCACGTACGCCGCGATACCGGCGATCAGCCCGCCGCCGCCCACCGGTACGAAAATCGCGTCCAGCGGCCCTGGGTGCTGGCGCAGAATCTCCATCGCCACGGTGCCCTGCCCGGCAATGGTGTGCGGATCATCGTAAGGGTGAATGTAGACGTAGCCTTTTTCGTCGACCAGTTTCAGCGAGTAGGCCAGGGCTTCGGGGAAGGAGTCACCGTGCAGCACCACTTTGCCGCCGCGCGAACGCACACCTTCGACCTTGATTTCGGGGGTGGTCTTGGGCATCACAATAGTCGCCTTGACCCCCAGCACCTTGGCCGCCAGGGCCAGGCCTTGGGCATGATTGCCCGCAGACGCCGTGACCACGCCACGCGCGCGCTCTTGCGCGCTCAGTTGGGTGAGCTTGTTGTAGGCGCCGCGAATCTTGAACGAGAACACCGGCTGCAAATCTTCGCGCTTGAGCCAGACCTTGTTGCCGAGGCGTTCGGAGAGCTGGCGGGCGGTCTGCAGCGGGGTTTCTACGGCAACGTCGTAAACGCGCGAGGTGAGGATCTTTTTGACGTACTGTTCAAGCATCGGAAAGCATCACTGGGCGGGTGGGCAGGGCCAAGGAGTCTAACCCAGCGTTTGGCCGGGCGACCACACGAATACCGAGGTTTTGTTGGGGTATACTCGCCGCCCTCGATAACTCCCCGCCCGTTTCGGAGCCCGCATGACCCAGGATCAACTCAAACAGGCAGTGGCCCAGGCCGCCGTCGATTTAATCCTTCCCAAGCTTGACGACAAGAGCGTCGTCGGTGTCGGCACCGGCTCCACTGCCAACTGCTTTATCGATGCGCTGGCCCAGCACAAAGGCGCGTTCGACGGCGCCGTGGCCAGCTCCGAAGCGACTGCCGCGCGCCTCAAGGGCCATGGTATTCCGGTGTACGAGCTGAACACCGTGAGCGACCTGGAGTTTTACGTCGACGGCGCCGATGAAAGCGACGCACACCTGAACCTGATCAAAGGCGGCGGCGCAGCCCTGACCCGCGAGAAAATTGTCGCGGCAGTGGCTAAAACCTTCATCTGCATCGCCGACGCGAGCAAGCTGGTGCCGGTACTCGGCGCGTTCCCGCTGCCGGTAGAAGTTATTCCGATGGCCCGCAGCCATGTCGCCCGCGAGCTGGTGAAGCTGGGCGGCGACCCGGTGTACCGCGAAGGCGTGTTGACCGACAACGGCAACATCATCATTGATGTGTTCAACCTGCAGATCACCAACCCGGTGCAGCTTGAGACGCAGATCAACGCCATAGTCGGCGTGGTCACCAACGGCCTGTTCGCCGCGCGCCCGGCTGATGTGCTGTTGCTGGGCACCCCCGAAGGCGTGAAAACCCTCAAGGCCTGAGTCATCTGCTCGTTCCCACGCAGAGCGTGGGAACGATCACTTTTTAAACACGTAAAACAGGTTCGGCTCGCTGACCAGGTACAAGCTGCCCTCTTCGTCCATGGCGATGCCTTCGGCCTGCGGCACACGTTTTTTCAGGCCATGGCGCCCGCTGAGTAGCGAAAGGCTGCTTAGCGGGCGACCGTCGATGTCCAGTTCCAGCACCAAAAAAGACTCATCGGACAGCGCCAGCAAGTGGCCGCTGCGCTCGTCGTATTGCAGGCTCGACAGGTCGCGCACAAACAACCCGGCATCGCGCTTGGGGTTGTTGATCACGTGCACCGAGTAGGTTTTTTCCGGTTTGAAATGCGGAAACCCGTGCACCTCGTAGATCAGCATCGGGTCGCGTTCCTTGGCCACAAACAGACGCTTGCCCACTGAGTCGTAGGCCAGGCCTTCGAAGCCCTTGTTGCCACCGATGTGTACACCCAAGGTCATCTGCTCCGCGTCGGCAGCGTCGAGAAATTGCGTGTCGTCATTCACGTGCACCTTGATCAGCCGCTGCTGGCTCTCATCAGTGATCACGTAAATGTTGTCACTGATGAACTCTACCGCCTCGGCATCGCCGAAGCCCACCAGCGGAATGCGCCGCAAAATCGTGCCCTGCAGCGACAGCTCGATCAGTTCGGCATTTTTATTGGTGACGGTAAACAGGCTTTTGCGCACCGGGTCGTAGGTCAGGGCCGAGACGTCGTCGTCGAGGCCTTCGATCACCCTGGCTTCCAGGGTGACGCGATAATCAGCCAAGCCAAGAGAGCGCTGATCAGCAGGTTGGTGCCATGCCTGCCAGTTAAACCACCCGCGCTCGAATAAACGCAATTGTTGCGCAACCACCCCAGAGGCCACCAGGGCGAGCGATAACACGATGAAAAACGCAGGTTTGGGACGGGCAAGTCGACGCATCAGGCAAGCTCAATGTCAAAAGTGGCGAATGAATATCACGCCGGTCTGAATTTAAACTTAAACGCTGCCTGATGTCTGGCAAATGCCGCTCTTGGCGATGTATGCGACGTAATCGCGGGTTATTTTTGCTTCTCGAAACGGTAGAACAGGTTCGGCTCGCTGACCATGTACAGCGTGCCGTCCTCATCCATGGTCACGCCTTCTGCGCGGGGGATGGTGTTTTTGAGGCCGTTGAAGCCACCGAGCACGGTCATGAAACTGACTTGCTGGCCTTTTGCATCCAGCTCCAGCAGCAGATGCGAGTCGGCCGACAGCACCAGCAAGTGCCCGGTGCGCGGGTCGACGGCAAGGGCCGAGAGGTTGCGCATGTCCAGCTCGGTGTTGGCGACTTTTTGCTTGTCGCCGGTCAGCGTGCTGCCATCACTTTTCCAGGTAAACAGCGCCGGTGGGCGCTCTTCGCCGAGCACAATCTGCTGGTTGCGCTTGTCCCACGCAACGCCTTCAAAGGCTTTGTTCTGGTCCTTGGACGGGCCGAGGTCGTAGCTCTTGAAGTCAGCGATATTCAGTTGTTGGGTGCTGGCGTCGACCTTCACCACGGTCAGCGTGTGCATGCGCTCATCGACGATGGCCATCAGGCCGTTCTCCATCACCGCCAGGCCTTCGGCGTTGTTCCAGCCGATGAGTGGCATCTTGCGCAGCACATCACCTTGCAGGCTCAACTCAACCAGGAAAGGGTTTTTGCCCATCACCGAAAACAGCGTTTTGGTCTGCGGGTTGTAGGACACGTCCGAAGCTTCGTCCTTCTCCATGCCCGGCAGCAATTTGCCATCGATCACCGCGTGGTAGTCCGGCAACCACACGCTGGCTTGCCGTTCGGCCGGCGTTTCAAAACGCTCGGCCACCCACAGCACACCGCGGTCATCCCAATGCATGGCCCAGGCAATGCCGTACACGATCACCCCGGCCAAAAGCAGCCAGGAATACCAGCGCAGGGCAAAACGTGAGCGGGACTTGGGTGTAACCGAAGGCAGGGACACGGCCATTGAGCGCTTTTCCAGAAAGTCAGCTGTAGGTGATAGCACAGGATCAACGAGCCCGCGTGCTGAAAGCCGGGATTATCCGGATGAGGTGTGAAAAAAATGCAAACTCAGACTTTTTGATCGTTCCCACGCTCTGCGTGGTAACGCCGCCGTGGACGCTCTGCGTGCGGCTGCAGGCAAAAGATGACGCGGAGCGTCACAGGGTGCATTCCCACGCAGAGCGTGGGAACGATCAGCAGAGCGTGGGAATGATCAGCGCGATCAGGTTTTGCCTGATGTTTAGCGAACCACGCTTTCGAAGCGGCTGCCGCCTGCCAGTTCAAGCACCAGTTCATCACCCACGTTCAATGGCCCAACGCCAGCCGGGGTGCCGGTGAGGATCACGTCACCGGCTTGCAGCGAGAAGCAGCTGGCCATGTGCTGGATCATCGGGATGATCGGGTTGAGCATCTGCGAGCTATTGCCGTCCTGGCGCACTTCACCATTGATGGTCAGGCGAATGCCAATATCGGTCACGTCGGCGATGCTGCTGCTGACCACGAACGGCGCGATGACCGCCGCGCCATCAAAGGATTTGGCGATTTCCCACGGCAAGCCCTTGGCTTTAAGCTCGGCCTGCTTGTCGCGCAGGGTCAAGTCCAATGCCGGGGCGAAGCCGGAAATGGCATCCAGCACTTCTTCACGGCTCGGCTTGGTCGACAACGACTTGCCGATCAACACCGCGATTTCCGCTTCGTAGTGCACCGAGCCGCGCTCGGTCGGGATAGCAAAACCACCCTCCAATGCCACCACGCAGCTGCCCGGCTTGATGAACAGCAACGGCTCGGTCGGTACCGGGTTGTCGAGTTCCTTGGCATGTTCGGCGTAGTTGCGGCCGATACACACCACTTTGCCCAGCGGAAAATGGATGTTGGTGCCGTCGACGTACTTGTGCTGGTAGCTCATGAAACGACTCCTTCAGGGGGTGGTTAAACAGCGAAGATCTTGCCGGGGTTCATGATCCCGTTAGGGTCGAACACCGCTTTTACTGCCTTCATGTATTCAATTTCAACCGGCGAACGGCTGTAGCTCAGGTAATCGCGTTTGGTCATGCCCACGCCGTGTTCCGCGGAGATCGAGCCGTTGTACTTCTCGACGGTTTCGAACACCCACTTGTTGACGGTGGCGCACTTGGCGAAAAACTCGTCTTTGCTCAGGTTTTCAGGCTTGAGGATGTTCAAGTGCAGGTTGCCGTCGCCGATGTGGCCGAACCAGACGATTTCGAAGTCCGGGTAGTGTTCACCGACAATCGCGTCAATTTCCTTCAAGAACGCCGGCACTTTGGAAACAGTCACCGAAATGTCGTTTTTGTACGGCGTCCAGTGGGAAATGGTCTCGGAAATATACTCGCGCAGTTTCCACAGGTTATGCAGCTGGGTTTCGCTCTGGCTCATCACGCCGTCCAGCACCCAACCTTGCTCCACGCAGTGTTCGAAGGTTTCCAGGGCGTGGTTGGCGACTTCTTCGGTGGTGGCTTCAAATTCCAGCAGCGCGTAGAACGGGCAGTCGGTTTCGAACGGCGCGGGCACATCGCCACGCCCCATGACTTTGGCCAGCGCCTTGTCGGAGAAGAACTCAAAAGCGGTCAGGTCGAGCTTGCTTTGGAACGCGTGCAGCACCGGCATGATCGAGTCGAAGTCGGTCGTGCCGAGCACCATCGCAGTGAGGTTCTTGGGCGCACGGTCGAGGCGCATGGTGGCTTCTACCACAAAACCCAGCGTGCCTTCGGCGCCGATAAACAACTGGCGCATGTCGTAGCCGGTGGCGTTCTTGATCAGGTCGCGGTTCAGTTCCAGCACATCACCTTTGCCGGTGACCACTTTCATGCCCGCCACCCAATTGCGCGTCATGCCGTAGCGAATAACCTTGATACCGCCAGCATTGGTGCCGATATTGCCGCCAATCTGGCTAGAACCGGATGAAGCAAAGTCTACCGGGTAATACAGGCCTTTTTCTTCGGCGACGTTCTGCAACTGCTTGGTCACCACGCCCGGCTGGCAGCGGGCAGTGCGGTCGGTGAGGTTCACCTCAAGAATCTGGTTCATGTAGTCAAACGACACCACCACTTCGCCATTGGCCGCCACGGCCGCCGCCGACAGGCCGGTGCGACCGCCGGATGGCACCAGCGCCACCTTGCGTTCATTGGCCCAACGGACAATGGCTTGCACCTGCTCGATGGTCTTGGGGAACACGATGGCGGTGGGCGCCGGTGCGAAGTGCTTGGTCCAATCCTTGCCGTAAGCCTCCAGGGAGTCTGCATCGGTCAGTACTTTACCGGGCTCAACCAGGGCCTTTAGCTCATCAATCAGGGCAGGATGGGTCATCGACAGAACTCTCGAACAATTCATGGTCATCCTGAGAACGCTTCACGTCGCAGGAATAGGTGTTTAGCGGGGCGCGTATGCTAGCATACCGCCCCCGCAGGACAGAGCCCAAGGGCGTTTCTGCGGTGACGGCTTTCCTGCCGTCCGGGTCAGCTTAAGGACCCGATTCCCTGCCATTTTTCCCCGGGACACAGGTTTACGCAGATGAGCAAGACTTCTCTCGATAAGAGCAAGATCAAGTTCCTTCTTCTGGAAGGCGTCCACCCATCGGCCGTCGAAGTCCTGAAGGCCTCCGGGTACACCAGCATTGAGTACATCACCAGCTCTCTGCCGGAAGCCCAGTTAAAGGAAAAGATCGCCGACGCGCACTTCATCGGCATTCGCTCGCGCACTCAGTTGACCGAAGAGGTTTTCGACCACGCCAAGAAGCTCGTGGCAGTCGGCTGTTTCTGCATCGGCACCAACCAGGTTGACCTCAACGCAGCGCGCGAGCGCGGCATCGCGGTGTTCAACGCACCGTACTCCAACACGCGTTCCGTGGCGGAGCTGGTGCTGGCCGAGGCCATCCTGCTGCTGCGCGGCATCCCTGAGAAGAACGCTTCCTGCCACCGTGGCGGCTGGATCAAAAGCGCGGCCAACTCCTTCGAAATCCGCGGCAAAAAGCTCGGTATCGTCGGTTACGGCTCGATCGGCACGCAGCTTTCGGTGCTGGCTGAAGGCCTGGGCATGCAGGTGTTTTTCTACGACACCCTGACCAAGCTGCCACTGGGTAACGCTACCCAAGTGTCGAGCCTGAACGAGCTGCTGGGCATGTCCGACATCGTGACCCTGCACGTTCCGGAAACCGCTGAAACCCAGTGGATGATCGGCGAGAAGGAAATTCGCGCGATCAAAAAGGGCGGCATCCTGATCAACGCTGCACGCGGCACCGTGGTTGAGCTGGACGCCTTGGCCGACGCGATCAAGGACAAGCACCTGATCGGCGCCGCTATCGACGTGTTCCCGGTAGAGCCGCGCTCTAACGACGACATCTTCGAAAGCCCGCTGCGTGGCCTCGACAACGTGATCCTGACCCCGCACATCGGCGGTTCCACCGCTGAAGCCCAAGCCAACATCGGCCTGGAAGTGTCGGAAAAACTCGTCAAGTACAGCGACAACGGTACGTCGGTGTCGTCGGTCAACTTCCCGGAAGTGGCCCTGCCGGCTCACCCTGGCAAGCACCGTTTGCTGCACATCCACCAGAACATTCCGGGTGTGATGATGGAGATCAACAAGGTCTTCGCGGAAAACGGCATCAACATCTCCGGTCAGTTCCTGCAGACCAACGAGAAGGTTGGCTACGTGGTGATCGACGTCGACGCCGAGTACTCGGACCTGGCGCAAGAGAAGCTGCAGCACATCAACGGCACCATTCGTAGCCGCGTGCTTTTTTAAGAGCAGCTACAAGCGGTTTAAGAGCAGCTACAAGCTTCAAGCTTCAAGCTTCAAGCGGCAAGTTGAACGCTGCGGGGAACGTTGAAGGCTTTTACTTGCAGCTTGAGGCTTGAAGCTTTCAGCTAAAAAAAACGGGAACCCCGCAAGGGGCTCCCGTTTTTTTATTTGACGTTAACGGTGATGACTTTGGAGGCGACGGTCGGGTTGAACTGCATGTGCAGTTTGTCACCGGCCACCAGTTGCAAGGTGTGCTTGCCCGGCGTGAGGGTCAGTTCGGTTTCGGTCTGGGCCTTGCCGTAATGGATCACGGTGTCGGTGGCCGGGATCGGCATGCTCGCGTCAGGCAGTTCTTTCTGGTCGATCAGCAAATGGTGGTGGCCGGTGCCCGCAGCCTGCTCGGTGGCCGGGGCCAGTTTCAGGCCTTCCATGCCGAATTTGACGGTGAAGGTTTTATCAACGGTGGCGCCGTCTTTGGGCGACACGATAAATACCTTGGCGCCTTCGGGCGGTGCGCTGCGCGGGATGCCGTCAGCGGCAGTAGCCAACATCGAGGCGCCCAGCAGCAGGCTTGCAAGGGTTGCACGGGACAATAGAGCTTTCATTCGCTTCTCCAGTTTTTGCAGGAATTGCGTTGGGTCATAACAACTTCGTGACAAATTGCGGTCCAAGGCACTGACACCCTAGCCAAGCGATGCTGAACGGTGCCTCGCACGTACGAATTTTTTAGGAGTGACCATGCGCTTTTTGCCTGGCCTGTTACTTTTGCTTCCTCTTCTGAGCCCCTTGGCTCACGCCGAACTGATTGATGATGTGTTTGATCGCGGTGAACTGCGCATCGCCCTGGAAGCCAACACGCCGCCGTTCAACTTCAAGGACGGCAACAAGCTGACCGGTTTTGAAGTGGAACTCGGTGAGCAGTTGGCAAAAGAGATGGACGTTCGCCCCTCGTTCATCACCACCGACGACGCCGACATGCTGCCGGGCGTTGAAACCGGCAAATACGACGTGGCCATCAACCATATCGCTATGACTGCCGAGCTGCAGGATCGGTTCGATTTCAGTCAGCCCTATCGCGAAAATCCGACGCTGGCGATTCCATTCCAGAAAGGTAACCCGGCGTTCAAAAACAGTGTGGACAAGGCCTTGCAGCACATCAAGGCCGATGGCCGCTTGAAGGCGTTGACGCACAAGTGGTTTGACGCGGCGCCTCCAGATCAACATCAAAAGCAGACAACCTGAAAGCTCGCAAGCCAACGGCGATCAACTGTGGGAGTGGGCTTGGTCGCGATGGCATCCACTCGGTTTACCTGATGGTCCGAGGTGCCCGCATCGCGAGCAAGCCCGCGCCCACAGAAGCGATGCAACCGCTCAGATCGGCTTTGCGGCTCTATCAAAGATGGAGCGGGGCTGCCTGCCACATTTACAGCTGCGTCAGAGCGGCTGCCGCCTCGGGCAACTCCAGCTCGCTGAATACCTGAACGCCATGGCGCATGAGCAGCGCCGCGGTGACGCCTTCGCCGCGCACTTTTACGCCGGTGAAGGTGCCGTCATAGGTCAGCAGGTTGCCGCATGATGGGCTGTTGGCCTTAAGCACGGCGATGCGGATGTTGTGGCGCTGCACCAGCGCCAGCGCTTGGCGCGCACCCTCAAGGAAGGCGGCGCTGAAATCTTCGCCATCAGCGGTCAGCACCTGCGCGCGACCTTCCCACACATCGATGCCCTGCCCGCCGGGGATTTCGGCGGAAGGCCTGGGCGTCGGCAAACCGCCCGACACTTCCGGGCAGATCGCGACCACGCGGCCTTCGGCCTGCCATGCCGCCAACTGATCGAACGGGCCACTGGCCCCACCGTCGTAGCGTACCTTGTGCCCTAGCAGGCAGCGGCTGATCAGAATCTTTTGCATACTTAAAACGGCTCATTACCGCGTCGGCGAAACCAGCCGGTCAGCGACAAGCGTTCGCGCGTAGCGGGCAGGACTTCGTGGGGCACCTCCCCGGACAAAAACACCACCAGACAACCGCCGGCGGGCAGCACATCGTATTCGACGCCATCCTTGAGGTACATACGCAATTGGCCACCGTGGTCGGGCAGCCACGCCTCATTCAAGTAAACCACCGCCGAGACCATGCGCCGGTCGTCGTCGCGAAAACGGTCCACGTGCTTGAGGTAAAACGCGCCCGGCGGGTACATCGCGAAGTGGCTTTCGAAATCTTCCAGGCCCAGGAACAAACCGCGATTCATCGCCTGGCGCAGGCTGTCCATCAACCCCATGTAGGTTTCGCAGACGGCGGCGTCGCCCTCCTCCAGCCACTGGATGTGGTCACCGCGTATCCCCTCGCGAATCTCCTGAGTTGGCCCGCGCCCGACCGCTGCCGGCGCTAACTCACCTTCGGCCGCACGTTTACGGCACTCAGCCGCCAGTTCCAGGGTCAGAGCCTGGGGCAGGAAACCGTTCTGCTGCGACCAGCCTTTTTCGGCCAAGTCGTCGACAATGCGTTGCAGCAAGGGGTGATCGAGGGGTATTTGCATGGCGCGCATAGTATCCATACGCCTGTGAATCCGACAGAGCCGCCGAGCGTCTGAATACACTTTAGTCAGGTGACCGATAGGATTTCTCGACAAATCCTACGCCCGACACGGACAATAGTGGCCGACTGACAGGAGTCCATATGCGTCGTTTGTTTTTTACCGTGCTGATGTGCTGCGTTTTGCCCGCTTGGGCAGACGGTTATGACCCGTTATACAAGGTCGCCGGCTGGGCCGAACAACGTGCGCATTTCACCGACGCCCTGAGTGCCGCCCAGCAGCGCTATCGCCAGAGCCTGCCGCCAGCGGTGTACCAGGCGCTGGTCGACAACAGCAACAAACGTTTTGCTGCGCAAGCCATGGACCAGCGCGCCGAAGCGCAATTGCGCAAGAACCTGGCGGATCCGGGGCCCGCCCTGGCGTTTTTTCAATCGCCGCTGGGTCGCAAAATCGTCGCCGCCGAATTGCTCGCCACGCGCCGTGATCAACTGGCAAAAAACGCCCAGGGTTTGCCGCACATTGAAGCCGACGCCACGCGCAGTTTGATCATCGGTCACCTGGCGCAAGCGCTGCCTGCGCGCGAAGCGGGCGCCGAGGTCAGCCTGGCAATCGCCGGCGTAGCCGCCGACAGCTTGAGCCAGATGATTCCCGGCCTGTTGGGCGGCGGTCAGGCTCAAGGCATGTTGAATGGCCAGCGTGAGCGCCTGATGCAGCAGATCGGCAATGACCTGAACAACACCTTGCTGTACGTCTATCGGGATTTGTCCGACCCGGAGCTGGAAGAATTCGCCACGTTCGCCGAGTCGCCGGAAGGCCGTGAGTATTACAAGGCGGCACTCGCCGCGATTCGCGCAGGTTTGGCTGTCGGTCAAAGCACGTCCAGCCTGACGCAGTAATCCGTGTGGGAGCGGGGTTGCTCGCGATGGCAGCAACTCGGGGTACCTGATGGTCCGAGGTGCCTGCATCGCGAGCAAGCCCGCTCCCACAGTTACTTCAGGTGGTCCGATAAATATCGGAAGTACGCCTCACGAATCTCGGGAATCTCATTCGCCAAGTGATGCCTGCCACGTGGCAGCATCAACACCTCAGGCTGATCGAACTTGCTGCGCAACACCTGCAGGTTGTGTTGCCAGTCCACCGTCATGTCTTCCTCGCCCTGCACAATCACCGGCCGCCGTGGGCTGCGCGGTGCGGCTTCGATGCGTTTGATCCAGCGCGCCAGGGCACCCACCCAGGCGGTGGGCAGTTGGCGTGGCTGCAACGGGTCGGCTTCAAGGAAGGGTTTGAATTGCGGGTCGTTGGTGTTCTCGCTGAACCGCCGGGCGATGCCTTTGACGAACGGCCGCAGCAGGTAGTAGCTGACCTGCGACCACCCCCACGCACGCGGCCGCACCAAGGGTGACAACAGAAAAGTCTTGCCCTGCGCCGGGCTGTCGGCGCCGTGATTGAGTAAATGGTCGACCACCACCGCGCCGCCGGTGCTTTGCCCGAACAAGTGCCAGGGTTGCGGCAATTGCAGCGCCTGAGCCTCGGCAAACAGCGCCTGCACCACGTCCTGATACACCGAAAAATCATCAATGCTGGCGCGCGCGCCACTCGACAACCCATGGCCCGGCAGGTCGCAGGCAATCACGACAAAGTGCTGGTCCAGCGCCCAGTCGACCACGCTGCGGTACAAGCCCATGTGGTCGTAGAACCCGTGAAACATGAACAGCGTCGCCACCGGCAGCGGCGGCCACCAGACTTGCGCCACCACGTCGAAGCCATCCACCTCAAAGCGCCCCAGCCGGCTCACCGCAGGCACTGCGCGCGCAGGCAGGTCCAAGCCATAAAAACGCTGATACACCCGCGCCTCTACAGAAAGCGGTTGCGCCTCCACAAGGGGCTGCAAACTTTCGCGCAGATGATCGGGGTCAAAGGTAACGGGCATAAAAGCTTCCAGACTTGAGGCGCAAAGCACGGTGAAGATGAATATCGAGCTGCGATATTCATCTGTCAGGGCAAGCATGGCAAGCTACGCGACCTTCGAGGATTGATCTGAATGCGACAGCCCTACCGTTCCGCCTTGTTTGCCGGCCTGCTTCTGGTTATCTGCACCGGCGTGCTGTGGGCGGCCTACGACTGGTTTCAGGGCCGCTACCTGCGCGCATTCAGCGAACACACCGCCGTATTCGCAGGCGACGCCCTGCGCCTGCCCGCCGACCTCGCAGGCCCAGGCCCGATCCGCCTGGTGCACTTTTGGGACCCAAGCTGCCCGTGCAACGTCGGCAACCAACAGCATTTGGGCGAGTTGATCGAGCACTACGCGCCCCAAGGCGTCGAGTTTTATGCCCTGCAAAAAGCCGGCGGCCACGGCCAGTTGCCCGACAACCTGCGCAAGATGAAACCCCTCAGCGCCGTGCCCGGCGCCGAGCAGATGCCGGCCACACCAGCCGTGGGCATTTGGGACCGCACCGGCAAGCTCGCGTATTTCGGGCCGTACAGTGAAGGGCTGACCTGCAACTCAAGCAACAGCTTTATCGAGCCCATCCTGAAAGCCCTGGCAGCTGGGCGCGAAGTCGACGCAACGCATACCCTGGCGGTCGGTTGTTATTGCGACTGGAACTCGGCCACGGCCGCTCCCTGACAGGTAACCTGAACATAGGCTGTTGCGCCTGCGAACTTCGAAAAACGCAACGCCAGGCTGCGGTATGTTAGGTGCTCCGAGACCACCGCATAGACCCGATGAGCCAATTAACCTTCATCCTCTGGATACTCAACGTCATCGTTGATACGTCCGGCCAACTCGCCTTCAAGGCCGCCGCCACCAACAGCGCCGAGTTCTCCGGCATGGCCCACTGGCGCCACATGCTAGTGCGCGCGTGGTTCTGGATCGGCATTGGCCTCTACGTGTTCGAGTTCGTGTTGTGGCTGGCGTTTCTGTCACTGGTGCCGTTGTCAGTGGCCGTGATGCTGGGGTCGTTCAATATCGTGGTGATCATGATTGCCGGCCGCCTGTGGTTCAAGGAAAGCCTGACCAAATGGCGGTTGATCGGCATCTTGCTGATCGCCTTGGGCACCGTCGTCGTGGGGTTCGAATAATGAAACGCTTTTATATCCTCGGCTTTTTATCACTGATTTTTTTCGACACCCTGGCGCAGGTCAGCTTCAAATACGCCTCGATGCATGCCGAGCCTTTGACGATGGATGTGGCGTGGCTGGTCCGCGTGTTCGGCCACCCGTGGATCTACGGCGCGTTTGTCGGCTACATCGGCGCCTTTTTCACCTGGATGACGCTGATGAAGCACGCGCCCATCGGCCCGGCGTTTGCCGCCTCCTACCTGGAGCTGATCAGCGTGACGCTGGTGTCTGTCTGGCTGTTCAACGACACCCTTACCCTGCCTAAAGTCATCGGCGGCCTGCTGATCGTGGCAGGTATTCTTTGCCTGGCGCGCCAGGAAACCCCGCAGGACAAGACGGCCGAGACGGCGCTGGAAACCTCGGCGTCGTAAACGGCAGGCCGCCTACCCGGCGGCCCAGCCTTGATGGATCTGGCTGACCAGCCGCGTGTTCAGCGCATTCTGTTGCTGTTGCCAGATCAGCACCTGGTCTGGCGGCAACGCGACTTGGCCGTCACTCGCACTCAGCCAACGCTTGAACGCGCTTTGATAGTGGTATTCGGACACATCACCGGTGATGTCCGCGCCGATGATCTTGCCCTCGCAGGCGCTGATCAGGTCGGTCAAATGCTGCTCCAGGAATTCACCCTGGTCCCAGTTGGTATTCACCACCTGCGGGCTCAGCACGTCTTTATCGATGGACAGGTAAACCGGCAGCGAACGATCAAACTGCGCCAAAAACGCGCCCATCAGCTCATCCGCATGGCTGAACGCGCGATTGCTGCGACCGGCGCCGACCCAGTTCATCCAGCGCGTGTCGACGTTGATGTTCCAGTAGGTGAGCTTGCGCTTGAGCAGCGGCGACCAGTGATTTTCCCACGCGTGGCCCAGACCAATATCCTGCGAGCCGATGCCCAGCACATGCACGTGTTCCACTTGCGGCAACCGGCTGGCCCAGTAGACCCACGAGCCGCAGTGGATACCAAACGGGTAGCGCATGTTGTCGGGGTGGTTGTCGCAAATGATCAGTTGGAATTTCTGCTGCGTGGGCAGGCGGTTCAACAACAGTTGGCTAAGGTGGTGATAGTCGCCGCTGCCGGTAAACACGCAGCCATGGTCGCGGGGCATTTGCACGAGCAGGGCGGCCTCCAGCTGCTTGAATTGCGCCCAACGGCAGCCGAAGCGGATCTTTTCCTGCCAGGCCTGCAACGGCAAGGTGAGCGCGCCAGGGATGCCACTGACGGCGCCATCGAAATCCAGAATCAGCGGCGTTAGCGCCTGGCTCATGCGGTGTGCTCCTGGTGCCATTGGGTATCGCTTTCAAAGTGGTGACGCAAACGCTTGCCGAGCTTGCGCAACAACGGGTTGCGCACCCAGACCAGATGGCGGGTAAAGGTAAAGTCGGCGCCGAGGCTGGCCTTGACCTGTGGGTCGGTCCAGCCCGCCACATAAAAACTCAGCCCGTTGGCCAGCGCGTACTCAAGGTTCACAAACCAACTGACGACGTACAGGTTGAATTCAAGCGCCAGCGGGTAATTCAGGCCGATGTACTTATCGAGCAACTTGTCGCCTTCGACGTAACACAGGTTGTAGCCGATCAATTGGTCGCAGTGCCAATAGCAGAACACGCGCCCGTTGCTGCCGGCGTCTCTGAGCAAGGCGCTGAAAAACTCAGCCGTCAGCAAGTCAAAATGGATCTCGCTCTGGTCGTACACCGCCTTGTACAGCGCATACAACTGCGCCAGCCACGCGTCATCGTTAAAGCGTGCATCGCCGGTGTTCAGGACTTCCACGCGCAGTGCCTCACGGCTGCGCAGTTTGCGTCGGATATTGCGGCGACGGCTGTGGGACAAGCGCGCCAGGTATTCGTCAATGCTGCCGAAGTTGATCGGCACATACGCCAGCGCCTGGCCTTGCACACTGATGAAACCGCGCCGGCTGCACTCATCGGTCAAGGCTTGCGCGTAGCGGTTGTCGGCGTCGCTGAGCAGCGGCGAGTTGCACGGCAGGTCTTTGATCACGGTGAGTTTGCGCTGCGGGGCGCACTCATCGTGCAGCCACTGCGCGAGCGCCTGCGGCGGCACACGTTCAGGGAACGGTGAGTATTCACTGACCGTGGTGCCCACAAAGCAGGTGTCGACACGCAGCCAGGCATGCCAAAACCGATACCCCGGCCAGCCGCGAACGCGCTTTACCAACGCGTCGTCGGCGGTTGTCAACAGGTCAAAGGACGTGAAGAAATACGGCAGGCCCTGGTCGGACAGCCGCGTGTCAAAGCCTAGCGGCGGATGCTGCAAAAAGTGTGCGATCAGCGAGTGCGCTTCCAGGCAGCACGCGTAGGCAGCCTCGGGCGGGCTGGGGTCTGGCATAGGTTGCAGGGCGCAAGTCATGGCAAAAAGCTCAAAGATGACCGGCGCGATAATAGCCTCTTCGGGGTGCAGCCCACTTGAACCTCGGCTGTCGGCGAGACGCATAGCGGGCTCGGCGGCTCCTCAGCACCCGCCAAACCCATTAGACTCAGCCGACCTCCAAGGTGATTGACTCAAGGACCGTCCATGAAACGCAGCCTGACCGTGTTCGCAATCCTGATTGCAGTCCTCATCGCCTGCGCCGGCGGGTATATCTACAGCAAGCAACCCACCCGCCAGGGCACGGTTAAACTGGCTAACCTGCAAGGCTCGGTCACGGTGCGCTACGACGAGCGTGGCGTGCCGCACATTCGCGCCGAGAACGAGGCCGACCTGTATCGCGCCCTGGGCTACGTGCATGCCCAGGACCGGCTGTTCCAGATGGAAATCATGCGCCGCCTGGCGCGTGGCGAGCTGGCCGAAGTGCTGGGGCCGAAGGTGCTGCAGACCGACAAGTTGTTTCGCAGCCTGCGCATTCGTGAGCGCGCCTTGAGTTACGTCGAACACATCGACCACGATTCGAACGCATGGAAGGCATTACAAGCCTACCTGGACGGCATCAACCAATATCAAGACAGCCACGCCAGCCCGATAGAGTTCGACGCATTGGGCATCACCAAGCGGCCATTTACCGCCGAGGACACCATCAGCGTCGCCGGGTACATGGCCTACAGCTTTGCCGCCGCGTTTCGTAGCGAACCGCTGCTGACTTACATGCGCGACCAGTTGGGCAGCGACTACCTGAAAGTCTTCGACCTCGACTGGCAAGCCAAAGGTGCGCTGAACCTGGCGGCCAACGACTGGAAAACCCTCGGTGCCCTCGCGTCCTTGAGCGAACAGGCGCTGGCCGACAACGGCTTGCCGCAGTTCGAGGGCAGCAACGCGTGGGCCATCAGCGGCAGCCGTACCAAGAGCGGCAAACCGTTGCTGGCGGGCGACCCGCATATCCGTTTTTCGGTGCCGTCTGTGTGGTACGAGGCCCAGCTATCGGCGCCGGGCTTTGAACTCTACGGCTATCACAACGCACTGGTGCCGGTCGCGTTCCTGGGGCACAACCTGGATTTCGGCTGGAGCCTGACCATGTTCCAGAACGATGACCTCGACCTGATCGCTGAAAAGGTCAACCCGGACAATCCCAGCCAGGTCAGGTACCACGACCAATGGGTCGACCTGACCAGCAGCGAGCAGCAAATTGCCGTCAAAGGTCAGGCGCCGGTGACACTGACCCTGCGCGGCTCGCCCCACGGCCCGATCATCAACGACGTGCTCGGCGAGAACGCGGGCAACACGCCGATCGCGATGTGGTGGGCGTTTCTCGACACCGAAAACCCGATCCTCGAAGGGTTTTACCAGCTCAACCGTGCCGACACCCTGGCCAAAGCACGTGCGGCGGCGGCCAAGGTCTCGGCGCCTGGCCTGAATATCGTGTGGGCAAATGCCAAGGGCGACATCGGCTGGTGGGCGGCGGCGCAGTTGCCGATCCGGCCCGCTGGGGTCAACCCCGGTTTTATCCTTGACGGCAGCACCGCTCAGGCCGACAAGCTGGGCTTTTACCCGTTCAGCGCCAACCCGCAGGAAGAAAACCCGGCGCGGGGTTATGTGGTGTCGGCCAACGCCCAGCCGGTCTCGCCCACCGGCATGGAAATACCCGGTTATTACAACCTCGCCGACCGTGGCCAGCAGTTGAATACGCAGTTGAGCGACAAGCGTGTGAAGTGGGACGTGAACAACAGCCAGGCCGTGCAACTGGGCACCACCACTGCCTATGGCCCGCGCTTGCTGGCACCGCTGTTGCCGGTGCTGCGCGAGGTGGTCAAGGACCCGGCGCAGTTGCAGTGGGTGGAACAATTGGCCGCCTGGAAAGGCGACTACCCACTGAACTCGACCAGCGCCACGTTGTTCAACCAGTTCTTGTTTAACCTCGCCGATGCGACCTTCCACCCCAAACTCGGTGATGGCATGTTCAAGACCTTGCTCAGCAGCCGCCTGATCGACGCTGCGTTGCCTCGCCTGGCTGCCTCGCCGGACTCGCCTTGGTGGGGCGGCGCGCGCGCCGACACCGTGAAGCGCGCGTGGGACAACAGCGTTGCGCACCTGACTGCGACCTTCGGCAGCGACCCGACTCAGTGGCAATGGGGCAAGGCGCACACCCTGACTCACGGCCACCCGTTGGGCATGCAAAAGCCGCTCGACCTCATCTTCAACGTCGGCCCGTTCCCCGCGCCCGGCACACACGAAGTGCCAAACAACCAGTCGGCCACCCTTGGCCCGGCGCCCTGGCCGGTGACTTACGGGCCATCAACCCGCCGCCTGATCGACTTCGCCGACCCGGCCCACGCCCTGACCATCAACCCGGTGGGCCAAAGCGGCGTGCCGTTTGATTCGCACTACGGCGACCAGGCGCAGACCTATATCGAAGGCGGCTACGAACAAGCGCACATCACCGATGAAGAAGTCACCGCCAACACGCGCGGCACGCTGAAGCTGTTGCCTGCGCGATAGCTGGCGCTACACCGGGGCCGCGAAGTTGAGCCGGAACTGTTGCGGCGTCACGCCGAGCCGGCGGTTGAACACGCTGCGCATGTGCTGGGCGTCGCGAAACCCGCATTGATAGGCCACGGTTTTCAGCGGTGCGGGGCTACTTTCGAGCATCACTCGCGCCGCGTCCACTCGCGCGCGCTCGACAAATTCCGCCGGGGTGATGCGTGCCTCACGGGCAAACACCCGGGAAAAATTACGCGCGCTCATATTCGCGGCCTTGGCCAGGTCGGCAATGCTCAAATCGCCGGTCAGGTTGGCCAACACGTACAACTGCACCCGCGCCACCGCCGAGGTGGTGTCGGCGTGGGGCGCAAGAAACGGGCTGAACTGCGACTGCCCGCCCGCACGCTGGGTGAACACCACCAAGCGCTTGGCCACGCTCAACGCCACTTCCGGGCCGTGGTCCTGCGCCACCAGGTACAGCGACAGGTCGATGCCCGCCGTGACCCCGGCCGATGTGTAAAGGTTGCCGTCCTGCACGTAGAGACGGTCGGCGTCGACCTGCGCCGCGGGGCACGCGCGCGCCAGCGCAGCCGCATCGTTCCAATGCGTGGTGACGGTTTTACCCTCCAGCAACCCTGCACGGGCCAGCATGAACGCGCCGTTGCAGATTGAACCGAAGCGCTGCGCCCGTGCGGTTGCGCCGCGTAGCCAGGCATCAAACGCCGCGCCGAAATCTTCGAAGGGCAACTGCGGGCCGCCAGCCACCAGCAACAGGTCATAGGCCTGCACGGCCTCGCTGTAATGCCGATGGGCTTGCAGCGACAAACCGTTGGAAGCCGCCATGCTGCCGTGGCCGAGGCCAATCACTTCTAACTGGTAATGGTCCTGCGGCGGCAAAAAGCGGTTGGCCTCGCAAAACACATCCATAGGCCCGGTCACGTCCAGCGCCTGCACGCCGGGGAAGATCAGGATGCCAACGGTTTTTTGCATGGGTAGACCTTTATGTCCGGGGCGAACGCAAAACCCTGTGGGAGCTGGCTTGCCTGCGATGCAAGCGACTCGGTCCATCAGGTATACCGAGGTGATGCTGGCGCAGGCAAGCCAGCGCGCACATTTGACCGAATACACCCTTGGCACGATGTGGCAGCACATTGGCCGGGATCGCACCCTCGCAGCGATGGCCGCGTTACGGGCGGGCGACCAGACTGGATGCTTTCCAGAGGAGCACGCCCATGAGCACCACCATCGCCGGCATCCAGATCCCGGACAGCGCTTTGGCCAAGGCCACCACCGAATACATCCGCGACGTCGAAACCGACTTGCTCTACCACCACTCCCGCCGCGTATTCCTGTTCGGCGCCTTGAGCGGTGAACGCCAGCAGTTGGCTTACAACCCGGAGTTGCTCTACGTCGGCGCGATGTTCCATGACCTCGGCCTGATCGAAGGCCATCGCAGTAACAACCAACGCTTTGAGGTGGACGGCGCCAACGCGGCGGCGGCGTTCCTCAAGCCTTACGGGCTGAGTGATGACGACATCGAGCAGGTATGGCTGGCCATTGCCTTGCACACCACGCCGGGCGTGCCGCAGCACCTGCGCCCAACCGTGGCGCTGGTGACCGCCGGTGTCGAGATGGACGTGCTGGGCATCGACTATGCGGCGTTTACCAGCGTGCAACGCGAGGCCGTGGTGCATGCGCACCCACGCGGTGAAGGGTTCAAGGAATGCATCATCTGCGCGTTTGCCGACGGCTTGCGCCATCGTCCGCAGACCACGTTTGGCAACGTGAAGACTGATGTGCTGGTGGATCAGGAGCCGGGGTTCAAGCCGATGAACTTTGTGGAAGTGATTCGCACATCGCCGTGGGCTGCCTAATCAACTTGAAATGCAACTAAATGTGGGAGCGGGCTTGCTCGCGAATGCGGAGTGTCAGTCACCAGATGTACTGACTGATCCACCGCTTTCGCGAGCAAGCCCGCTCCCACATTTTGATCCGGCTTCTTCAGGAGGGCCTGATTAGACCGGTGCGGGCGCCCGGCGCTTGTCCGGCTGTTTCCAGCCCTCCGCCGCCGCTTCTTCAATCGCTTGCTGGATGGCTTTCTTGCGGTGTTCTTCGGCACGACGGCTGAAGAACCACACCAGGAAAGTCACCAACGACACCGCCAACAGGATCAAGCTGGCCACCGCGTTGATCTCGGGCTTAACCCCAAGACGCACCGCCGAAAACACTTCCATCGGCAAGGTAGTCGAACCAGGGCCAGACACAAAGCTGGCCAGTACCAGGTCATCCAGCGACAGTGCGAACGACATCATGCCGCCCGCCGCCAACGACGGCGCGATCATCGGGATGGTGATCAAAAAGAACACCTTCCACGGCCGCGCGCCCAAGTCCATCGCCGCCTCTTCAATCGACAGGTCCAGCTCACGCAAGCGCGCCGACACCACCACCGCCACGTACGCCGCGCAGAACGTGGTGTGGGCGATCCAGATGGTGACAATGCCACGTTCCTGCGGCCAGCCGATCATCTGCGCCATGGCCACAAACAGCAGCAACAACGACAGGCCGGTGATCACTTCCGGCATCACCAACGGCGCCGTCACCAGGCCACCGAACAGCGTGCGTCCCTTGAACTGGCTGATGCGCGTGAGCACAAAGGCCGCCAACGTACCCAGCGCCACCGCCGCCACCGCCGTGTAGCAGGCGATTTCCAGCGAGCGCGCCACCGAGCCCATCAACTGAGTGTTGTCCAGCAGGCCCACGTACCACTTGATCGACCAACCGCCCCACACCGTCACCAGTTTGGATTCGTTGAACGAGTAGATCACCAGAATCAGCATCGGCAGGTAGATAAACAACAACCCCGCCACCAGCATGAAGCTTGAAAAACTGAAGCGCTTCATATCTTGCCCTCCAACTCTTTGGCTTGGCTGCGGTTGAACAGAATGATCGGCACGATCAGGATCGCCAGCATCACCACCGCCAACGCAGAGGCCACCGGCCAGTCACGGTTGTTGAAGAACTCTTGCCACAACACTTTACCGATCATCAAGGTTTCCGGGCCGCCGAGCAGTTCCGGGATCACGAACTCGCCCACCACCGGGATAAACACCAGCATGCAGCCGGCAATGATGCCGTTCTTGGACAGCGGCACGGTGATTTTCCAGAAGCTGTTGAAGGTGCTCGAACCGAGGTCCGACGCGGCTTCCAGCAGGCTCTGGTCATGTTTCACCAGGTTGGCGTAGAGCGGCAGGATCATGAACGGCAGGTACGAATACACCACGCCGATGTACACCGCGATGTTGGTGTTGAGGATCTGCAGCGGTTCGTTGATCAAGCCGATCGACATCAGGAAGCCGTTGAGCAAACCGTTGTTGCTGAGGATGCCCATCCACGCATACACGCGGATCAGGATCGCGGTCCAGGTCGGCATCATGATCAGCAGCACCAGCACGGTCTGCATCTCTTTGCGCGCGGTGGCAATTGCGTAGGCCATCGGGTAGCCGATCAGCAGGCACAGCAGCGTGCTGAAAAACGCCATTTTCAGCGAGCCCAGGTAGGCGGCGATGTACAGCTCGTCGCCCGCCAGCAAGCTGTAGTTCGCCAGGTTCAACACCACCTGCAGCTTTTGCTCAACGTAGGTGTAGATCTCGGTGTACGGCGGGATCGCCACGTCGGCTTCGGCAAAGCTGATTTTCAGTACGATGAAAAACGGCAGTGCAAAAAACAGAAACAGCCACAGGAACGGAATCCCGATGACCACCTGCTTTCCACTGGGCACGATGCGGTGCAAGCGCCGCTTGAGTTTTTTCATGTTCATGAGCGCAATACCACGCCGCTGTCGTCTTCCCACCACACGTACACCTGGTCACCCCAGGTAGGCCGTTGGCCACGGCGTTCGGCGTTGGCGACGAAGGACTGCACCAGCTTGCCGCTCGGCAGTTCCACGTAGAACACCGAGTGCCCGCCGAGGTAGGCGATGTCGTGCACCTTGCCGCTGGACCAGTTGTGTTCGCCGGTCGGCATTTGCGTGGTGACCAGCAATTTTTCCGGGCGGATGGCGTAGGTCACCGACTTGTCTTCCACCGAGGTGGCGATGCCGTAACCCACGTAGATGTCACGGTCGAGGTCCGCGCACTTGAGTACCGCGTGGCCTTCAGCGTCATCCACCACTTGGGTGTCGAAGATGTTCACGTTGCCGATGAACTCGCACACCAGGCGGCTGGTGGGCGTTTCGTAAATGTCGATGGGGCTGCCGATCTGCGCGATCCAGCCCAAGTGCATGATCGCAATGCGCTCGGCCATGGTCATGGCTTCTTCCTGGTCGTGGGTCACCATCACGCAGGTCACGCCGACGCGCTCGATAATCTCCACCAGTTCCAGCTGCATTTGCGAGCGCAGCTTTTTGTCGAGGGCGCCCATTGGCTCATCGAGCAGCAGCAGTTTCGGGCGTTTGGCCAACGAACGCGCCAGCGCCACACGCTGGCGCTGGCCACCGGACAACTGGTGCGGCTTGCGCTTGGCGTACTGGCTCATCTGCACCAGCTTGAGCATCTCGGCCACGCGCGCCTCGACTTCGGCCTTGGGGATCTTGTCCTGTTGCAGGCCAAACGCGATGTTCTGCGCCACGGTCATGTGCGGGAACAAGGCGTAGGACTGGAACATCATGTTGATCGGCCGCTCATAGGGCGGCATGTCGGTGATGTCCACACCGTCGAGGTAGATGCGACCTTCGGTTGGGCGCTCGAAGCCTGCGAGCATGCGCAGCAAGGTGGACTTGCCCGAGCCAGAGCCGCCGAGCAAGGCGAAAATCTCGCCTTTTTTGATTTCCAGGGACACATCGTCCACGGCAATCGTCTCGTCGAACTTCTTCGTGACCCGGTCGATTTTGACCAGCACCTTTTTCGGTGTCTGGTCGCCCTCGAGGGCTTTCTTATAGGCGCCGGAGGCAACTGCCATTTACGAAACTCCCAACAAAAAAGAGTGCGGTTCGCCCGAGGCGGGCGAACCCTGGATAATGTGAGCCTTACTTGCCCGTTTTTACCTTGGTCCAGCTACGGGTCATTAAGCGCTGCACTTTGGGCGGCAGCTCGACGTTGACGAACGTGCGATCAAGAACCGCCTGCGGTGGGTAAACCGCGGCGTCGGTGCGTATCGATTGCTCCATCAGTTTGTCCGCGCCGGGGTTAGGGTTGGCGTAACCGACGTAGTCACTGACCTGGGCGATCACCTCAGGTTGCAGCAGATAGTTGATAAAGGCGTGGGCCTCTTTGACGTTGGTGGCATCCTTGGGAATCGCCAGAACGTCAAACCACAGGTTGCCGCCCTCTTTCGGAATCGCGTAGGCGATGTTCACGCCCTTGCCTGCCTCGGCCGCACGTGCCTTGGCCTGGAACACATCACCGGAGAAACCGGCTGCCACGCAGATGTTGCCGTTGGCCAGGTCCGAGATGTATTTGGACGAATGGAAGTAGGTCACGTAGGGCCGCACTTTCAGCAGTTTTTCTTCGGCCTTTTTGTAATCGGCCGGGTTGGTGCTGTTGGGATCGAGGCCCATGTAGTTGAGCACCGCCGGCAGCATTTCATCCGCCGAGTCCATGAACGAGACGCCGCAGGTCGCCAGCTTCTTCATGTTTTCCGGTTCAAACAGGATCGCCCAGGAATCAATGTGGTCGACGCCGAGCACTTCCTTGACTTTATCGACGTTGTAACCAATGCCATTGGTGCCCCACAGATAAGGCACGGCGTACTGGTTGCCCGGGTCGTTGTTTTCCAGCCGCTTGAGCAGCGCCGGGTCGAGGTTGGCGTAGTGCGTCAGCAGTGACTTGTCGAGCTTCTGGAATGCCCCGGCCTTGATCTGTTTGCCGAGGAAGTGATTGGACGGCACCACCACGTCGTAACCGGTGCGACCGGCGAGCAACTTGCCTTCCAGGGTTTCGTTGGAATCAAACACGTCATACACGGGCTTGATGCCGCTGGCCTTTTCGAAGTTGGCCAAGGTGTCGGGGCCGATGTAGTCCGACCAGTTATAAATATGCACGGTCGGTGCAGCCTGCACGCTGGCAGCCAGCGTGATACCTGCAGCCACCAGCACGGCGTTGCGAAATAAAGAAATTGGCACGTGGAGGTCCTCTTAAATAGTTGGGCCTGAAGTTGTTGCCCGGCAACAAAACCGGCGCGCAACTTACCCTCGATAAACCGATCCGGCAAAGCGTTATGTCATTTAATGTGTGGGAGCGCCGGTTAGACGCTCCCACAGGTACAAAGGCTTATTTGCCCGATTTGATTTTGGTCCAGCTGCGTGTCATTTCACGCTGGGTCGCAGCCGGCAAGTCGGCAATCGCGTAGAGCTTGGCTTGCACATCGGCTGGCGGGTAGATGCCCGGGTCGCTGGTGATGTCTTTGTCGACCAAGGCGGTGGCTTTCTCGTTACCGTTCGGGAAGCGCACGCTGTTGGTGATCGCAGCCATAACCTTGGGTTCGAGCAGGTAGTTCATGAACTTGTAGGCGGCGTCGAGGTTTTCGGCATCTTTAGGGATGGCGACCATGTCGTAGAAGCTGCCTGCGCCTTCTTTCGGAATGTCGTAGGCAACCTTGACCTTGCCACCGGCTTCAGCCGCGCGGGATTTGGCCTGCTGGATGTCACCCGAGTAGCCCACGGCCACGCAGATGTTGCCGTTGGCCAGGTCCGAGATGTACTTGGACGAGTGGAAGTAGCCGATCGACGGGCGAATCTTCAGGAACAGCGCTTCGGCTTGCTTGAGGTCGTCTTTCTTCTGGCTGTCGGTTGGCAGGCCCAGGTAGTGCAGCGCGATCGGCAACATTTCGGTTGGCGAATCGAGGAAGCTCACGCCGCAGCTTTTCAGCTTGGCGATGTTTTCCGGCTTGAACAGCACGTCCCAGGAATCGATCTTGTCGACGCCCAGCGCGGCCTTGACCTTCTCCGGGTTGTAGCCAATGCCGATGGAGCCCCACATATACGGGAAGGCATGCTTGTTGTCCGGGTCGCTGATCGACACGGCTTTAAGCAGCGATTTGTTCAGGTTGTCGTAGTTGGCCAGCTTGGACTTGTCCAGCTCCTGGTAAACACCGGCCTTGATCTGCTTGGCGAGGAAGTTGTTCGACGGCACGACGATGTCGTAACCGGACTTGCCTGCCAGCAACTTGGCTTCCAGGGTTTCGTTGCTGTCGAACACGTCATACACCACTTTAATGCCTGACTCTTTTTCAAAGTTGGCGATGGTGTCCGGTGCGATGTAGTCGGACCAGTTGTAGACGTGCAGCACTTTATCGTCTGCCTGGGCCGCGCCCGCCATTGCGCCCATCAGGGACAAGGCGAGGAGGGTCTTGCCAGCGTTCTTCAAACCTAATGCCTTCATTTGGTGATGCTCCAATTTTTCTTTTTTGGGCCACAAGCTTTGTTGGGTTTCGTCGCGCGCAACGGCGATACAACGGGCGACAGTCTGGCAAGTTCAGGGGCTGGCTTTCAAGCGGTTCAGCCGCTGCGCACTGAGCCTAGCACCTAGCCCTGCAATGCCGCCAAAGTCAGGTCCAGGCACTGGCGAGCCTTGCTCACCAACTCGTCAATTTCAGCCTTGCTGATCACCAGCGGCGGCGAAATGATCATGGTGTCGCCCACGGCGCGCATGATCAGGCCATTCTCGAAGCAGAAGGTTCGGCAAATCATGCCTGCGCCACGGCCTTCGTAACGCTTGCGCGTGGCTTTGTCCTGCACCAGCTCAATCGCACCGAGCATGCCCACACCGCGTACTTCACCCACCAACGGGTGATCAGCCAGCTCCCTCAGACGTTTCTGCAAATAAGGTGCCGTTTCGTCGTGAACCCGCTTAACGATGTGTTCATCGCGGATGATGCGGATATTTTCCAGCGCTACCGCCGCCGCCACCGGGTGACCGGAGTAGGTGAAGCCGTGGTTGAAATCACCGCCTTCGTTGAGCACCGCAACCACATCGTCGTGCACGATCAGGCCGCCCATCGGGATGTAACCCGAGGTCAGGCCCTTGGCGATGGTCATCATGTGCGGCGCAAGGCCATAGAAGTCGCTGCCAAACCACTCGCCGGTGCGGCCGAAACCGCAAATGACTTCGTCGGCGACAAACAGGATGTCGTACTTGGCGAGGATCTCCTGGATGCGCGGCCAGTAGCTGTCGGGCGGCACAATCACACCACCGGCGCCCTGGATTGGCTCGGCGATAAACGCAGCAACGTTGTCTACGCCGAGCTGCAGAATCTTTTCTTCAAGCTGGTTGGCCGCCCACACCCCGAATTCCTCGGCGCTCATCTCGCCGCCTTCGCCGAACCAGTACGGCTGCGCGATATGCACGATGCCCGGAATCGGCAAGTCGCCCTGTTCGTGCATATAGGTCATGCCGCCCAGGCTGGCGCCGGCCACCGTGGAGCCGTGGTAGCCATTCTTGCGGCTGATGATGGTTTTTTTGTTCGGTTGGCCTTTGATCGCCCAATAGTGGCGGACCATGCGCAACATGGTGTCGTTGCCTTCGGAGCCGGAACCGGTGAAGAACACGTGGTTCATGCCGGCCGGTGCGATCTCGGAAATGACCTTGGCCAATTCCAGCACGGGCGGGTGAGCGGTCTGGAAGAACAAGTTGTAATACGGCAGTTCTTTCATCTGTTTGGCGGCGGCATCCGCCAGTTCATCGCGACCGTAACCAATCGCCACGCACCACAGGCCAGCCATGCCATCGAGGATCTTGTTGCCTTCGCTGTCCCACAGGTAAACGCCGCGGGCTTTGGTGATAATCCGTGGGCCCTTCTCTTTCAATTGCTTGAAATCGCTGAACGGCGCCAAGTGGTGATCATTGCTCAAGGCTTGCCATTCACGGGTTTGCGGGTTGTTGCTGGACATACCAATCTCCTGAACTGTTCAGTGAAGGGCGCGCTGTTCCCACAGCGCGCCCGGCGCATCAGACGGCAAAGAGCAGGAATTCCCGCTCCCACGAACTGATCACGCGCTTGAAGTTTTCATGCTCGGCCCGCTTGACCGCGACATAACCTGTGATGAATTTTTTACCCAGGTATTTCTCGATGGTCTTGCTGTTTTCCATGCGTTCCAGCGCGTCTTCGATGGTCAACGGCAAGCGCAGGTTGCGCCGCTCGTAACCACGCCCCACCACCGGCGCGCTCGGGTTATGGCCTTCGACCATGCCGATGTAGCCACACAACAAGCTGGCGGCAATCGCCAGGTACGGGTTGGCGTCGGCGCCCGGCAAGCGGTTTTCCACGCGACGGTTTTGCGGGCCGGCATCCGGCACGCGCAAGCCGACGGTGCGGTTTTCTTCGCCCCACTCCACGTTGACCGGCGCCGAAGTGTCGGGCAGGAAGCGGCGGAACGAGTTCACGTTGGGCGCAAACAGCGGCAGCAGTTCAGGGATGAATTTTTGCAGGCCGCCGATGTGGTTCAGGAACAGCTGGCTCATGCTCCCGTCTTCATTGGAGAACACGTTTTTGCCGGTGGCGATGTCGATGATGCTCTGGTGCAAATGCATCGCGCTGCCGGGCTCGCCGGTCATCGGCTTGGCCATGAAGGTGGCGGCCACGTTGTGCTTGAGCGCGGCCTCACGCATGGTGCGCTTGAACACCAGAATCTGGTCGGCCAGTGACAGCGCATCGCCGTGACGGAAGTTGATTTCCATCTGCGCCGTGCCGTCCTCGTGGATCAACGTGTCGAGGTCCAGCTCTTGCAGCTCGCACCAGTCGTAGACGTCTTCGAACAACGGGTCGAATTCGTTGGCGGCTTCTATAGAGAAGGACTGGCGACCGGTTTCCGGGCGCCCGGAACGGCCAATCGGCGGCTGTAGCGGGAAGTCGGGGTCTTCGCAGCGTTTGGTCAGGTAGAACTCCATCTCCGGCGCCACGATGGGCTGCCAGCCTTTGTCGGAGTACAGCTTGAGGACCTTCTTGAGCACGTTACGCGGCGACAACTCGATCGGGTTGCCTTGCTTGTCGTAGGTGTCGTGGATCACTTGGGCGGTCGGCTCGATGGCCCAAGGCACCAGGAACACGGCGTTCTGGTCGGGGCGGCAGATCATGTCGATGTCGGCCGGGTCGAGCAATTCGTAATAGATGTCGTCTTCGACGTAATCGCCGGTAACCGTCTGCAACAGAACACTCTCGGGCAAGCGCATGCCTTTTTCGGCGATGAACTTGTTGGTCGGCGAGATCTTGCCCCGGGTGATGCCGGTCAAGTCGCCAATCATGCATTCGACTTCTGTGATCTTGTGGTCTTTCAACCAATCGGTGAGCTGGTCGAGGTTGTTACTCATAAATGCCTCTGGGCTGGGTTTCCTGGCATCCATTAAAGGCCAGGCGTTGGTTGACGCAGCATCCGCGTCGTTTTTTCGTTCAGGGTAGGAGCTTACCTGCCATTTGCTGCAACGTTGCATTCCTCACGCCAAAGTCGTGCGCAATCTTGAGCGGCAGCGCGGATGGCAGCCGGTCAGTGGCAGTCGAAATGGCAAACAGGGGAGCGACGGGGCCGTCAAGAATATTGGCCGGTGCGTGGGCATTCACGCGGGGAAAACGGACTGCTGACAAGGCCTGGCGAAAGCAGGCCGAGACGCCAAGTGGCGGCAGGCGAGACATGAAGCACCCCGGTATTATTGCTGTTATGGGTTTGAATCGAGCTTAGCCTTGTTCATTTTTTTACACAACACCCCCGTAAAAAATACAACACGGCCCGCTCAAGCCTGCGAATCCTGAGCCCCCCAAACCTAAAAAATCGCCCCAAAAAGCCCCAAAAAAGGCTTCTCGGTGCTTTTTTAGGGCAAAAAAGCCCTCGCTTGACTTCGGCATGCCGTTCGGGTTGACTGAAACCAGAAAAGATCAATGATTGATATTTTTAACAACAAAGGTGTTGCATCATGTCGGTACCCCCGCGTGCCGTTCAGCTTAATGAAGCGAACGCGTTCCTTAAGGATCATCCTGAGGTTCTGTACGTAGACCTTCTAATTGCGGATATGAATGGTGTGGTGCGCGGCAAGCGCATCGAACGCACCAGCCTCCACAAGGTTTACGAGAAGGGCATTAACCTGCCTGCCTCTCTATTTGCCCTGGATATCAACGGCTCGACGGTGGAAAGCACCGGCCTGGGTCTGGACATCGGTGATGCTGACCGAATCTGTTATCCGATCCCCGACACCCTGTGCAATGAACCCTGGCAAAAGCGCCCTACCGCGCAATTGCTGATGACCATGCACGAACTTGAAGGTACGCCTTTCTTCGCCGACCCTCGCGAAGTGCTGCGCCAAGTCGTCAGCAAATTTGACGACCTCGGCCTGACTATCTGCGCCGCCTTCGAGCTTGAGTTCTACCTGATCGACCAGGAGAACGTGAACGGCCGCCCGCAACCGCCGCGCTCGCCGATATCCGGCAAACGCCCGCACTCGACACAGGTCTACCTGATCGACGACCTCGACGAATACGTCGATTGCCTCCAGGACATTCTGGAAGGCGCCAAAGAGCAAGGTATTCCGGCTGACGCCATCGTCAAGGAAAGTGCCCCGGCGCAGTTCGAAGTGAACCTGCACCACGTGGCCGACCCGATCAAGGCCTGCGACTATGCGGTACTGCTCAAGCGCCTGATCAAGAACATCGCCTACGACCATGAGATGGACACCACCTTCATGGCCAAGCCTTACCCAGGCCAGGCAGGCAACGGTTTGCACGTGCACATTTCGATCCTGGACAAAGACGGCAAGAACATCTTTGCCAGCGAGGATCCCGAGCAGAACGCCGCATTGCGTCACGCGATCGGCGGTGTGCTCGAGACCCTGCCCGCCCAAATGGCGTTCTTGTGCCCTAACGTCAACTCCTACCGTCGTTTCGGCGCACAGTTCTACGTGCCGAACTCGCCGTGCTGGGGCCTGGACAACCGCACCGTGGCGATTCGCGTACCGACCGGCTCGGCTGATGCGGTGCGTATCGAGCACCGCGTGGCCGGCGCCGACGCCAACCCTTACTTGCTGATGGCTTCGGTGCTGGCGGGCGTGCATCACGGCCTGACCAACAAGATCGAACCGGGCGCGCCGGTGGCAGGCAACAGCTACGAGCAGAACGAGCAAAGCCTGCCGAACAACCTGCGTGATGCCTTGCGTGAGTTGGACGATAGCGAAGTGATGGCCAAGTACATCGATCCCAAGTACATCGACATCTTCGTGGCCTGTAAGGAAAGTGAGCTGGAGGAGTTCGAACACTCCATCTCCGACCTTGAGTACAACTGGTATCTGCATACCGTGTAAACGCTTGTTGTGGTAACCCTGTGGCGAGCAAGCCCGCTCGCCACAAGGGGCCTGCACCACCATTAACCCGCCAGCAATAACAACCTTCCCCACCCTCTCTACATGTCTGGATCTCTGCGTACAATGCGCTCTGCCTTGTAGGAGACTTCCATGACAACCCGCCCCGCCGCCCTTCGCAAACCCCGCGCCCGCAGCCAGGCGCGAATCGACGCGATCCTCGACGCCGCCCGCACGTTGCTGGCGACCGAAGGCGTGGCCGGTTTGTCGATCTACAGCGTGGCCGAGCGGGCACAGATTCCACCGTCGTCGGTTTATCACTTCTTCGCCAGTGTGCCGGCGTTGCTGGAAGCGTTGACGGCGGATGTGCACGGCGCTTTCCGCGCGGCCATTCAGGCGCCTATCGACCACGACTCACTCAAGCACTGGCGCGATCTGTCCTACATCGTCGAGCAACGGATGCTGACTATCTACAGCAACGATGCGGCTGCACGGCAGTTGATCCTGGCGCAGCACGGTCTCACCGAAGTGACTCAGGCGGACCGTCAGCATGATTTGGAGTTGGGAGACTTGATGGTTGACGTGTTCAATCGTCACTTCGAAGTGCCGACTTTGCCCACCGATGTCGACGTGTTTGCATTGGCGCTGGAGTTGAGCGACCGGGTGTATGCACGCTCGGTGCATCAGCACGGGCAGATTACGCCGCGCATGGCCGAGGAAGGCATGCGGGTGTTTGATGCGTATGTGGGGCTTTATTTGCCGGCTTATTTGCCTAAGCGTTAGGTTTTGTGTTGGCTGCTGGCCTCATCGGGAGCAAGCCCCCTCCCACATTGACTGCATTCACCTATCAAAATGTGGAAGGGGTTTGCGGCCTCAAGGCCGCCGCCCATTTCGATCACAACTTGGCGATCGACACCTCGGTGGATTTCACGAAGGCAATCACTTCGCTGCCAATCACCAGCTCCAGCTCTTTGACCGAACGAGTGGTGATCACCGACGTCACGATGCCGGACGCGGTCTGCACGTCGATTTCCGACAGCACGTCGCCTACGACGATCTCCTTGATGGTGCCTTTGAACTGGTTACGCACGTTGATGGCTTTAATAGTCATACGATTTCTCCTCGGGTCGAAATAGCTGCAAGTTATTAGCTGCAAGTTATTAGCTGCAAGTTATTAGCTACAAGCTACAAGCTACAAGCTTGAAGCTTGAAGCTTGCCGCTTGCCCCTGCTTTTATTGAGCCCA
This sequence comes from Pseudomonas sp. ICMP 460, assembly GCF_002723595.1. Taxonomy (NCBI): domain Bacteria; kingdom Pseudomonadati; phylum Pseudomonadota; class Gammaproteobacteria; order Pseudomonadales; family Pseudomonadaceae; genus Pseudomonas; species Pseudomonas sp. ICMP 460. The sequence goes on from NZ_LKBR01000001.1 coordinate 326,543, forward strand.
ACGCAATTGCGTAGGCAACGGTGAAACAGGTTCAGGGTCCGGCGGCGAGCCTGGCAACGACAGCACACGGTTAAGCACTTCGGCTTCCAGCGCGGCCAGGCGATGCGAGCCTCGGGCGCGTGGCCGCGGCAGGTCGACGAGCAAGTCCAGGCCGATTTCGCCGTCTTCGATCAAAATCACTCGGTCGGCAATCGCCACGGCTTCACTGACGTCGTGGGTCACCAGCAACACGGTGAAACCATGCTTCTGCCAGAGGTTTTCGATCAGTTGTTGCATCTCGATGCGGGTCAGGGCGTCCAGCGCACCCAGCGGCTCGTCGAGCAGCAGCAAGCGCGGCTGGTGAATCAACGCGCGCGCCAAGGCCACACGCTGCTTCTGGCCACCGGACAAGGCCGCCGGCCACTCATTGGCACGCTCGGCCAAGCCGACCGCTTCCAGCGCCTCCAGCGCCCTGGGGCGCCAGTTGCCATGGAGGCCGAGGCCGACGTTGTCGATGATCTTTTTCCACGGCAGCAAGCGCGCTTCCTGGAACATCAACCGCGTGTCTTCAATCGCGTCGCTCAGCGGCGCGGAACCGGCCAGCAGCTCACCGCCACTGGCTTTGTCCAAACCGGCCAGCAGGCGCAGCAAGGTACTTTTGCCGCAGCCGCTGCGACCGACCACGGCCACGAACTGGCCTGCCGGAATGTGCAGGTCGATGTCCTTGAGTACTTCGCGTGCACCAAAGGCCTTGCGCAGTTTGCGCACCGCCAGCGGGATGCCTTTGCGCAGGCGCGGGAGTTGTTGAGCTGTCATGCCGCACCGCCTTTATTCACTTGATACGCTGGGTGCCAGCGCAGCCATACACGCTCCAGGCCGCGCGCGGCGAGGTCGGCCAACTTGCCGAGAATCGCGTACATCACGATGGCGAGTACCACCACGTCGGTTTGCAGAAATTCGCGCGCGTTCATTGCCAGGTAACCGATGCCGGAGCTGGCCGAGATGGTTTCCGCCACGATCAACGTCAGCCACATAAAGCCCAACGCGAAGCGCACGCCCACCAGAATCGAAGGCAATGCGCCCGGCAAAATCACCTGACGAAACAGGCTGAAGCCGGACAAACCATAACTGCGCGACATCTCCACCAACGCCGGGTCGACGTTGCGAATGCCGTGGTAAGTGTTCAGGTAAATCGGGAACAGCGTGCCGAGCGCGACCAGGAAAATTTTCGCGGTTTCGTCAATGCCGAACCACAAGATCACCAGCGGAATCAGCGCCAGGTGCGGCACGTTGCGGATCATCTGCACCGAGCTGTCCAGCAAGCGCTCGCCCCATTTCGACAAGCCGGTGATAAAACCCAAGGCCAGGCCGATGCTGCCACCGATCACAAAACCCAGACCCGCACGCCAGCCGCTGATGGCCAAGTGGGTCCAGATTTCGCCCGTGCGCACCAAGTTGACGCCGGCTTCAATCACCGCACTCGGCGCTGGCAAAATACGCGTCGACAACCAACCCGCCGACACCGACAACTGCCACACCGCCAGCAATAAAACCGGTAGCACCCAAGGGGCTACGCGATGGCTTAATTTTTCAAAATTCATAACGCCGCCTCAGCTCTGTGACGCAGCTTTAGGAAGAATGTCGTTGGCGACCATTTCGCCAAACGGGCTCACGTAGCCGGCACCTTTAGGCAGCTCGGGACGTTCGATGTCCAAGTGCGGGAACAACAGTTCAGCGACCCGATACGACTCTTCCAGGTGTGGGTAACCGGAGAAGATAAACGTGTCGATGCCCAAGTCGGCGTATTCCTTGACGCGTGCAGCCACAGTAGGGCCATCGCCCACCAGCGCCGTACCCGCACCGCCGCGTACCAGGCCGACGCCGGCCCACAGGTTGGGGCTGACTTCGAGGTTGTCGCGGTTACCGCCGTGCAAGGCGGCCATGCGTTGCTGGCCAACCGAGTCGAAGCGTGCCAGCGAGGCCTGCGCGCGCGCGATGGTCTCGTCGTCGACGTGAGAGATCAGTTTGTCGGCGGCCTGCCAGGCTTCTTCGTTGGTCTCGCGCACGATCACATGCAGGCGAATACCAAAGCGCAGCGTGCGCCCGAGCTTTTCGGCCTTGGCGCGTACCTGGGCGATTTTTTCAGCGACTGCAGCCGGTGGCTCGCCCCACGTCAGCACCATTTCGACTTGCTCGGCTGCCAGGTCCTGGGCCGCTTCCGAGGAGCCGCCGAAGTACAGCGGCGGGCGCGGTTGCTGGATCGGCGGGTAGAGCAATTTGGCGCCTTTGACGCTGATGTGCTCGCCGTCGTAGTCCACGGTTTCGCCCTCCAGCACGCGCCGCCAGATGCGTGTGAATTCTACCGAGGCCTGGTAGCGCTCTTCGTGGCTGAGGAACAAACCGTCGCCCGCCAATTCGTCGGGATCACCGCCGGTCACCAGGTTGAACAACGCGCGGCCGCCGGACAGGCGGTCCAGAGTCGCGGCCTGACGCGCAGCCACCGTCGGGGAAATGATCCCGGGGCGCAGTGCCACAAGAAACTTCAGACGCTGGGTCACCGGGATCAGCGAGGCGGCCACCAGCCACGAATCTTCACAGGAGCGACCGGTGGGGATCAGCACCCCGCCGAAACCCAGACGGTCAGCGGCCTGCGCCACCTGCTGCAAATAACCATGATCGACGGCGCGAGCGCCTTCGGCGGTGCCAAGGTAATGGCCGTCGCCGTGGGTAGGCAGGAACCAGAAAATATTGAGGCTCATGGAGTTGTCTCCTGAAGAAATCGAGTTACGGCGCTTTGGCAACGGCGGCGGGTGGCGTCCAGATCACGTCCTTGATGTTCAAGGGTTTGGGGATCAATTTGAGTTGGTAGAAGCTGTCGGCGATTTTCTGCTGGGCGGCGACTACTTCCGGGGTCAGGAACAACGCGCCGTAGCCTTGGCGTTTCACCGAGGTCAGGGTGATGTCAGCCGGCAGGCCAAGCAGCGGTGCGACTTGTTCGGTGACTTGTTCCGGGTGGGCCTTGGACCATTCGCCCACGGCGCGCACTTCTTCCACCAATGCCTTGATCACTTCAGGGTGTTGTTCGGCGTAGGGCTTGGTGGCCAGGTAGAACTGATGGTTGTCGGCGATGCCGGTGCCGTCACGCAGGGTGCGCGCTTGCAGTTGTTTCTCGGCGGCGGCCTGGTACGGGTCCCAAATCACCCAGGCGTCGACGCTGCCACGCTCGAACGCGGCGCGGGCATCGGCGGGCGGCAGGAACACGGTCTGCACGTCGGTGTATTTGAGGCCGGCGTCTTCCAGTGCACGCACCAACAGGTAATGCACATTGGAGCCTTTGTTGAGCACGACTTTCTTGCCCTTAAGCTCTGCCACGGATTTGATTGGCGAGTCTTTCGGCACCAGGATCGCTTCGCTGGTCGGCGCCGGTGGCTCGTAGGCGACATACAGCAAATCTGCCCCGGCGGCTTGGGCGAAAACCGGCGGGGTTTCGCCGGTGACGCCGAAGTCGATGGAGCCGACGTTCAGGCCTTCGAGCAACTGCGGGCCACCGGGGAACTCGGTCCACTGCACTTGCACGCCCTGAGCCGCGAGGCGTTTTTCGAGCGTGCCTTTGGCCTTGAGCAACACCAGCGTGCCGTATTTCTGATAACCGATCCGCAAGGTATCGGCGGCCTGGGCTTGAAGAATGGCGCCGAAGGACACAGCCGCAGCAAACAGTGCGACCAGACCACGACGCAAGATGACAGTGCGCATGGCGCTCTCTCCACAAAGTGCGATTAGGGGGTTGGCTGCACCTGCTTGGCCGTTGGCGGCTGAGTAAGGTGAGTACTACAAAAATCCGGTGAGGCTTAAATGCTCCAGCGAGCACTCAACAAACGTTCATTCAACACATTCGGATCAAGCGGTTTCGGGCGACGCGCCATCGCGCTGTAAAACGTCTCCAGCGCCTCGTGTAAACGCTGTTCAAGCACCGGCACCAATTGCGCCTGGGCACTGCCTTCGGCGTAGGCGATTTGGCTGTCTTCGGCAAAAATGCCGTGAAGCAATTCCTGCGCTTTAAGCGCCGACAACACGGGCTTCAAGGCGTAGTCGACCGCCAGCATGTGGGCGATGCTGCCGCCCGTTGCTATCGGCAATACGATTTTGTGCGCCAGTGCGCGTTCGGGCAGCAGGTCGAGCACGGTTTTCAACGCACCGGAAAACGACGCTTTGTACACCGGCGTGGCGATGACCAGGCCGTCGGCATTGGCCACCTGCTGCAACAGGTCGATGACGTTGGGGCTATCGAAGCGGGCATGCAGCAAGTCTTCGGCAGGGAAGTCGCGTATCTGATAACTGACGACTTCCACGCCTTTGGCTTGCAGCCACTGACGGGATTTTTCCAGCAAGACCCCGGAGCGCGAACGCTGGCTGGGACTGCCTCCAAGTGTTACGACCAGCATGTAGGAAATTCCTTGAGCAAGTGTCAGCGGTTCGCTGTGTGGCGATGTCGCCAAGATGGGACAGACCTTATCAGTAGATTTATATATCTATAAATCTCATTTTTTCATTTGTTTATTCTCTAAATGCATATGCGATTCAAAAATCTGCAGCCGAAAAAAAGGCCGTCGAAACGGCCTGAAAACCCCTGCTATGTGTGCTTTGAAATGCGCTCAACCCTTTGGGAGAGAGTTTGCTCGCACATGACGTGTATCAACGGTTGGGTTGTGGCGTCAGGCGCAGGTATGGCTTCACTGCACGGTAGCCCTTGGGAAAGCGTTTCTGGATGTCTTCCTCGTCCTTCAGCGACGGCACGATGACCACTTCGTCACCGTCCTGCCAGTTGGCGGGTGTGGCGACTTTGTAGTTGTCGGTCAGTTGCAGCGAGTCGATCACCCGCAGGATTTCGTGGAAATTGCGGCCGGTGCTGGCCGGGTAGGTAATGGTCAGGCGAATCTTTTTGTTCGGATCGATCACGAACAACGAGCGCACGGTGAGGGTGTCACTCGCGTTCGGGTGGATCAGGTCATAAAGGTCCGAGACTTTGCGATCGGCATCCGCCAGGATCGGGAAGTTGACCACCGTGTTCTGGGTTTCGTTGATGTCTTCGATCCACTTGTGGTGCGAGTCCACCGGGTCCACCGACAGGGCGATGGCTTTGACGCCGCGTGTGGCGAACTCGTCTTTGAGCTTGGCGGTAAAGCCAAGCTCGGTGGTGCACACCGGGGTGAAGTCGGCAGGGTGAGAGAACAGCACGCCCCAGCTATCGCCCAACCATTCGTGGAAACGAATCTTGCCGGCGCTGGAATCCTGTTCGAAGTCGGGGGCGATGTCGCCCAGTCTTAGGCTCATGGTGTGGCTCCTGGTGAGTGCTTATGGAGCCCACTGTGCATGGGTTGAGGATTATTTAAAAAGAATAAATATCGATTTATCTAGACGATAAAAGAATATTAAAAATCTGTTCACTGGACGCGAGAAAAGGCTGGGATCAACATCCATTCCAAGGTTCGAGAAGGCCTTGAGACGCTGTAAAGAGGAATTCAGGAAGGGCTTGCGGGGGTTGAGCCCGACTTGAAAGCAAGACACCTTGCCCGGCATTGCGCCGGGCAAGGTTTTACAGTCTTACTTGAACGCGTAGCTGTAGCTAACGATTACGCGGTTTTCGTCTTGGGAACGGGTGTTCACCAAGTCGGTACGCCACATAGCGTTTTTCCAGGCTACGCCGAGGTTCTTCAGCGGACCTTCTGGAACAACGTAAGCCAGGGTCAGGTCGCGTTCCCACTCGGTTTTCTCGCCGACAACAGTTTCGATGTTGCTGCCTTTGAGGTAGACCATACCGGCCGTCAGGCCAGGTACGCCAATCTTGGCGAAGTCATAAGCGTAGCGAGCTTGCCAGGTACGTTCGCCAGCACGGGCAAACTTCTGGATCTGCATGTCGGTCGTGGTGCTGTTCGACGAGCCATCACCCTGGTTCAGCCAAGGGAAGTCGCTGTCGCCCTTGGTGTACTGGTAGCCGCCACCAAAGGTGTGACCGGCAATCGAGTACAACGCCAGGTAGCTGTAGAGGTCGTTGTCGACCTTACCTTTAACCTTGGTAGCGTTGGTCGGCTTGTCCGAGTAGTAACCCGAGGTGTAGTAGCCAGCTTCGTCACCGTTGGCACCGTTGTCACGGCTGCGGTAGTAACGCAGGTCACTTTTCAGTACGCCAGGACCGATGGACCAATTGTGTACCAGGCCCAGGAAGTTCTGCGCGTAAAAGTCCTTCAGCTCGCCAAAGTAGTACGAAGCGGTCAGGTCTTTGGTGATTTTGTAATCAGCACCGGCGTAGTAGAACTTGTTAACGAAGTTGCCCGCGTTGTAGTTCGAGCCACCGTTGGCGCCAGCCAGCGACAAACCTTCGTTGTTGCTGGAGTTACGGCCCTTGGCGTGCTCGATCTGACCAGCGGTCAGGGTCAGGTCTTTGATCTCGTTCGAAGAGATCTCGCCGCCCTGGAAGGTTTGTGGCAGCAAACGACCGTCGTTGGTCTTGATGACCGGGTTGTTTGGCTGCAGGGTGCCGATTTTCGCTACGGTCTGGGAGATCTTGACCTTGCCGGTCACACCCAGGCTGGCGAAATCGTTGACGGCGGTGTTGCCATCGCTTGGGAACACGGTGCCGCCCGAAGCGGTGCCCGTGTAGTTGCCGTGTTCGGCACGGCTGGAGTCCAGGCGCACGCCGTACAGGCCGATAGCATCAAGACCGAAGCCAACAGTCCCTTGGGTGAAGCCGGAGATGAAGCGCAGGTCGAAACCCTGGCCCCATTCAGCATTCTTGTTGCGGGTGTTGGACGTCGCGGATGGCTGGCCATCGCGGTTGTCGGTGTTGATGTAGAAGTTACGCAGACCCAGCGTTACTTTACTGTCATCGATGAAACCAGCGGCGCCTGCTTGCTGGGCGATTGTGCCCAAAGCCACAGCCAACGCTAAGGTAGACTTCTTCATGTACCGCTCCTCTCATTTCTAATTTTTGTATGTCTTCGGTCTTGGGTCTAACGCCCTCGATCCACAGATGCGCGATTAGCGCCAGAGAGTGACCCACAAGTCAATCGTAACTTTGTGTGTCTACTACCTTGGTCTAACTGCAGTTAATTTGGTCCCTGCAGGGTAATGAGTTTTTCATACACCCAAAAAGAATTGTTTCATTCTTTTTCATACGCTTCTGGAATAAGCGTTTACACAGACGAGCCGGTCAGCGTAGACCCTCCGTCGCGATAAGCTAATTCCCCAAGGGTATTTACTCGCCTTTTTTTAGATCGATTGGTGCAGACGTAACGCCGCATACGTCACTCTCGATCAAAAAAGCGACGCCATGATGGCGAAATGCACATACTCCCGTCAATTTGTTACAGTTTTTGTGTCACTAATAGTTTCTTTTAGTGTCACGAGCTGCGCCTGCATTGACGCTATCGGCGCGGATCGACGCTTCTGAAGCCCTGAGGGTGCGATGAGAGGTGAAAGGGGGCTTGCTCCCGATGGCGGAGTGTCAGTCGACAGATACTTGACTGACCCAAAGCCGTCGGGGGCAAGCCCCCTCTCACATTTTCACGTACGACGTAAGCAGAACCAGGCTTACAACGCTTTCTCGAAAATCTTCGAGTTACGCTGATAGTTGTACAGCGACGCCCGCGCTGAAGGCAGGCGATCAACACTGCTCGGCTCAAACCCGCGTTCACGGAACCAGTGCGCGGTGCGCGTGGTGAGCACGAACAAGGTTTTCAAACCCTGCGAGCGAGCGCGGGTCTCGATGCGTTCCAGCAATACATCCCCGCGAGCGCCGTGGCGGTACTCCGGGTTGACCGCCAGGCACGCCAGTTCACCGGCATCCGAATCGGCGATCTGATACAGCGCCGCACAGGCGATGATCATGCCCTCGCGCTCGACCACGCTGAACTGCTCGATCTCACGCTCCAGCACTTCACGCGAACGCCGCACCAGAATGCCCTGCTCTTCCAACGGGCTGATCAGGTCAAGCAAACCGCCGACGTCTTCAATGGCCGCTTCGCGCACCAGCTCAAATTGCTCTTGCGCCACCAGCGTACCGCCGCCGTCGCGGGTGAACAGCTCAGTGAGCAATGCGCCGTCTTCGGCATAGCTGACGATATGGCTGCGCCCTACTCCGCCACGGCACGCTTGAGCGGCCGCGTCGAGCAGTTCGGCTTGATAGTTATTGCCAAGGCGTTGCAGGTGCGCCGGCACTTGCTGCGGGCGCAGTTCACGTACCAGTCGGCCATGTTCATCGATCAGGCCGAGATCGGCGCCGAACAGCAGCAGCTTGTCGGCGCCAAGGTCGATGGCGGCGCGGGTCGCGACGTCTTCGCAGGCCAGGTTGAAGATTTCCCCGGTGGGCGAATAACCCAGCGGCGACAGCAGCACGATGGAGCGCTCGTCGAGCAGGCGGTTGATGCCCTTGCGGTCGACCCGGCGCACTTCACCGGTGTGGTGGTAATCCACGCCTTCAAGCACACCGATTGGCCGCGCAGTCACCAGGTTGCCGCTGGTCACGCGCAACCGCGAGCCCTGCATGGGCGATGAGGCCATGTCCATCGACAGGCGCGCTTCGATAGCGATGCGCAAATGGCCAACCGCGTCGATCACACATTCCAGCGTGGCGGCATCGGTGATGCGCAAACCTTCGTGGTAAACCGGGGTGAGGCCGCGTGCTTCCAGGCGTGTTTCGATTTGCGGGCGCGAACCGTGCACCAGCACCAACCGCACGCCCAGGCTGTGCAGCAGCACCAGGTCGTGAACGATATTGCCGAAGTTCGGGTGGTCAACCCCATCGCCGGGCAGCATGACCACAAAGGTGCAGTCGCGGTGAGCATTGATGTAAGGCGAAGCATGACGAAGCCAATTGACGTAGTCGGGCATAAAACCTGGGCCTGTAATAAAGAGCAGCCAAAAAAGGAAGAATCGTGAAAACGCACAGCGGGCTGATGGTTATCGTCGGAACAGGCTTGGCGACACGCTCGCTCTCCTTATGTACGAATGGGCAAGGGTTAATTTATGCAGGCTTGAGGCAGTAATGCCCGATCAGTTCGCGCAATAAACGCACTGTAGGCGTCAAGCGTGACATTTCAAGGTACTCGCCCGGCTGATGAGCGCAGGCGATATCGCCGGGGCCAAGTACCAGGGTTTCACAGCCAAGGCGCTGAAGATAAGGCGCTTCGGTGCCGAACGCTACTGCTTCGGCACGATGGCCGGTCAATCGTTCCGCCACCCGCACCAACTCGGCGTCTTCGGCCTGCTCGAACGGCGGCACTTCGGGAAACAACGGTGCGTAGTCGATTTTTACCTGATGGCGCTCGGCCAAGGGTTCAAGCTTTTGCCGAATCGCGGCGCGCAACACCTGCGGGTCCATGCCCGGCAAGGGCCGTAAGTCGAACTCCAGCGAACACTGGCCGCAGATGCGGTTGGGGTTGTCGCCGCCGTGGATGCAGCCAAAGTTCATGGTCGGTTGCGGCACACTGAATTGCGCGTTGCGGTACTCGCGCTGCCAGGCCAAACGCAGGCCACGCAGTTCGCCGATGGCATCGTGCATGGCTTCGAGGGCGCTGTGCCCAAGGCTTGGGTCCGATGAATGGCCACTGCGCCCGAGAATGTCGATGCGTTCCATCATCACGCCTTTGTGCAGGCGGATCGGCTTGAGCCCCGTCGGTTCGCCGATCACCGCTGCACGGCCGAGTGGGCGGCCTGCCTCGGCCAGCGCGCGGGCGCCGGACATTGAGCTTTCTTCATCGCAGGTGGCGAGAATCAGCAAGGGCTGCTTGAACGGCTGATCCAGCAGCGGCAACACGGCTTCAATCGCCAGGGCGAAAAAGCCCTTCATGTCGCAACTGCCCAGCCCGACCCAGCGCCCGTCAACCTCCGTCAGCTTGAGCGGGTCGGTCTTCCACAGCGCGGCGTCGTAGGGCACGGTGTCGCTGTGCCCGGCCAGCACCAAGCCGCCGGGGCCACTGCCGAAGCTGGCCAGCAAATTGAATTTGCCGGGGCTGACGTGTTGAATGTCGATGGCGAAACCCAAGTCGCCCAGCCAGTTGGCAAGCAAATCAATCACCGGGCGGTTGGTCTGGTCGAGAGACGCTTGGGTACAACTCACCGACGGCGCGGCAATCAATGCGGCGAACTGCTCTTTCATGGACGGTAACGGCATGCGCGGTCTCCCAACTTCCCGGATGAGCCTCACTATAGAGGCATCTGCACGACACAATAAACCGTTGCGGCACGTTGCAAGGCTCAGTCCTGTACACTGCACGACCTTGGCAGCCACTCTTTTTCCCGGCTGCGCTCCCGATCCTGGATTTTCCGGCCATGCAGAAAGAAACCGAAATCAAGCTCCGCGTCAGCCGCGAAACACTCGCCGCGCTGCGTGAGCACCCGTTACTGAAAAAACGCAACAAAAGTGGCTGGGAACGCCGTGAGTTGATGAACCAGTATTTCGACACCCCCGAGCGCGACCTGGCCCAGGCCAAGGTTGCCCTGCGCTTGCGCAAGGACGGTGACGACATCATCCAGACCCTCAAGACCCGTGGCCAAAGCGTTGCCGGCTTGTCGGAACGCAACGAGTACAACTGGGACCTGCCCAAAGCCAAGCTCGACGTGAAGAAACTCGACGGCGAGTGCTGGCCCGAGCAATTGGCCGAGTTGGACAAAAAGACCCTCAAGTCGATCTTCACCACCGACTTTGTGCGTGAGCGCGCCGAAATCGCTTGGGGCCGTGGCAAGGCCAAGGTGGTGATCGAAGCCGCCCTGGACCTCGGCCATGTTGTGGTCGGCAAACAGAAAGAAGAAATCTGCGAGCTGGAACTGGAACTGCGCGAAGGCGAACCCGCCGCCCTGTTGGAGCTGGCCGCTGAACTGGCCGCCACCCTGGCGCTGATGCCCTGCGACATCAGCAAGGCCGAGCGCGGCTACCGCCTGTACGACGCGAGCAGCTACTCGCTGAGCCTGCCAGCCCCTGAAATTCACGCCGAAATGTCGCTGGACGATGCCTTCGCCGCGATCATGTGGCACTTGCTCGGCAGCAGCCAGCGCCTGGCCGAGCAATACCGGTTTAATGGCCACTGGCGCTTGTTGCAAGACTGGGTCGACAACCTCGGCGAACTGCGCGCCCTGATCGGCAGCCTCGGCCAGGCCGCACCGCGCCAGGCCACCAGCGAGCTGCGCAGTGCATTGGACGCGTTGCTGGAAGACTGGCGCCCGCTGGTGCAAGCCGGTGACGACGACGAAGACATCCGCAAAGCCGCACCGGAACAGTTTGCTGAAGAACTGGACGACGTGCGCTGGGGTTTGTTCTCGCTGAACACCTCCCGTTGGTTGCTGGCCCGCACCTGGACCGCCGACCGCACCGTGCGTGGCAACCGCCAGGGTGCTGCGCAAATCACCAACTGGCTGCCGCGCCTGTTGGCCGATGACGCCGTGGCCTTGCAACTGCCGCGCTACCAGCAGCAACCGGAAGATTTGGCCGAACAACTGCCGCGCATCGAACGCATCCAGGCCTGGCTGCATCACGCGCGCCAAGTGGTCGATGTTGCTGAGCTGGACCGTTTGTACGGCGAGCTGAACAAGCTGGTGCAACTGGCCAACCAGCCGATCACCGATGAGTCGCTGGATGCGCGCATGCATCAGGCGATTGCGGTGTATCAGAACCGCGCCTGGAAAACCTTGCTGCGTCTGTAATACCGCCCTCGGGAGCAAGCCCCGCCCAATGTGGAGGGGCGCTCCCGATGCGGCCCGCCCTGTCAGCGCAAAACTGGCAGGCTGGTGGTGGACTTGATCTCGGACAAGGCCACAATCGAATTAACCTCCTGAATGCCCGGCACTCTCGACAGCTTCTCGAAGAAGAACCGCTCGTACGCCTCAATGTCGGAGGTGACGATGCGCAGCAGAAAATCCACCGACCCCATCAGCACATAACACTCCAACACTTCGGGAAACCCGCGAATCGCGTCGGTGAACTCGGTGAAATTGGATCGGCCGTGGGCGCTGAGTTTTATCTCGGCAAAAATCTGCGTGTTGAGACCGATCTTTTTTCGGTCCAGCAGCGTAACTTGGCCGCGAATTACGCCCTCTTCCTTGAGCCGCTGAATGCGTCGCCAGCATGGCGACTGCGACAAGCCCACCTGTTCGGCGATCTGCGCGCTGGAGAGCGAGGCGTCCTCTTGCAACAGGGCTAGAATGCGGCGGTCATAGACGTCCAACTCACTGTGCATAAAAAAACCTTTTATAGCGCTGATCTTGAATTGATTGATTCGACTAATCGTCATTAAAGCCCATATTAGATAAGAAATACCCGACGTCGAATGTAAAAATTTCTCCAATGAAACCGGAGAACGCACATGCACGTCGTCGAAACCACTCACCCTGCTACCCGCGTCGATGCGTGGGCCGTCAACAGCCCGCATTGCCAGGCGCATTACCGGATTGTTGCCGACGCAGAACCGGACGTGCTGTGCCGGGTGCTCAACTATTTCGCGCTGCAGTTTTTAACGCCGCAACAGGTGAATGTGCACCGGCAAGAAGATCGCCTGAACATCACTATCGTGATGGACGGTTTGAGCTGGCACCGCGCTCAAGTCATCGCTGAAAAGATTCGAAACCTGATCAGCGTGTGTTCGCTGGACGTGTGGTCGGCTGATTCTGCGCGGCCTGAGGCGGTGCTGACGGTCGCGCAGTAAAAGCCTGCAACACACGGCGGGAGGTGGAATGCCAAAGGCTGACTAGCCTGCGATTAAGCCCAATGCCGATCAGGAACACCTTAATGTCCGCTGCCTTGCAAGATCGTCGACTGGACCTAAAAGCGCTGCTGCCTGCGTTAGTCGAGCAGGGGTTGATAACAGCGGACAGTGCGCAACGGTTGTCGACCGCCACGCCTACCCAACATGCGTTGGAATGCATCGCGGCTGAAGGGCCTTGCCTGGAAACGCTGACCCACTGGCTGGCCCTGCATGTCGGGCAGCCTTATCTGCGTATCGACCCGCTGAAAATCGACGTGGCGACGGTGGTGCCACTGATGTCCCACGCCTTCGCCCAACGCCACGCTATTCTCGCGGTGGCCGTGGACGCGCAGACCGTTACCGTCGCCAGCGCCCAGCCCTACATCACCGGCTGGGAAGCGGGGCTGGCACATGTGCTCAAACGCTCGATCACACGGGTGGTGGCCAACCCTCACGACATTCAACGTTGCATCGGCGAGTTTTACCGGTTGGCCAAGTCGGTCAGCGGCGCAGAGCAAAAGGTGGCGGCGCCGGGCAATAGTGAACTGCTCAACCTCGGTGCCAGCGATAAAGAGCCGGACGCCAACGACGCGCACATCGTCAATATTGTCGACTGGCTGCTGCAGTACGCCTTTGGCCAACGGGCCAGCGACATTCATATCGAACCTTGCCGCGACCAGGGCCGTGTGCGCTTTCGTATCGATGGCCTGCTGCACGATGTGTATCAGTTTCCGCCCCAGGTCAGCATGGCGGTGGTCAGCCGCCTGAAAAGCCTTGGCCGAATGAATGTCGCGGAAAAACGCAAACCCCAGGACGGGCGCGTCAAAACCAAGAGCCCGGCAGGCGCCGAGGTCGAATTGCGCCTTTCAACCTTGCCGACGGCGTTCGGCGAGAAGCTGGTGATGCGCATTTTCGACCCGCAGGTGCTGCTCAAGGATTTTGACCAGTTGGGTTTGACCCGCGAGGACCAACAGCGCTGGCATGCCATGACCCGCCAGGCGAATGGCATCATCCTGGTCACCGGCCCTACCGGCTCGGGCAAAACCAGCACGCTCTACACCACGCTCAAGCAACTGGCGACGCGGGAGGTCAACCTGTGCACGGTGGAGGACCCAATCGAAATGGTTGAGCCGGCCTTCAACCAGATGCAAGTGCAGCACAACATTGACCTCACGTTCGCCAGCGGTATTCGCGCCCTGCTGCGCCAAGACCCGGACATCATCATGATTGGCGAGATTCGCGACCAGGAAACCGCAGAGATGGCGATCCAGGCCGCGCTGACCGGGCACCTGGTGCTGTCAACGCTGCACACCACCGATGCACCCGGCGCCATCAGTCGCCTGCAAGAGCTTGGCATTGCTCATTATTTGATCAAGGCTACGTTGGTCGGCGTGATGGCACAGCGTTTGGTGCGGCTTTTGTGCCCACACTGCAAACGCGCAGAGAATGCGCTCGGAACTGTTTACCAAGCCGTAGGCTGTGCGGAGTGTCGGGACAGCGGTTACAGAGGCCGCGCCGGGCTTTACGAAATCATGCCGATGGACGAAACGCTGAAAGCGTTGATCACGCCCGGCGTCGATGTGCAGGCGCTACGTCGCGCAGCGCTCGGGCAAGGTATGTGCAGCCTGCGCATGGCCGGCATCGACAAAGTCAACGCCGGGCTGACCACGATGGCAGAAGCCTTACGGGTGACGCCTGGGGATTCAGATACAAATGCTTTTAGTGTCAGGCCGTGAAACCGTCCTTATCTGTGACCAGACCGTTACAATCGGCCCAACGTTGTTTCACTGACACAACCAGATAAGGAATCGTTATGCAGATTGGAACGGTACTGCTTCTTTTCGTGGGTTTGGCGATTGCCATCCTGTTCATGGGTTTTAAAGTGGTGCCTCAAGGCTACCAGTGGACGGTCGAACGTTTCGGCCGCTACACCAACACCCTCAAGCCAGGCCTGAACATCATCATCCCGGTCATGGACCGTATCGGCCGCAAGATCAACGTGATGGAAAGCGTGCTGGATATTCCGCCTCAGGAAGTGATCACCGCCGACAACGCCACCGTGCAAATCGACGCCGTGTGCTTCTTCCAGGTGGTCAATACGGCACAGGCTGCGTACGAGGTGAACAACCTCGAACATGCCATCCGCAACCTTCTGCAAACCAATATCCGTACGGTGCTGGGTTCCATGGAGCTGGATGCAATGCTCAGCCAGCGCGACGGCATCAACGAAAAACTGTTGCGTACCGTCGACGAAGCCACGGCGCCGTGGGGCATCAAGATCACGCGTATCGAGATCAAGGACATCAGCCCACCTGCCGACCTGATGGCCGCAATGTCCGGCCAGATGAAAGCCGAGCGCATCAAGCGTGCGCAAATCCTGGAAGCCGAAGGCTTGCGCGCATCGGCGATCCTGACGGCAGAGGGCAAGAAGCAGGCGCAAATTCTAGAAGCCGAAGGTGGGCGCCAAGCCGCGTTCCTTGAGTCTGAAGCGCGTGAACGTCAGGCAGAGGCAGAAGCCCGCGCGACCCAAGTGGTCTCCGAAGCAATCGCCACGGGTAACGTGCAAGCCATCAACTACTTCGTCGCGCAAAAATACATTGATGCACTGGGCAAGCTCGCCTCGGCCAACAACAGCAAAGTCATCCTGATGCCGCTGGAAGCCAGCCAGGTGATTGGCGCCGTCGGTGGTATCGGCGAAATCGTCAAGGCAACCTTCGACAACAAAAAAGCCTGAGGCAATCGCCATGTGGGATTTCCTGCAGCATCTATCGTTTTGGGATTGGTTGGCACTGGGCACGGTGCTGTTGATTCTTGAAGTATTTGGCACCGGTGGTTACCTGTTGTGGATGGGCATCGCCGCAGCCGCCGTGGGCGTGATCAAGTTTCTGGTGCCGCCGCTTGGCCTGGAATGGCAACTGCTGCTATTCGCCGTGCTGTCGATTCTGACGGCGGTGTACTGGTGGAAGCGCCAGCGCAGCAGCGCAAAGGTCAGCGACCAGCCGGGGCTGAACATGCGCGGTTCCGAATTGATCGGGCGTACGTTTATGGTGCATCAGGCGATTGTCGATGGCCGAGGCAAGATAAAAGTCGGCGACGGTGTATGGATCGCCTGCGGACCAGACAGCCCTGTAGGCACCCAAGTACGGGTGATTGGGCAGGATGGGACGATGTTGAAGGTCGAAACGGTTTAGCCCGTGAGGGAACTCAGTTGGGCTAAACACGATCATAACGTACAGATAACCCACCGGAGTTACCCACCATGCGTCTCAAATATGCTGTCGCGACCCTCGCTGTGCTTTCCCTACCTGTCGGTTCAGCCATGGCCGATAGCTTCTGGCGCAATGTCATTTCCTCGGGCGCCACTACTGGCTCGACATACCTGACCTTCAAGGACCACAAGCTGGTGGTAGCTGCCCAAGACGACGCGGGCAGCTTTGTTGCCAGCAACGGCGGTATCCGTGGCCCGTACCTGGAAGCTGCCATGCAAAAAGTCCGCGCCGACAACCCTAAGCTGCAGGCAACGGACATGGAACTGGCCAACGCGATCCTGGCGAAAAACGCTGTGACCGAGTAACCACGCCGCATAAAAAATGCCGCTCTTTGGGAGCGGCTTTTTTTGCGCTGTTTTTTCCTACGCCAAAGGTAGAAAAGTCAACGGCTGGATAGGAGATGTCCTGTCGAGCACGGCTTCGTTCGGTAACACGCTGCAGGTCCCTTTGCTTAGCGAATGAATCTACCCCATGCGACCACTCCCTTACATCCTGTTACTCGCCGCTATCGCGACGCCCGCTGCGCAGGCAGAAGGCTGGTACGGCTCGGCAAAACTCAACAGCGCCCGCCAAAACCTCTCCAGTGCATTGTTGACCAGCCCGCGCGTCACTGATCGCGTGGAGGCACCTGCCAGCAACAAAGCATTCACCGGTTCATTCGCAGTGGGTTACGCCTTTGCTGAAGGCTGGCGCCTGGAGGGCGAATACACCACACGCAACAGCTCGACATTCGATTCCTATTGGGCTCCCTTCGATGCCAACGTCAACCGCATGCAAGTCGACAGCCGGCGGATGATGTTCAACGGTTATAAAAACATCCCGATCAATGCCTGGCTGTCGTTTTACGGTACGGCGGGTGTTGGCGTGGCGCAAATTGATGCCGACGGTTATCAGAGCAACGCCCGCCGTCAGTTTGCCAGCAACCGCCAATACAATTTCGCCTACAGCGCAGGCTTGGGCCTTGAGGCCAAGGTCAGCGAAAAAATCACCCTGGGCGCCGGTTGGCGCTACGTGGACATGGGCGATGTGGAGACCGGCTACAATACCTTCGCCAATCGAATAAATGCCCGCGATGAACAGCTCAAAGGCAAGCTGAAGGAGCAAAACGTGTTTCTTGAAGCCCGCGCCTCGTTCTGATGTGTCGAAAAAATGCCGCTGCTGAAGCGGCATTTTTTTGTGCCTGGCATGACGATTCATTCACGGGTGACAGGCTATATTCAGTCGAGTCGTGTAACCATGCGGGTACTGATACGTACCCCACTCATCGCCTATCTGAAAACGGATGCCTTCGTCGTTATGAGCCAACAGCCCTTTCTGCCGTTCTCCAAACCTACCATTGATGAAGCCACCATCTCGGCGGTCGGCGATGTATTGCGCTCGGGCTGGATCACCAGCGGGCCGAAAGTGCAGGCATTCGAAGCGCAACTGTCGGAATACTTTGGCGGCCGGCCGGTACGCACATTCAACTCCGGCACCTGCACCATGGAGATTGCCTTGCGCATCGCCGGGATTGGCCCTGGGGATGAAGTCATTACCACGCCGATTTCCTGGGTCGCCACGGCCAACGTGATTCTGGAAGTCGGCGCCACGCCGGTGTTTGCCGACATCGACCCGGTCACGCGCAATATCGACTTGGCCCAGGTTGAAGCCGCGATCACCCCACGCACCAAGGCGATCATTCCGGTTTACCTGGCGGGGCTTCCGCTGGACATGCCGATGCTGTATGCACTGGCCAACAAGTACAACCTGCGTATCGTCGAAGACGCCGCCCAGGCCTTGGGCTCCAGCTGGGACGGCGAGCGTATCGGCGCGACCGGTGACTTCGTATCGTTCAGCTTCCAGGCGAACAAAAACATTACGTCTTCCGAGGGCGGCTGCCTGGTGCTGAATAACGCCGAAGAAGCGCGCCTGGCCGAAAAGTACCGCCTGCAAGGTGTAACCCGCACCGGCTTCGATGGCTTGGACGTGGATGTGTTGGGCGGAAAATTCAACATGACCGACATTGCCGCCGCCATCGGCCTGGGGCAGTTCGCGCACATCGAGAAGATCACCGCGCACCGTCAGAACCTGGCACGTCACTACTTCAAGTGCTTTGGCAGTGATTTTGAAGCGCAATACGGCGCGCAGTTGCCGCCAGCAGATTTCGAAAACAGTAACTGGCACCTGTTCCAGCTGGTACTGCCGGAGCGTCAGGATGGCCTGCCTGCGCGCGCAACGTTCATGGAACAGATGCAGGCTCACGGCGTGGGCATTGGCTATCACTACCCGCCGATCCACCTGCTCAGCCTGTATCGGGCACAGGGCTTCAAGGAAGGTATGTTCCCGGTAGCGGAGCGTGTTGGGCGTTTGATCGTGTCGTTGCCGATGTTTACAGCGATGACAGAGGCGGACGTCGAGCGGTCGGTTGCGGCGGTGAAAGCGGTATTGAAAGCAAACTGATCATTCACGGCAGGCGCAACACAATGTGAGAGCGGGCTTGCTTGCGAATGCAGTGTATCGGTCAGGACATCGGTTACTGACAGACCGCATTCGCGAGCAAGCCCGCTGCCACAGGGGTTTTGCGTTTATTCGCCGATGGCGGCTTGGTAACCGGCAGCGTCCAGCAGTTTTTCAAGGTCTGCCGGGTTGCTTGGTTTGAGCTTGAAGATCCACGCGCCGTACGGGTCGGAGTTCAGCAGCTCAGGGCTGCCACTCAGGTCTTGGTTGACGGCGATCACTTCGCCGGCAATCGGGGCGTAGATATCCGACGCGGCTTTTACCGATTCAACTACGCCAGCCTGGTCGGTCGCGCCAAATGTGACGCCGACTTCAGCCAACTCAACAAACACCACATCACCCAACGCTTCCTGAGCATGGTCGGAGATACCGACGGTCACTGTGCCGTCAGTTTCCAGACGGGCCCATTCGTGACTTTCGGCAAAACGCAGGTCGGCAGGGATATTGCTCATAGTCTGTGTCCTCAAGAAGAAATGTCAGCGGCCTTTGGCCTGCCGGAAATAGTTAGATCAAGGTTTTGCCATGGCGCACGAAGGTCGGTTTGACCACTCGAACCGGGTACCACTTGCCGCGGATTTCCACTTCGGCCCGATCAGCGGTGGCCGTCGGTACGCGCGCCAGGGCAATGGATTTGCTCAGCGTAGGAGAGAAACTACCACTGGTGATCTCCCCTTCGCCAACATTGGCGATACGAACCACCTGGTGAGCGCGCAAAACACCCCGCTCTTCCAGCACCAGCCCGACCAATTTGGACTGCACACCGGCGGCTTTTTCCGCCTCCAGGGCGGCGCGCCCGATAAATTGGCGCGTAGCAGGCTCCCAGGCAATGCTCCAGGCCATGTTGGCCGCCAGCGGCGAAACACCCTGGTGAATATCCTGACCATACAGGTTCATGCCGGCTTCCAGGCGCAGGGTATCGCGGGCGCCGAGGCCAATGGGTGAAATACCCGCACCGACCAGGTCGTTGAAAAAGCCCGGCGCCTGATCGGCTGGCAGCACAATTTCGAGGCCGTCTTCACCGGTGTAACCGGTGCGGGCGATAAACCAATCGCCATCGGCCTGGCCTTCAAAAGGCTTGAGCGTGTGGATAAGCGTGCCGCGCGACTGGGTGACCAACTCGGCAATTTTTTGCCGCGCATGCGGGCCTTGAATGGCCAGCATGGCCAACTCGGACCGTTCATGCAATTGCACCGAGTAGTTGCCTAACTGTGCCTGCATCCAGGCCATATCCTGATCGCGCGTAGCGGCGTTGACCACCAGCCGATAACCGCGTTCGGTACGGTAGACAATCATGTCGTCCACCACGCCACCCTGCTCATTGAGCATGGCGCTGTAAAGCGCACGGCCGCAGCCCTGCAAACGATCAACATCATTGGCCAGCAAATGCTGGAGCCATTCCTTGGCCTGAAGGCCTGTGACATCAATCACGGTCATATGAGATACATCAAACACCCCACAGTCGCGTCGCACCTGATGGTGTTCTTCAACTTGCGAACCATAGTGCAGAGGCATATCCCAACCGCCAAAATCGACCATTTTCGCGCCGAGGGCGAGATGCAGGTCATACAGAGGCGTACGCTGTCCCATGGGTTTCTCCTTCCGGGCTTGGCGAAGATGCGCAGAGTTGCCATGTGCGCTATACGCCTCGAATGACAAGGCCTGCAGCGACATACAGCGACTCACCCCGAAAGACGAAGCGCACCGAATGCCGCGCATTGTAGCCGCAAGCCGTAGGACTGACACCTAGCCGATTTGACGGGCTGAGCGCCGGATCAAGCCGATCACCGGCAACAAGCCCACCAATACCAGAGTCAACGCCGGCAACGACGCCCGCGCCCACTCCCCTTCACTGGTCATTTCAAAGATCCGTACCGCCAGTGTGTCCCAGCCAAACGGGCGCATCAGCAGGGTCGCGGGCATCTCTTTAAGCACATCGACGAATACCAGCAGCGCCGCGCTCAACGTGCCCGGCAACAACAACGGCAGATACACCTTGTAAAACAGTCGTGGCCCGCTCACCCCGAGGCTGCGTGCCGCTTCCGGTAGCGACGGACGGATCCGCGCCAAGCTGTTTTCCAATGGCCCATAGGCCACCGCCAGAAAACGCACCAGATACGCCAGCACCAGCGCCAAGAGGCTGCCGAGCAACAAGGGTTTGCCCGCGCCGCCGAGCCAACCCGACAGCGGCACCACCAGCTCGCGGTCCAGGTAGCTGAACGCCAGCATGATCGACACTGCCAGCACCGAGCCCGGCAAGGCATAGCCGACGTTGGCCAGGCTGATGCCGGAGCGAATCGCCCGGGTCGGCGCCAGCCGGTTGGCAAAGGCCAATACCAACGCCACGCTGACAGTGATCAGAGCGGCCATACCACCCAAATACAGGGTGTGGATGATCAAGCCGGTATAGCGCTCGTCCAGGTCAAACCGGCCACGCTGCCAGAACCAGGCGATCAGTTGCAGCATCGGGATGACGAAGGCGCAGGCGAACACCACGCCACACCACGCGCTGGCCGCTACTGCCTTGAACCCACGCAGGTGATACAACGCCTTGGCGCGTGGCCGCTCATTGCTCGGTCGACTCGCGCCACGCGCACGCCGTTCGCCGTACAGCACCAGCATCACCACCAACAGCAGCAGGCTGGCCAGTTGGGCCGCGCTGGACAGGCTGAAAAAGCCGTACCAGGTTTTGTAGATGGCGGTGGTGAAGGTATCGAAGTTGAAGACCGAAACGGCGCCGAAATCCGCCAGGGTTTCCATCAAGGCCAACGCCACACCTGCGCCAATCGCCGGCCGCGCCAGGGGCAGCGCCACGCGCCAGAACGCTTGCCAGGGTGATTGCCCGAGTACCCGCGCCGCTTCCATCAGGCCTTTGCCCTGAGCTAAAAATGCGCTACGCGCCAGCAGATAGACATACGGGTAAAACACCAGCACCAGCACGATAATCACGCCGCTGGTAGAGCGAACGCGCGGCAGGCGCAAGCCCGTGCCGAACCATTCACGCAGCAGGGTTTGCACTGGGCCTGCAAAGTCCAGCAAGCCGACAAACACAAAGGCCAGCACGTAGGCCGGAATCGCGAAGGGCAGCATCAACGCCCAATCGAGCCAGCGCCGCCCAGGGAATTCGCAAAGGCTGGTCAACCACGCAAGGCTCACGCCCAACAGCGTCACGCCGACACCGACGCCCAGCACCAGCGTCAAGGTGTTGCCCAGCAGGCGTGGCATCTGGGTTTCCCACAGGTGCGCCCAGATCTGTTGATCGATACTTTGCCAGGACAGCAACAGCACGCTCAGCGGCAGCAGCACCAGAGCGGCGACGCTGAACACCGGCAGGTACCAGCGACGTTGGGCGGGGTGGGCCAAAAGGGATTCTCAGTGGGTGGGTTATCTAAAGGCAGATACAAAACAGTGGTGGGCAAGCCCCGCCAAGCTCAAAAGCCGAACGCGATAAAATGTGGAAGCGGGCTTGCTCGCGATTGCGGTGTGTCAGATCAGTATTTTTCAACTGGCAAACCGCAATCGCGAGCAAGCCCGCTCCCACAAAAAAGCGCTTTCGACGGCGCTGCATCAAGGCTTTAGGCGAGCCTCGCACCTTTTACACATTCAGTTCCAGCCAGCGCGGTCCATCAAACGAATGGCCTCAGCCTGGCGTTTGCCCGCCACTTCCACCGGCAAGGTATCGGCGACGAATTTGCCCCAGGTCGCCACTTCCGCTGATGGCGGTACTGCCGGGTTAGCCGGGAACTCCTGGTTCACATCGGCAAAGATCTTCTGCGCTTCCGGCGTGGTCATCCACTCCACCAACGCCTTGGCCGCTTCCGGGTGCGGCGCATGCTGGGTCAAGCCGATACCCGACAGGTTCACGTGCACGCCACGGTCGCCCTGGTTCGGCCAGAACAGCTTCACCGCCAAATCAGGCTTCTCTTTGTGCAGGCGGCCAAAGTAGTAGGTGTTGACGATGCCCACGTCGCACTGCCCGGCGTTAATCGCTTCAAGCACTGCGATGTCATCGGAGAACACGTCGGTGGACAAGTTGTTGACCCAGCCTTTGACGATTTCTTCGGTCTTGGCCGCGCCATGGGTTTCGATCAGGGTGGCGGTCAGCGACTGGTTGTAGACCTTCTTCGCCGTGCGCAGGCACAAGCGACCTTCCCATTGCTTGTCGGCCAAGGCTTCGTACGTGGTCAGGTCAGCCGGCTTAACCCGGTCGGTGGAATAGGCGATGGTCCGCGCACGCAGGCTCAAGCCGGTCCAGGCGTGGTTGGATGAGCGATATTGCAGCGGAATGTTTTTGTTGATCACATCGGAGGTGAACGGTTGCAGGATACCCATTTGCTCGGCCTGCCAAAGGTTGCCGGCGTCGACGGTGAGCAACAGGTCGGCCGTGGCGTTTTCGCCTTCGGCCTTGATGCGCTGCATCAGCGGGGCCTCTTTGTCGGTGATGAACTTCACCTGCACGCCGGTTTTTTTCGTGTAGGCGTCGAATACCGGCTTGATCAGTTCGTCGATGCGCGAGGAGTAGACCACGACTTCGTCGGCTGCCTGCACGGTGGTGCTGCCGATAAGGGTGAGTGCCAGGGCAGTCAGGAGGCGCTTGGGTGCCAACATGGGTGCGGTCTCTCATTTGCAAAAAGAGGGCAAATGATAAGGACTCACATTTGGTAACGCTTGATGGAGGCGTTACCAGATGTTGCATGGCCGGCATGTACAGTGGAGCGGGTGGCCTCTTCGCGAGCAAGCCCGCTCCCACAGGGGTTTGTATTTCAAGTTCAGGGTTTGGCCAGTTTCGGTAGATCACCCGTCAAGCCCAGCGCTTGGCGCACGAACACGGCCTTGGCTTCGGGCAACTGGTCGACCAGCTTCAACCCGGCATTGCGCAGCCAGCGCAACGGCAGTTGATCCGCCTGGAACAATCGCTCAAACCCTTCCATCGCCGCCATCAGCGCCAGGTTATGCGGCATGCGCCGGCGCTCGTAGCGGCTCAGCACCTTCACATCCGCCAGACGCTCGCCGCGTTCGTTCGCCGCCAACAGCACTTCGGCCAGGGTCGCCGCATCGAGAAAACCAAGGTTCACGCCCTGCCCCGCCAAGGGATGGATCACGTGCGCCGCATCGCCAATCAACGCCAGGCCTTCAGCCACGTAGCGCTTGGCGTGACGTTGACGCAACGGCACGCAAAGGCGTGGGTCGGCGCTGATGACTGTGCCGAGTCGCCCTTCAAAGGCGCGCTCCAGTTCATGGCAGAAGCGTTCATCATCCAGCGCCATCAGGCGTTCAGATTCGGCGGGCGTGGTCGACCAGACAATCGAACACCACTCTTCTTGCCCATCGCGCACCAGTGGCAAAAACGCCAGCGGGCCGTTATCGGTAAAGCGCTGCCAGGCGGTGCGCTGGTGGGGTTGGCTGCTGCGTACGCTGGTAACGATGGCGTTATGCAGGTAATTCCATTCGCGCGTCGCGGTGCCCGTCAGGCGGCGCACGGCGGAGTTGGCGCCGTCGGCGGCAACCACCAGCGGCGCGCGCAATCTGCGGCCGTCGGCGAGGGTCAGCAGCCATTCATCGCCGGAGCGGCGCATCTGTTCCAGGCGAGCATTGGCCAGCAAGCCCAGGTCGCAATCGTGCAAGCGGTCGAGCAAGGCATCCTGCACCACGCGGTTTTCGACGATATGCCCGAGCACTTCAGCGTGCACGCTGGCCGCCGAAAAATGAATGTGCCCGGTGCCGCTGCCATCCCACACTTGCATCTCGCCGTACGGGCTGGCGCGGCGCGACACCACACCGTCCCATACGCCAAGGCGCTCCAAAATGCGCTGGCTGGCGGCCGACAGGGCACTGACGCGGGGCTCGAAGGCCGCGTCAGCGTCAAACGGTTTGACGCTCAACGGGCTGCCGTCGACCAGCAGCACCTGCAAGCCACTGCCCTGCAACGCCAGCGCCAGGGCGCTTCCGACCATTCCGGCCCCGACAATCAGCACATCTGCGCGCATGTCCATGCTTTAAGCCTGTCTCGCTGGCGGCTTGCGCCGCACGTAAAGGGTTTTGTCGACTCGCGCCACCAGGGTGCCGCAGCCGTCATGAATCTGCACTGTAAGGTGGGGCAAGAACTTTTCGCCCCCTTCAGTGTGCCGACGAACCTCGTGCAGCAAGGCTTCGTCGATTGAAAATTCGGCGTACACCGGGCCTTTGCCCGGCGAGATAAAGTCGATGCTTGCGGCCTTGTCCCACACGATGTAATCGCGGCCAAGGTTCTCCATCAGCATCAGCATGTAGAACGGGTCGACCATTGAATACAGGCTGCCGCCAAACTGTGTGCCAACGTAATTGCGGTTGTACCAGCCCAGGCCCATGCGCACTTTGACGTGACGAAAATCCGCGCTCATGTGCTGCACGCTGACCCCGGCGCCCAAATACGGCGGGTACAAGGTCATGATCCAGCGCAACAGCCGCGCCTTGCCGAACCGCTTGATCAGCCAGTTACGCATCCGGGCGCGTGCCCAGGCCCATGGCCTGACGGGCGAACCAGCGTTTGGCCGGCGGCAACACATCCAGGCCCAGCAAGCCCATGTTACGGCCCAGCGCGACCAACGGTTGAGCGCTGCCAAACAAACGCGTGACTTGATCAGAGAAACCCACGGTGAGGTTCTGGTCCTGGCGCTGGCGCTCGCGATAGCGCTGCAAGGTCGCCAAATCACCCGGCACCGCCGGCCCGGCCAGCAACGCCTCAGCCAATGCATTCGCGTCGCGCAGAGACAAGTTGAAACCCTGCCCGGCAATCGGGTGCAGGCTGTGCGCGGCATTGCCGAGAACAGCCAAATGCGAGCGTACTTGCTCTTCGGCCTCAACCAACGTCAGCGGGTACAAATGGCGAGCCCCCACCTGTTTCAAGGTGCCCAGGCGGTAGCCGAACACACCCTGCAATTCGCTCAAGAAACTGCGTTCATCAAGGCTGGCCAGGCGCTGCGCGTCCATGCCGATGCGGGTCCAGACCAGCGCGCAGCGGTTGTCCGGCAGCGGCAGCAAAGCCATCGGCCCGTCATCGGTGAAACGCTCGAACGCCTCGCCGTTATGCGCTTCGCTTGGGGTGATATTGGCGATCAGCGCGCTCTGGTTGTAGGGGCGGGTTTTTACGCCGATGCCCAATTGCTCGCGCAAGCCCGAGCGGCCGCCGTCGGCCAGCACCGCAAGGTCGCATTCCAGCACGGTTTCATCGTTGAGGGTCAGGCGATAGCCATCCGGCAGCGGCTCCATGCGCGTGACTTCCGCCGGGCAGCGCCAACTGACCACGTCTTTGTCCAACCCTTGCCACAGGCATTGGCCCAGCCAGGCGTTCTCCACCACATAACCGAGCGCGGGCACGCCCTCTTCGAGGGCGGACAGGCGCGCGGTAGAGAAACGCCCACGGTCCGACACGTGAATCTGTTTGATCGGCTCGGCACGACGGGAAATCTCCGGCCACACGCCCAACCGCTGGTAAATCTGCCGCGCGCCGAAAGACAGCGCAGAAGAACGCGCATCGTAGCTCGGCTGGTAAGTGTCACCGGGCGCGAACGGCTCGATCAGCACGATGCTCCAGCCACGTGCCTTCGCGCCCGCCTGCAACGCCAACGCCAGGCTGGCGCCGACCAGGCCGCCGCCGATGATCGCCAGGTTGACCCGGCTCATCGCGCAGCCGCCATCAGCGCTTCAATGTCGTCGACGGTTTTGGGCACGCCACCGGTCAGAATTTCACAGCCTTGCCTGGTCACCACCACGTCGTCCTCGATACGTACGCCAATACCACGCCATTTCTTCGCCACGCTCTGGTTGTCCGGCGAAATATAGATGCCTGGCTCCACGGTCAGTGCCATGCCGACTTCCAGTACGCGCCATTCGCCGCCCACCCGGTAATCGCCCACATCGTGCACATCCATTCCCAGCCAGTGGCCAGCGCGGTGCATGTAGAACGCACGGTAGGCTTCGCTGGCGATCAGCGCGTCAACGTCACCCTGCAACAACCCCAGTTTTACCAGCCCGGCGGTGATCACTTGCACGGTCGCCTCGTGGGCCTGGTTCCAATGTTTGTTCGGCGCGATCTCGGCGAAGGCGGCTTCCTGCGAGGCCAGCACAATTTCATAGATGGCCTTTTGTTCCGGCGAAAATTTACCGTTAACCGGCCAGGTCCGCGTGATGTCGCTGGCGTAGCAGTCGATCTCGCAACCGGCGTCGATCAGCACCAGGTCGCCGTCCTTGAGCACGGCGTCATTCTGCTGGTAATGCAGGATGCAGCTGTTGCGCCCGGCCGCGACGATAGAGCCATAGGCGGGCATCTTGGCGCCGCCCTTGCGGAATTCGTAATCCAGCTCGGCTTCGAGGCTGAACTCGTGCAAACCGGCGTGGCTGGCTTGCATCGCCCGCACATGCGCGGCGCAGGAAATTCGCGCAGCTTCGCGCATCACCTTCACTTCTGCCGCCGATTTATACAGGCGCATGTCGTGGAGCAGATGATCCAGGGCAACGAATTCGTTCGGCGGCTGCGCGCCGAGGTGCGCTTTGGAGCGGATAACGTTGATCCACTCCATCACGTGCCGGTCGAATTCGGCGTTGCTGCCCATGGCCGAATACACCCGGTCACGACCTTCGATCAGGCCGGGCAGGATGTCGTCGATATCGGTGATGGGGAACGCATCGTCGGCGCCAAAGTCACGCACAGCGCCTTCGGTGCCGGCGCGCAGACCGTCCCACAATTCGCGTTCGGCATTGCGTTCACGGCAAAACAGCACGTACTCACCGTGCAGGCGACCAGGCATCAGCACGATCACCGCTTCAGGTTCAGGGAACCCGCTCAGGTACTGAAAATCGCTGTCCTGGCGGTAAACGTGCTCGACATCACGATTGCGAATGGCCACGGCGGCGGCCGGCAGGATCGCGATGCTGTTGGGTTCCATCTGCGCCATGAGCGCCTTGCGGCGACGGGTGTATTCCGCTCTTGGGATATGAATCATGGGCAGTTGGCTTTCCTTTTTTAGTGCAGCGACGGCTTGGCTGCGGTTGGCTCAGCGGCCTTTTTGGTCTCGGTGAACAGCAACAACGGCGCGACGCGCAGGTATTCCATCACTTCCATATAGTCGCCTTCGCCGTCTTCCGATTCTTCCAGGGCATCCTGCACCTGGGAAATGGCGGCCAAGTCTTGCAACACTTCCTTGGCGTCAGTGCTCAGCTCCAGGCCGCCGGCGTTCACGCCAAAGCCGTGGAGGAAACCCTGGCACCATTGGCCCAGCGCTGCGGCGCGCTCAGTGAGCGGCGCATCGTCGGTCGGCAACAGCAAGACCACGGTGACGTCATCACCGGTCAGCTCGCCCTTGACCATTTCTTGCAGGCCGATCAACGCATTACGCACGTTCTCGGTCGGCTCGGTCTCCAGCAGTTCGGCGACGTCAGCCAGCCAGTTGTCGGCGTCAAAGCCGACGCCGGTGCAACTGCGGCCCAACAACACGCCGTGCAGTTCGGCAGGCGAGCAAGAATGGCCACTGGTGCTCAGCAGTTTGGAAAAAGCATCGTACGGGGAGTTCTGAATAGGCATGGTGAGCTAGGCGCCAGACGGCGCAATGTCTAGAATGAAGCGCTGTATCCTAGCACCGGCATACGTACCAAGACTATCAAGGGCGTCAGATCGTTTATCCTGCAGTCGCCATTCATCAGACAAATCCAGTGGAACCCAATGGAAGACACCGACCTGCAAGCGCTGATGGCCAGACTCGAATTGCTAATTACCCGGGTCGAGCAACTAAAGGGCCAAAACGGACTCCTATTAGCTCAGGAAAAGACCTGGCGCGAGGAACGCGCTCACCTCATTGAAAAAAACGAAATCGCCCGGCGTAAGGTCGAATCGATGATTTCGCGCCTGAAGGCCCTGGAGCAAGACTCATGAGTTCAAGCAATAGCGTAACCGTGCAGATCCTCGACAAAGAATATTCGATCATTTGCCCACAGGAAGAGCGCAGCAACCTGGTGAGTGCTGCCCGCTACCTGGACGGCAAGATGCGTGAAATCCGCAGCAGCGGCAAAGTCATCGGCGCCGACCGTATCGCCGTGATGGCCGCCCTCAACATTACCCACGATTTGCTGCATAAGCAGGAACGGCCTGACGTGCAGGCCAGCGGTTCGACGCGTGAGCAAGTGCGTGACCTGCTGGAGCGCGTGGATCTGGTGCTGTCTACCGATCAAGAGCCACCCAAGGGCTGATTGCCGCGCACGTTTAAGGTATACTCGCCTCACTCCCTGGCGTGTTTGCCAGTCGGCGATGTCCCGGAGCCGATTCGCACTACCCTGGAAGTTGCACGTTGGGCTGGTGTGCATGTCCGCTAGACGGAAAGCCTTAAAGCCTACTGCATCTTCCACCTTGAACTTTCGGGTTCAAGGGCTTAGTCGACAGCGACTCTGTCGGGGAGCCTGAATTTCCAAACTCAATGCCAGTCTCAGGACTGGCATTGTTTTATGAGCCGAAAAGCCATGACCGAACCTGCGCCGCTTTCTCGTCCGCAACTTCGACGCATGTTGCGCAAAGCCCGCCGCGCCCTCACACCGAGTGAACAGCGCCAGGCCGCCCAAGGCTTGTATCGCCAGCTGGCACAGCACCCGCTGTTTCGCCGCGCCAAACATATTGCTTTATACCTGCCGACGGACGGCGAAATCGATCCGAGCCTGCTGCTGCGCGCTGCTCAGCGCCGGGGCAAGGCGACGTATCTGCCGGTGCTGAGTGCCTGGCCGCGAACCAAGATGGTTTTCCAGCGTGTGCGGCCTGGGGATACGTTGCTGCCCAACCGCTTTCGCATTCTTGAGCCTCGCATTAATGCCCATCGCCAGCGTCACGTGTGGGCACTGAACCTGGTGCTGTTGCCGCTGGTGGGCTTTGATGATGTGGGCGGTCGCCTGGGTATGGGCGGCGGCTTTTATGATCGCAGCCTGGCCTACCTTGCCCGGCGCAAAAACTGGCGTGCGCCGACGCTGCTGGGGCTGGCCCACGAATGTCAGAAAGTCGAACGCTTGGCACAGGCGAGTTGGGACGTGCCGCTGGCAGGCACCGTTACCGATAAGCAGTGGTATATCGCAGAAACGCCGCTGGAATCAGCGACGCCTTGAAGTCGTGTTAACGCTTGAACAGTTGTGGCTGCTGCTGAGCCAGCTCAATCGGCGCATCGGTCTTGTTCGACCACAAGCTCTGGGCATAACCGGTGGTCACGACGCCCAGACCAAACAAAATAACCAAAATCCATAGTAAATCCGGCTTACGTTGCATCGATTGCCCCCCTGCAGGCACCTCGTACACGATGACAACAACGTTCCAAAGTAGTCCGTTGCAGCTGCGTCAAGCTTAAAAGCGGGCATTCTGCGGTAACGTGAACCAACACGCAAACCTTGACGCCAACCGACTGTCGGTTTGTCATGCAATTACCCCGCAACTTCCCCACTGCCTTTTTCAGGAGCCCAAAAATGGCCTATTGGTTGATGAAATCCGAGCCCGATGAACTCTCGATAAAAGGCCTGCACACACTTGGCGAAGCACGCTGGGACGGGGTGCGCAACTACCAGGCGCGCAATTTTCTTCGGGCCATGGCAGTGGGCGATGAGTTTTTCTTCTACCACTCCAGCTGCCCCGAGCCTGGCATTGCCGGCATCGGCAAAATCACCCAGGCGGCCTACCCGGACCCCACCGCGCTGGAGCCGCAAAGCCACTATTTCGACGCCAAGGCCAGCGCCGAAAAAAATCCGTGGAGCGCAATCCACGTCGCGCACCTACAGACCTTTCCCGCAGTGCTGGGCTTGGGCTATCTGAAACAGCAGGCCGCTCTCGCCGAGCTGCCATTGGTGCAAAAAGGCAGCAGGCTTTCGGTGATGCCGGTCACTGCCGAACAGTGGGCCGCCATCCTTCAATTACTTGATTGATCAGCACACGCTCGATGCGCAGATAACGAAACACGCCGACTCAAACCTGTCCGAACGGCCAGTCGCCGCTCACCGCAGGTTGGGGCAGAATCACTGCCCCGCCCATCAGCAAGGAAGGTCGCGTGTCTACTCCCACTTACAGACCCGCTATCGATGGGCTGCGCGCCATTGCCGTGCTCAGCGTGATCATCTTCCATCTGAATTTTGCAGACTGGCTGCCCGGTGGTTTTACCGGCGTGGATATGTTCTTCGTGATTTCCGGGTACGTGATCAGCCAATCACTCTGGCAGCGTCGTGACCTGACCTTCGGCCGTTACCTGGCAGACTTCTACCGGCGCCGCCTGCTGCGCATCATGCCCGCGTTGCTGAGCGTGCTCTGTGTCAGTTTTGTGCTTTCGGCGATGTTCATGCCGCAGTTCTGGCTCAGCGAGATGATCAACAGCACCGGCCTCGCGGCATTTTTTGGCCTGAGCAATTTTGTGCTCGCATGGAACACCGACACCTACTTTTCACCCAGCGCTGAACTCAACCCCTATCTGCACACCTGGTCACTGGGCGTTGAAGAACAGTTCTACGTGATCTTCCCTGCCCTGTTCTTTGTGTGGCTGCGTTATCGGCACGCGGCATGCGCCTGGGCGGTGCTGCCGCTGATGGCGATTACCTCGCTGAGCGTCGGCGCTTATCAGGTAAATGCCGAGCCTCTGTCGGCGTTTTATCTGCTGCCTGGGCGCTTCTGGGAGTTGGCCGCCGGTGCAATCCTGTTTCAACTGATCGGTACGCGCGATGTGACGCCGCGCCTCAACCGCCTGGCACCGGCCATGCTGGCTGGCGGCCTCGGCCTGGCGGTCGCCGGTTTCTTGCTCGCCAGCCCCAACCAGTTCCCTTTTCCGTGGGCAATGCTCACCGCAGCAGGCTCGCTGTTGATGATCGCCGGGATCGTGCTGCAGGCCGACAGCGCCCCGTGCATGCTGCAACGCCTGCTGCAACACCCGCTGGCAACCTACATTGGCCGGCTGTCCTATTCGCTGTACCTGTGGCACTGGCCGGTTGCAGTGTTCCTGCGGTGGACCACCGGGCTGGAGCTGCTGGCCGTACAACTGCTCTACCCCGTGCTGGTGTTCGCGCTCGCGGCGGTGTCCTACCACTGGATAGAAACGCCGGTGCGCAGCGGCAAGTCGGCTGTGCAACGCACTGCATGGCTCACCTTTGCGAGCGGTTTGGGCGTTACAGGCCTGATGTGGCTGGGCGCGCAGTGGGTGTCAAACAACGCATCAACCCTGTCACTCAGCCAGACCCGCGACAGTTACACCTGGTATGCCTATCAACACTATCCCCAGGAAGCTTTCGAGACCCTCGACGACCCGCGCCTAGAGGGACGGCAGCTGTTTGTCATCGGCGATTCGCACACTGCCGCATACCGCACCTTGCTGAAACTGGTCTCGCTCAAACTGGGCGTCACGGTGGTGGAATACGAACAAGGCGGCTGCGCGCTCGTCAGCCTGATCGGCGCTGACCCCGCGCATTGCGCCGCTTCACGCGACGCCCAACTCAAGGCAATCGAGGCGCTTGCCAAGCCGGGTGACGTGGTATTTTTGGCCTCGCTGCGCATGCCGGAACTCGACGGGCGCGAGTGGCAGAACGGTGAAGCGGCGATGATCGACGAGGCACTGGGTGAGTTGACTGCCGAAAACCTCGAAGCGGCGCGAATATCCGCTGATGCGTTGTTAAGCCGCTTGCAGGGGGCACAGCTCAACATCTTGATTGACGCCCCCAAACCATTGTTCAAGTCAGCGCCCAACCGCTGCTCGGACTGGTTCAACCGGATGAACCCAATCTGCGAGCCGGGCATGACAATGGCGCGTGACCAGCTTGAACGGCTACGCGCGCCGCAGATGCAACTGCTGCAAAACTTGCAGGCGGATTACTCGGCCTTGCACGTCTGGGACCCGTTGCCGCTGCTGTGCCCCGGCCCGACCTGCTCGGCCTATGACGAACATGCCAAGCCCCTGTTTTTTGACTCCAACCACCTCAGCGGCCATGGCAACCGCGTGCTTGAGCCCGCCTTCAGCGCAGCCTTGCTGAAAATCTGGAGCGTGACGCCGCCCGTTACTGAATGATCAGGTTATTGAACAACAGGTCTTCGACCATCGGTTTACCGGTCTCGTCGTTCATCACTTGTTGCGTTTGCTTCAGGGCTTCCTGGCGCAGCTTTTCTTTGCCTTCAACCGTGCTCATGGCCTCGTTGGTCTGCTGGGTAAACAGGGCCACCAATTGGTTACGGATCAGCGCGTCGTTGGCTTTGACCGCGGCGGCGGCTTCAGTGCCGGTCACGCGCAGGGCAATGTCGGCCTTGAATACCTTGAGTTTGGCCGTGCCGTCCAGGCCGTAGTTACCCACGAACGGCGGGGTCAGGCTGATATAACTGACCTTGGGGGCTTCGCCTTCTTTCGCTTCTTCGGCCTGGGATGCCATCGGCAAAGTCAGGGCGAGCATCAACAGGATCCACGCTTTCACAGTTCATTCCTCGAATTCGGTTGCCGGGTAGCATAACGCTAGCAAGGCTGAGTACAAGCTTATGGCGACCTATCAGGCCCGGGCATGCTCGTTGACCCACGGGCGCACCCACCTACACTTATCGGCCACGATGCCAAAAGGAATAGTCCGATGAAAGCTGTGCTGTGCAAAGCCTTCGGCCCCGCCGAAACCCTGGTGCTCGATGAGATCGCGAACCCTGCGATCAAGAAGAACGAGGTCCTGCTGGACGTGCACGCAGCGGGGGTGAATTTCCCGGACACCTTGATCATCGAGGGCAAATACCAGTTCAAGCCGCCCTTCCCTTTTTCACCGGGTGGCGAAGCGGCCGGCGTGGTCACCGAAGTGGGCGAAAAAGTCAGCCACCTGAAAGTCGGTGACCGCGTGATGGCCTTGACTGGCTGGGGCAGCTTTGCCGAGCAGGTCGCGGTGCCGGGCTACAACGTACTGCCGATACCGCCGAGCATGGATTTCAACACCGCCGCCGCCTTCAGCATGACCTACGGCACCTCGATGCACGCCCTCAAACAACGCGCCAACCTGCAACCCGGCGAAACTTTGCTGGTACTCGGCGCCTCCGGCGGCGTGGGCCTGGCGGCGGTGGAAATCGGCAAAGCCATGGGCGCCCGGGTGATCGCCGCCGCCAGCAGTGCGGATAAACTCGCCGTGGCCAAGGCTGCGGGCGCGGACGAGTTGATCAACTACAGCGAAGCCAGCCTTAAAGACGAACTAAAACGCCTGACCGATGGCAACGGTGTCGACGTGATCTACGACCCGGTGGGCGGCGATCTGTTTGACCAAGCCATTCGCGGCATTGCCTGGAACGGCCGCCTGTTGGTAGTCGGTTTTGCCAGCGGGCGCATCCCGGAACTGCCGGTGAACCTGGCGTTGCTCAAGGGCGCAGCCGTGGTCGGGGTGTTCTGGGGTTCGTTCGCCCAACGCCAGCCGCAAGACAATGCGGCGAACTTCCAGCAATTGTTCACGTGGTACGCCGAAGGCAAGCTCAAGCCGCTGGTGTCGAAAGTCTATCCACTCGAACAGGCCGCCCAGGCGATCAATGACCTGGGGCAGCGCAAGGCGGTGGGTAAAGTGGTGGTTCAAGTCCGCTAACTGACCGAAATGCAATCAATGTGGGAGGGGGCTTGCTCCCGATAGCGGTGCTTCAGTCAACAGAAATGTTAGCTGAGTCACTGCCATCGGGAGCAAGCCCCCTCCCACATTTGCATCTTTATAGCGCTGAAAAATTCAATAACGACAATGATGCTATATTCGGTAACGAAACTGTAACATTCGCATCCGCAGTTAAAACAAGAAATTTGGAGCTCTTGAATGTTTGCTTTCTTTCGTCCTGCCGCACACCAGGCGCCCCTGCCTGAAGAAAAAATAGACAGCACGTATCGACGACTGCGGTGGCAGATCTTCGCCGGTATTTTCTTCGGTTACGCCGGCTACTACTTGCTGCGCAAAAACTTCTCGCTGGCCATGCCTTACTTGATTGACGAGGGCTACACCCGCGGCCAGCTGGGCTTGGCGATGTCGGCGATTGCGATTGCCTACGGCCTGTCCAAGTTCCTGATGGGCCTGGTGTCCGACCGCTCGAACCCGCGTTACTTCCTGCCTTTTGGCCTGCTGGTGTCGGCGGGCGTAATGTTCATTTTCGGTTTCGCACCTTGGGCAACGTCCAGCGTGACCATGATGTTCATTTTGCTGTTCATCAACGGCTGGGCCCAAGGCATGGGCTGGCCACCCAGCGGCCGGACCATGGTGCACTGGTGGTCGCAGAAAGAACGCGGCGGCGTGGTGTCGGTATGGAACGTGGCGCATAACGTCGGCGGCGGCCTGATCGGCCCGCTGTTCTTGCTCGGCATGGCGTGGTTCAACGACTGGCATGCAGCGTTTTACGTACCGGCGACCGTGGCCCTGGCCGTGGCGGCGTTTGCCTTCATCACCATGCGCGACACGCCGCAGTCGGTCGGCCTGCCACCGATTGAGCAATACAAAAACGATTACCCGGAAGGCTACGACGCCAGCCACGAAGACGAATTCAGCGCCAAGGAAATCTTCGTCAAGTACGTGCTGCGCAACAAAATGCTCTGGTACATCGCCTTCGCTAACGTGTTTGTCTACCTGCTGCGCTACGGCGTGTTGGACTGGGCACCGACGTACCTCAAGGAAGCCAAGCACTTCGACGTGGATAAAACCTCGTGGGCGTACTTCTTCTATGAGTGGGCAGGTATTCCGGGCACGCTGCTGTGCGGCTGGATGTCGGACAAGATCTTCCGTGGCAATCGTGGGCTGACCGGCATTGTATTCATGGCACTGGTCACCGTGGCGACCCTGGTTTACTGGCTCAACCCGCCAGGCAACCCGATGGTCGACATGATTGCGCTGTTCTCCATCGGCTTCCTGATCTACGGCCCGGTGATGCTCATCGGCCTGCAGGCGCTGGAGTTGGCACCGAAAAAAGCCGCTGGCACCGCGGCGGGCTTCACCGGTTTGTTCGGCTACTTGGGTGGCTCGGTAGCGGCCAGTGCGGCCATGGGCTACACCGTTGACCATTTCGGCTGGGACGGTGGTTTTGTCCTGCTGATAGGTGCGTGCTTGTTGGCGATCGCATTCCTGATCCCAACGCTGTGGCACACCAACAGTGTCAGCACAGCGCGTTAATCGCCTGAGCAATCCTTTGCACAACGCTTGAGCCGCGCCTCCAGGTTTTTATCTGGCATGGCGTGGCTACGCAGGGCGTTAACGGTCTGCTCGACATAATCGCGAGTGGTGCCGTAACGCCCGCAAGCGCTTTGCAGCACGTGATTGAGCACGATGTCGGGCAAGTTGCCAGCATAGCTGGGCAAGTGCCGCTCCAACACAAACCCCAGCGCCTGAACCTGGCTGCCATCTTCCAAGCGGCAGGTCAGCCAGTGCGGCCGGTAGGAAGGGTATGGCATCTCGCGCTGCCACAAGGCGTAAAGTGAGGCTTCCAACTGGTCTTCCGGCAAGCGGTAGGCAAACCCGCTGCAGGAACCGCCACGGTCCAGCCCGAACACCAACCCCGGCAACTCCGGCGTACCCCGATGCTCATGCGACCACAGGTACAAGCCCCGGTGGTAACCATGAACCCGCGCACGCACGCGCTCGGTCGACGAACATTCAGGCCGCCAGATCAACGACCCGTAGGCGAATAGCCAGACCGGCCCACCCTTATGCCGGGCCATCGTGGCCTGCATCGAGCTCATCAGCTGTTCGTGAGTGAGTTGCGGCCCAAGATCGAGCCGCGGAGGGTAAGCCAATTGCAAAAGATCGGTTTCAATGGCGGTCATGGCGAAAAGCGGTGCGCCTCCTGTGTGTTACCAGTTGTAAGCAACTTTACCGTAATAAAACGCGCCGCTGTAACCGTACGGCGAAAAAGTGCTATAGGCCAAATTGCCGCCACTGCTGGCGTAGGCATTGACCTTCTCCGGGTATTTGTCGGTGACGTTGTCGCCGCCCACGGTGAACGTCCAGTTCTTCAGCGTGTAGTCCGCCGACAGGTCCAGCACCCAAGCTGCCTTGAAGGTCTGGTCGTTGACCTTGTCTGCCTGGTAGCTGGTGAACTCACCATAACGCACCAGGTTGCTGTGCAGTGCCCAACGGCCATAGGTGAAATCGTTACCCAGGCTGAGCTTGTGCTGCGGCGTGGTGTCGCCGAGTAAACCGATACGCTCGCGGCGGTCCACCCGCACCAGGTTGGCGCCCAAACTGTCCAGAATGGCCGGGTTGGCTTTCACGTCCGTCACTTTGGTGTGGTTGTAGTTATACCCTACCGTGCTGTTCCAACGAATGCCGTTATCGAACTGATAACGATAGTTGGCCACCAAGTCGACGCCATCGGTGCTGGTATCAGTGGCGTTGGTGAAGTAGCGCGCGCTGGTGTAGTTGATGTTGCCGACCCCATTGGCTTGCAGGTAAGCCACGGTCGCCGGGTTCAGATTAAGGTTGGAGGACAGGCTGATACGGTCGCGAATGTCGATGCGATAAACGTCGAGCGTTACGGTCAGGTCATCTGCAGGTTCCAGCACCAGGCCGAGGCTGTAGTTACGTGACTTTTCGGCTTTCAGGTCTTCGGCGCCGAGCAATCTTGCCACTTGGCTGTCGGCCGGAAAGGTGCCCGCCTCCTGAACGGTGCTGCCGATCAACTGCGACGAGGTGTAGGCGAAATTCTGCTGGGCCAGGGATGGCGCGCGAAAGCCGTTGGAAATGCTGCCACGCAACGCCACTTGCGGGGTGAAGTCATACCGCGCCGACAGCGAGCCGCTGACGTTGGAGCCAAAATCACTGTAATCCTCATGCCGCACGGCAGCTGAGGCGCTGAGCTTTTCGGTAAAGTTGGTTTCCAGGTCCAGGTACTGCGCCCAGTTATGCCGCGAGCTGCTGCCGGCGTCGGCATCACGGAAACCACCGAGGCCCGAGCTGCCGGTCTGGTAATAGGACGCAGGCTCGCCCGCTTCGATCTCATAGCCCTGATGCAGGTATTCGCCACCAAAGGCCACCGACACCGGGTAGGGCAAAAAGCCCACGTCGAATTCACGTGAGAGGTCCAGGCTGACTTGCTTCTGATCGTTGCTCAGGGTGCCATTGTCGAACTTGCGCGGCGTCGCCAGGCCGAGTGAGGTGTTGATGGTTTCGGTGCTTAATTCGTACTGGTTTTTGCCGTAGTTGGCCGACAGGTCATAGTGCCAGTCGTAGGCCAGCAAGCCGCGCAGGCCCACCACCAATGAGGTGTCTTCAAGGTTGCCCTTGATCAGCGGCAGGTAACCATTGGGGTTGAGCGCTGCAATGTTGTTGGACGCATTGCTGGCCCGGTAGAACGCTGCGGTTTCGCCACGTCGCTTGCTGTAGCCACCGAACGTGTAGAACTCCAGCCCGTCACTGAAGGAATACTCGGAGTTGAACTGCAACTTGCCTTCATTGGTAGCCGGTTCACCCTGGCGGAACACGCGCTGGCCATAGGTGGTGGAACCTGCGCTGGCCGGGCGAAAATCATCGCCGGCGCGGTTGGTGTAGTCGTTGTCGGCACCTTCGGCGGAAAGGTTGATAAAACCGTTGTCACCCAGCGCCAGGCCAGTATTGCCGCTGACATTGCGTTGAATACCATCGCCCTTTTTGTACTCGCCGAATTTGCTCGAGATCGAACCGCCATGGTCGTCGTGCTTGAGGATCACGTTGATTACCCCGGCAATCGCGTCAGAACCATAGCGCGCCGACGCACCGTCACGCAGCACTTCAACGTGGTCGACCGCCGACAACGGAATTGCATTCAAGTCCGCCGGTGCCGAGCCACGGCCCACGGCCCCGCCGAGGTTGACGAAGGCACTGGTGTGGCGACGTTTACCGTTGACCAGCACCAACACCTGATCCGGCGACAGGCCGCGCAACTGCGCAGGGCGCACCAGCTCGGCGCCGTCCACCAGGCTTGGACGCGGGAAGTTGATCGACGGAATCAAGCGCGCCAGCACCGCTCCCAGCTCATCGGAGCCGGTGCTGCGCAAGGTTTCGCCGGAAATCACATCAATCGGCGAAAGCGAAGCACTGGCGGTGCGCTCTTGGGCGCGCGTACCGGTGACGATCACGGTGTCGAGTTTTGGCACATCGGCAGTGGCTGTTTCGGCCGCCAAGGCTGGATTAAATCCCACAGCGGTCAGCAAATTAGCCGACAAAATCGCTGTGTACAGCGCGTGTTTGTTGTAGCTCCCCATACCGCTCCCACTCCTTTAAAACCCAGGAATCAAACCTCAGAACCTGCTGTTCCGAGTGCTTACGATCGATCCGTCTGGCGGGCGGTGGCGGTCAGTTATTGGTGATTGATGAAAGGCGGTAGTCCGTTGCCTTATAGCTTAATGCGATTTTTCCTACATAAGTAATACCTTAATTGCATAAGCATAGGCGACCAAACCTTCAGCGCAGGTTCAGGCCCCGCAGGACGTTAGCCGCCAAACTGCAGAAGTTTCGCGACCAGACACTAGCCGCCTATTCAAACGACTATCGAGGTCGAACCATGAACTACGTTTATTCCGGCTTGCTGCTTATGGCACAAGCGGCAACCGCCCTGGCCTCTGAAGCGGCCACCGAAGACAACAAGGGCTTCTGGTACGCCCAGACGAGCCTCTACACCCAGCACTTTTCACCGAACCCCAAGCACAACAACAACCAGGATTTGATCAACCTGGAGCGCAACGAAGCATCCGGGCTGGTGTATGGCGGGGCGACCTTTCGCAACTCGTTCAGCCAGCGCTCATATTATGTTTACGCGGGTAAACGCTACGACCTTGGCGACTCGCCGTTCTACATAAAGGTGACCGCAGGCGCGCTTCAGGGGTATCGCGGCAAGTACCGCGACAAGATCCCGCTCAACCGCTTTGGCGTGGCACCGGCGATCATCCCCTCGGTGGGCGTGAATTTCGGCCCGGTGGCCAGCGAGTTGGTGTTGCTGGGCTTTAATGCGGCGATGCTGACGGCGGGGGCGCGTTTCTGACAACGCTGCCTATCCGTGTAGGCGCCGGCTTTCACATCAAGGGCGCGGCGCGTAGGCGAACACATCAGCACGCATCTGGTGCGCGTCCATGCCGGCATCAACCAGCGCATCCAGCGTGCCGTAAATCATCGCAGGCGAGCCACTTGCGTAAACGTGCACACCCTTGAGATCGGGAATATCTTCACACACCGCTTCATGCAGCAGCCCGCAGCGCCCTTGCCAACCACACACGTCGCTGACCACTTTGTGCAGGAACAAATTCGGTAGTTGCAGCCACTGATCCCAGTGCTCGATCTGGTAAAAATCCTCCGGCCGCCGCACGCCCCAGTATAAATGCACCGGGTGCTTGAAACCGGAAGCGCGGCAATGCTCTATCAAGCTGTGCATCTGCGCCATGCCGGTACCCGCGGCGATCAACACCAGCGGCCCGTCGGGTAGCTCGGCAAGGTGCGTGTCGCCAAAAGGCAATTCGATGCGCGCCATCTGATTACGCTGCAACTGCTCAAGCAGGTTGCGCGCGCTGTCTTCCCGCACCAGCACATGCAACTCCAGCTCACGCCCGGAATGCGGCGCCGACGCCAGCGAGAACGCCGACTTCTCGCCATTTTCGCGCTCGATCATCAAGTATTGCCCAGCGTGGTAACGCAGCGCTTTACCGGCCGGGGCAAGCAGGCGCACGCGCCACACATCACCACCGACCTCCACACATTCACTCAATTGGCACGACAACTTGCGCAACGGCAACTCTCCCGGCGCCAGCACGCCATCCCATAACACAATGCAATCTTCCAGCGGCTCGGCGATGCAGGTGTAAAACTCGCCGTGGTCGAGCACCTCACCGGCTTGCAGCACACGGCCCTCAACCAGCAACGCCGCACACACATGGCACACGCCATTGCGACACGCCTGAGGGCACTCGTAGCCCAGACGGCGCGCGCCTTCGAGGATTCGCTCGCCAGGGATCAGTTCCAGTACCGCGCCGGAAGGTTGCAGGGTTACTCGCATCAATCTATTCCCAATTCTTTCCACATAGCATCGACACGAGCAGTCACAGCCTCATCCTTGACGATCACCCGGCCCCACTCGCGGGTGGTTTCACCCGGCCATTTGTGGGTGGCATCCAGGCCCATCTTAGAACCGAGGCCCGACACCGGCGAGGCGAAGTCGAGGTAGTCGATCGGCGTGTTGTCGATCATCACCGTGTCGCGCTTGGGGTCCATGCGCGTGGTGATGGCCCAGATCACGTCGTTCCAGTCGCGAGCATTGATGTCGTCGTCGGTGACGATAACGAATTTGGTGTACATGAACTGTCGCAAAAACGACCACACACCGAGCATTACCCGTTTGGCGTGGCCTGGATAGGACTTCTTCATGGTCACAATGGCCATGCGGTACGAGCAGCCTTCAGGCGGCAAGTAGAAGTCGGTGATCTCAGGGAACTGCTTTTGCAGGATCGGCACAAACACTTCGTTCAGCGCCACACCCAGAATAGCCGGTTCATCCGGTGGCCGGCCGGTGTAGGTGCTGTGGTAGATCGGCTTGATCCGGTGGGTAATGCGCTCGACCGTGAACACCGGGAAGCTGTCGACTTCGTTGTAGTAGCCGGTGTGGTCGCCGTAAGGGCCTTCATCGGCCATCTCGCCCGGGTGAATCACGCCTTCGAGGATGATCTCCGCACTGGCCGGCACTTGCAGGTCGTTGCCGCGGCACTTCACCAGTTCGGTGCGGTTACCGCGCAACAGACCGGCGAAGGCATATTCAGACAGGCTGTCGGGCACCGGCGTGACGGCGCCAAGGATGGTCGCCGGGTCAGCGCCCAGGGCGACGGAAACCGGGAAAGGCTTGCCGGGATGTTTTTCGCACCACTCACGGAAGTCGAGTGCGCCGCCACGGTGGCTCAGCCAACGCATGATCACTTTATTGCGGCCGATCACTTGCTGACGGTAGATACCCAGGTTCTGGCGATCCTTGTTCGGGCCTTTGGTCACAGTAAGGCCCCACGTGATCAGCGGGCCGACGTCGCCGGGCCAGCAGGTCTGCACGGGCAGCATGCCGAGGTCGACATCATCACCCTCGATCACCACTTCCTGGCACACCGCGTCCTTGACCACCTTGGGCGCCATGGCAATGATCTTGCGAAAGATCGGCAGCTTCGACCAGGCATCCTTCAGACCCTTGGGTGGCTCGGGCTCCTTGAGGAAGGCCAGCAGCTTGCCGATCTCGCGCAGCTCACTGACCGACTCGGCGCCCATGCCAAAGGCCACGCGGTCGGGCGTACCGAACAGGTTGCCGAGCACCGGAATATCAAAGCCGGTCGGGTTTTCGAACAGCAGTGCCGGGCCCTTGCTGCGCAGGGTACGGTCACAAATCTCAGTCATTTCCAGCACCGGCGAAACCGGTACCTGGATACGTTTCAACTCTCCGCGCTGCTCAAGTTGCTGCACGAAATCCCGAAGATCCTTGAATTTCATTAACCATGCCACCCGTAAAATAGGCCTACATCCTACCTGCTCTGAAGGCGGCTGGCAGCTTAATTGGCGGTCAGCCCGCGTGATTGCAGCGAATTGAACAGGGGCTCCA
Source organism: Pseudomonas sp. ICMP 460 (assembly GCF_002723595.1). Classification (NCBI taxonomy): domain Bacteria; kingdom Pseudomonadati; phylum Pseudomonadota; class Gammaproteobacteria; order Pseudomonadales; family Pseudomonadaceae; genus Pseudomonas; species Pseudomonas sp. ICMP 460. The sequence goes on from NZ_LKBR01000001.1 coordinate 368,557, forward strand.
GAAACGCCTCAATATGCCGCGCCCCCACGTCCGAAAGATGGTTATCGTCGGTGTACAGCGCGCGGCCGTTGAGCTCCACCCGGCACAGGCCATCGGCGCCACACAGCAGGGGCGCCGGGTCCAGCACGCTAACGCCACTGTCGGCCGCGGCCAGTTCGTCGAACAGTTGGGTGATAAAGCGCTGGCGCTTCTGATGTTCCGCCACCGGCAGCCCTTCACCGTCGACCGGCCGGTGCATCATGGCCAGGCGACTGAGGCGGTACGGCACGATGATTTCCTGCAACGGTACTTCCTTGACCAGCCACACGTGATGCCCGGCGGCGCGCAACCCTTTGATGCGTTCGCGCAGGCCTTCGGCGAAGCGCTGCTCGGCGATGGCACGCACGTACTGGCCGGTGCCGGGGTCTTTTAGCGCATGCTCTTTGTCCCCCGACATTTGCCCATACAGGTACAGGCTCCAGCGCGCCACCAGCACCACATCAGTGAACGACTGCTCGGCCATGGCCTTCTCGACGCGCTGGTTGAAACGTGCACAACGGGCGATGTTCTCCAGACCATCAAGCGGCACACAACCGGCAAAACTGGTCTGGGCCAAGCTGATACCGTGCCGTTTGGCACCTTCTTCGAGCGCCGGAACCAGCGCCGTGGCATGGCTGTCGCCCCAGACCAGCGCAGACGTCGAGCGGTTTTTGGGGCCGAAGTGGCAGAATAGCCGATCGTCCGGGGTATCTTTGTCGGCCATGCAGGCCATCAGTTCCGGGCTCCATGTCTTCGCCTGCGCGTAACGCAGGGCCTGCTCGGACAAGCGCCAAGGCACTCCCTTAGCCTCGCGCACTGCCAGGCCGGTAAAACCCAGACACAGGATGCCGGCTGCGGCGGCCGCCAGGATCGCCTTGCGCCCGGCCAACAGGCGTTTTTCGCGAAACGGCGCTTCTACAAATCGCCACGAAAGATAGCCCAGCACCAGGCTCAGCAGCATCAGCCCGGCCAGCTCAAGTGCGCTCAAACCGTCCACCGCGGCGTAGTTGGCGTACACAAACACCGGCCAGTGCCACAGGTACCAGGAATACGAAATAAGCCCCAAGCCGACCATCACCCGCGAACTCAACAAACGCCCGACCGCCGTGTGCTGTTGCCCATTCGCCCAGATCAACCCGACCACGCCCAACACCGGCAGCAAAGCGGCCGCGCCAGGGAACGGGGTGTGTCGGTCGAAACCGAATATAGCTATCAGGATCAACGCCATGGACACCAGGCTGACCCCTTGCGCCAGGGCCGGCGAGGCGCGCCATTCACGCAACGGCATTACCGCCAGCATTGCCCCGGCCAGCAATTCCCAGGCCCTTAAGTGCAGCAGAAAGAAGGCTTTCTGCGGCTGATGCGTAACCGCCCAGACGCTCATGCCGAAAGACACCAGCAGCACGCCGAACAACGCCAGACGCCAGTGTTTCAGGCGGCTTGAAAGCACTGCCAGCAGCAGTGGAAAGAGAATATAGAACTGCTCCTCCACCGCCAGCGACCAGGTGTGCAGCAAGGGTTTAATGTCGGAAGCTGAATCGAAATAACCGTGCTGGCGCGCAAACAGCAGGTTGGAGGTGAATGTCACCTGGTAATGCGCCGACCGCCCCAACGCCTCGTAGTCCTTGGGCGCCAGCAGAAACCAACCCACCACCAGTGTGGCCGCCATCATCACAAACAGGGCTGGCAAGATACGCCGGGCACGCCGCGCCCAGAAATCGACGAAGCTGAAACGACCGACCTGGCGTTCGCGCCAGATGATCGAGGTGATCAGGTAGCCGGAAATCACAAAAAACACGTCTACGCCGACAAAGCCGCCAGTGAAGCCCGGTACTCCAAAGTGAAACAGCACAACAGCCAGGACAGCAATGGCGCGCAGGCCGTCAATGTCTCTTCGGTAAGCAAAAGTGGTCATAGATTTAAGGTCAGGCAGATACGAATGGAGATGAGCGTAGCGTCACTCAAATTTTTTGTTTCATAACTGACACTTTGTCGCTACAAACCTCCCTTTTTTTATACAAAAAAAATGGCGCCCCACGGGGCGCCATTTTTCGGACCTGAAACGTCGTATTACTTACGCTTCATCGACAAGAAGAACTCGTCGTTGGTCTTGGTGGTTTTCAACTTGTCGATCAAGAACTCGATGGCCGCAACTTCGTCCATCGGGTGCAGCAGCTTGCGCAAAATCCACATGCGCTGCAGTTCGTCGTCGGCGGTCAGCAACTCTTCGCGGCGGGTGCCGGAACGGTTGATGTTGATCGCAGGGAACACGCGTTTTTCAGCGATGCGACGGTCCAGGGGCAGTTCCATGTTGCCGGTACCCTTGAACTCTTCGTAGATCACTTCGTCCATCTTCGAGCCGGTTTCAACCAGCGCGGTGGCGATAATGGTCAGCGAGCCGCCTTCTTCGATGTTGCGCGCGGCGCCGAAGAAACGCTTTGGTTTCTCCAGGGCGTGGGCATCAACACCACCGGTGAGTACCTTGCCGGAGCTCGGGATCACGGTGTTGTAGGCACGCGCCAGACGGGTGATGGAGTCGAGCAGGATAACCACGTCTTTCTTGTGCTCGACCAGGCGCTTGGCCTTCTCGATGACCATTTCGGCAACCTGCACGTGGCGGGTTGGCGGCTCATCGAACGTCGAGGCAACCACTTCGCCGCGCACGGTGCGCTGCATTTCGGTTACTTCTTCCGGACGCTCATCGATCAGCAACACGATCAAGTGAACTTCAGGATTGTTACGCGCGATGTTCGCTGCGATGTTCTGCAGCATGATGGTCTTACCGGCTTTCGGCGGTGCGACGATCAGGCCGCGCTGGCCTTTACCGATCGGGGCACACAGGTCGATGACACGGCCGGTCAAGTCTTCGGTGGAACCGTTACCGGCTTCCATCTTCATCCGAATGGTCGGGAACAGCGGGGTCAGGTTCTCGAAGAGAATCTTGTTTTTCGCGTTCTCGGGACGGTCAAAGTTGATCGTGTCGACCTTGAGCAGGGCGAAATAACGCTCGCCTTCCTTCGGGGGACGGATCTTGCCAACGATGGTGTCACCAGTGCGCAAGTTGAAGCGACGGATCTGGCTCGGCGAGACGTAGATGTCGTCTGGGCCGGCAAGATAGGAAGCGTCAGCAGAGCGGAGGAAGCCGAAGCCGTCCTGGAGAATCTCCAGCACGCCATCACCGGAGATTTCCTCACCGCTTTTTGCGTGCTTTTTGAGCAGGGAGAAAATCACATCCTGCTTGCGCGAACGGGCCATATTTTCTATGCCCATCTCTTCGGCCAATTGGAGCAGGTCGGTAATCGGCTTTTGCTTGAGTTCAGTCAGATTCATATAGGAATGACGTAATCATTTATGGAGGGGGGGAAATTAAGCTTTTGGCTTAATGAGGCCGCGCCGCAGAGAAGGCGACAGGATCGCGTACTAATCAAAAAGGAATGCGTCGGCGACGGCTTGCAGGGGGCAGTGGAGAAACCAGTGCGGGGCCGAATGTACCACCTGAATTTCGGAGCGTCTAGCCCTGTTTCACGAAAAAGCCCCGCTATTTGCGGGGCTTTTTTGACGACGCTTAGATGTTGGCGTCGAGGAAAGCTTGCAGTTGGGACTTCGACAGCGCGCCGACTTTAGTCGCCGCAACTTCGCCGCCCTTGAACAGCATCAGGGTCGGAATACCACGCACGCCGTGCTTGGCCGGGGTTTCCTGATTGTCGTCGATGTTCAATTTGGCAATGGTCAACTTGCCTTCATAGGTGGTCGCAATGTCGTCCAGAACAGGGGCGATCATTTTGCAAGGGCCACACCATTCAGCCCAGTAGTCAACCAGCACCGGGCCTTGAGCCTTGAGTACTTCGGCCTCAAAGGTCGCGTCGGTGACGTGCTTGATAAGATCGTTGCTCATGGATGTCTCCGGATTGTAAGCAAAAAAAACGTGGCCCATCATAGCCGCCCTTCCCCCGTTCAGGAAGCCGCCACTGATTGAGTCTTGCTATGGTGATGAATGAGTTTGGGTATACCCCACTCACGGCGCAACCGGCGTGACGAAGGCAATGCCGGTGCGCAAGGCCGCATTGCGTACATGTTCCTGCATGGTTTTCTGCGCCGCCGCACTGGCGCGACGGGCCAGCGCACGCAGGATCCTGCGGTGCTCCTGCCAGGTTTCCATGGCCCTCTCCGGCCGGATGAACGGTAGTTTCTGACTCTCCAGAAACACCTCGGCACTGGCACTCAGAATGCTCACCATCGCCCGGTTGCCGCTGGCCAGCAAGATCCGTTGATGGAATTCGAAGTCGAGCCGGCCGGCCGCTTCAAAGTCGCCGGCCTTAAGCACCTTGCGCATCGCCTCGACATTGTCTTGCAGGCTGTCCAGCTCATCGAGGGTCAATGTCACAGCCGCCAGGCCCGCTGCAAACCCCTCAAGGGCATAGCGCAACTGGAAAATATCCAACGGCGTAGCCTGGGCTGCGAAGGGCCACGCAAACCCCGGTGCTTCTTGCACCTCCTGCACGAACACGCCTTTACCCGGCTGTACGTTGACCACGCCCAAGGCACTCAAGGATGACAACGCCTCGCGCAACGACGCCCGGCTGACGCCTAACTGCACCGCCAGGTCGCGCTGGGACGGCAGCGCATCGCCCGCTGCGAAGCCCTGTTCCTTGATCAGTTTACGGATGGCCTGCAGGGCCGCTTCCGGTACGGCTTGGGCGATGGAATTCATAAAAAACTCGTAGTTCCAGACAACTGAGCGGCTAGTTGTAAAGCTATTCCGGAACCTAGGCAAGCCACGCCCCAAAGGGGTTCGCGGGGTTTTATCGGCGCTCGAAAAAGGTGCGAAAAGCCGGCGAACTGTTCAGACCAGTAAGACCGCCGAACCTCAACGAATTCCGGCCTTGCAGACGATTCAGCCAGTGATGGCATGCGCTGTGCAATCACGCCATGAGCAGATACAAAAAATTCCTTCGCCCTTCGGAGAGTTGCCATGACCAAGCGCTACAGCGCCCTGCTCACTGCCCTGTTTGCCAGCCTGATGCTGAGCCAGGCACCCGCCCAGGCCAATGGTCTGGACGACATCGTCGCCCGTGGCACCCTGAAAGTCGCCGTGCCGCAGGACTTCCCGCCGTTCGGCTCGGTCGGCCCCGACATGAAACCTCGCGGCCTGGACATCGACACCGCCAAGCTGCTGGCCGAGCAGCTCAAGGTCAAGCTGGAGCTGACCCCGGTGAACAGCACCAACCGCATTCCTTTCCTCACCACCGGCAAAGTCGACCTGGTGATTTCCAGCTTGGGCAAAAACCCGGAGCGCGAAAAGGTAATCGATTTTTCCAGGGCCTACGCGCCGTTCTACCTGGCCGTGTTCGGCCCGCCTGATGCGGCCATCAGCACCACCGACGACCTCAAGGGCAAGACCATCAGCGTCACACGCGGCGCCATCGAAGACATTGAGTTGACCGCGGTAGCGCCCAAGGAAGCGACCATCAAACGCTTCGAAGACAACAACTCGACCATCGCAGCTTACCTGGCCGGCCAGGTTGACCTGATTGCCAGCGGCAACGTGGTGATGGTGGCGATCAGCGAACGGAACCCCAAACGCGTACCGGCGCTGAAAGTGAAACTCAAAGACTCTCCGGTGTACGTGGGCGTGAACAAGAACGAGCCGGCGCTGCTTGAGAAGGTCAACCAGATTCTGGTCGCGGCCAAGGCCGATGGCAGCCTGGAAAAGAACGCGATGCAATGGCTCAAAGAGCCGCTGCCTGCCGATCTTTGAAGCGACGGAGTTGATTCATGGCGTATCAATTTGACTTTATGCCGGTGCTGGCCAATACCGACCTGCTGTTGCGCGGCGCTCTGTTTACGCTTGAGCTGACGGCTATCGGCGCGATCCTCGGCGTGGCCCTGGGCATCGTCGGCGCCGTGGTGCGGGCGTGGAAGATCCAGCCGTTCGCCTGGTTCTTCGGCGTGTATGTCGAGTTGATCCGCAACACACCGTTTCTGGTGCAGTTGTTCTTCATCTTCTTCGGCCTGCCGTCCCTGGGCCTTAAAATCACCGAGTGGCAAGCGGCTGTATTGGCGATGGTGATCAACTTGGGGGCTTACTCCACCGAGATCATCCGCGCCGGCATCCAGGCGATTCCTCGCGGCCAACTGGAAGCCGCAGCCGCGCTGGCGATGACGCGTTTCGAGGCGTTCCGCTACGTGGTGTTGCTGCCGGCACTGGGCAAGGTGTGGCCGGCCCTTAGCAGCCAGATCATCATTGTGATGCTCGGCTCGGCAGTGTGTTCGCAAATCGCCACCGAAGAGCTGAGCTTTGCCGCCAACTTTATCCAGTCGCGCAATTTCCGCGCGTTCGAAACCTACGCGCTGACGACCTTGGTGTACCTGTGCATGGCGTTGATGATTCGCCAGTTGCTCAACTGGATCGGCCGCCGATTTGTGATGAGGAACAGCCGATGAGTGATTTTTCGTTCTGGGACATCGTGCGCAACCTCGCTATCGGCCTGCAATGGACGCTGCTGCTGTCGCTGGTGGCGTTTATCGGGGGCGGCATTATTGGTTTGCTGGTGATGACGATGCGCATCAGCCGCAAAGCCTTCCCGCGTAATCTTGCGCGCACTTATATCGAACTGTTCCAGGGCACGCCGCTGTTGATGCAGCTGTTCCTGGTGTTCTTCGGCGTAGCCCTGCTGGGGGTGGATATTTCGCCCTGGCTGGCGGCGGCGATTGCCTTGACGCTGTTTACCAGCGCCTACCTGGCCGAGATCTGGCGCGGCTGCGTCGAGTCCATCGCCCACGGGCAATGGGAAGCCTCGGCCAGCCTGGCGCTCAACTCGCTTGAGCAACTGCGCTACGTGATTTTGCCGCAGGCATTGCGCATTGCGGTGGCGCCGACCGTGGGTTTTTCGGTGCAAGTGGTCAAAGGCACCGCCGTGACCTCGATCATCGGCTTTACCGAACTGACCAAAACCGGCGGCATGCTCGCCAACGCGACCTTCGAGCCCTTCATGGTCTACGGCCTGGTGGCGCTCGGTTACTTCCTGCTCTGCTACCCCTTGTCACTCAGTGCGCGCTATCTGGAAAGGAGACTGCATGCCTCTGCTTAGAATTTCCGCCCTGCATAAGTATTACGGCGATCACCACGTACTCAAGGGCATCGACCTGACCGTTGAAGAAGGCCAGGTGGTGGCGATCATCGGCCGCAGCGGCTCGGGCAAATCCACCTTGCTGCGCACCCTCAACGGCCTGGAATCGATCAACGACGGCGTGATCGAAGTCGACGGCGAGTACCTTGATGCCGCTCGCGCCGACTTGCGCAGCCTGCGGCAGAAAGTCGGCATGGTGTTCCAGCAGTTCAACCTGTTCCCGCACCTGACGGTGGGCGAAAACGTCATGCTCGCCCCCCAAGTGGTGCAGAAAGTGCCCAAGGCCAAAGCCGCACAGCTTGCCAGGCAGATGCTGGAGCGGGTAGGGCTGGGGGAAAAGTTCGACGCGTTCCCGGATCGCCTGTCCGGCGGCCAGCAACAACGGGTGGCAATTGCCCGCGCATTGGCTATGTCGCCCAAGGTGCTGTTGTGCGATGAAATCACCTCGGCCCTCGACCCGGAACTGGTCAATGAAGTGCTCAGCGTGGTGCGCCAACTGGCCAAGGACGGCATGACCCTGATCATGGTGACCCACGAAATGCGCTTCGCCCGCGAGGTCGGCGACAAGTTGGTGTTCATGCATCAGGGCAAGGTGCATGAAGTGGGCGACCCAAAAACATTATTTACCCACCCGAAAACGCCCGAACTCGCCAACTTCATTGGCTCGGTGGAACAGCCGAACTGACCAGTTCGAAACTGCCCAGCCCTTCCAGGCGTGTCTCGCTGCGCACCTCCAGGGCATCGGCGGGCAGGTCGGTATCAATATCGACCTGGGCGGTCAATTGCCGGCCTGTTACCGGCATACCCGCCGCCCGCGCCACCAGGGTTTGGCCGGGCAGCAACTGCCCGCCCACAGGCTCACCGGGCAGGTGCTGCGCCTCCCAAGCGACAGCCCGCCCATCCACTTGGGCGTGTTTGAGGCTCAGCCTGAATCGCCCTTGGCGACCAAATTGAAACCCCTGCCCATCGGCTGCCACACCGATAAAACGCAGGCCGATTGTCGCAGGCTCAGTGCAAAAAACATTCACCTGCAACGAGCGAGTGCCGAGCGCGATGGAGGCCCGTTCAACCAGCGCTTCCTTGCGAATGGCGCCATAGTCGATGCGCGGCTGGCTTACCGATAACCGGCAGTTTTCTGCCTGCGCGTCAGGCGCAGCCAGCACCGCGCACAGCAACGCCAGGGGCAGGCTTGTTAGCCTAACGGCCATGGCACACCGCCGAGGTGGTTTCATAGAATTTGTCATTGTCAGGCTGGCTCTCGGGGTCAATGCGCAACAGGCAGGTGGAAGAGTCCGGCAATGAAACCCGCAGATTTTGCGACTCACTGACGTCGTTGAGAAAAATCATGCCTTCACCCACCACGCTGGTCAGGAACCGATCGCCCTTGCCGAATACGGCGGCGCCCTGAGGCAGCGGCCGACCCTGTTGATCAGTCGCGTTGAGCAGCACACGGCGTACCTTTACAACATCAAACCCCACCGCGTTGAAAGAACCACGGCCCGCAGTCAGCGTCTGTGTACCGTTTTTCAGGTCAACGCGCTTGGGCAAGGACGGGGTTTGCACCTGGACTCGGCTAGGCGTGTAGGCAGGCAGACCGGCGATCACCGCTTGCCCGCTGAAGTCGGTCCACACCGGACCTTGCGGGGTGTCGACTTTTGCAGCGCCGATGTCGCCGACCGAAACAACGCCGAACGTGTCCTGCACGGTGTAAGGCGAGAAGGTCAGCCCACCTGCGTGAGCCACCGCACCACCTTGCAACTGCCCGGTATAGCTGGTGCCCAATGGGTCGCGGCTGACACCCAGGCCTACCCGTGTATAACGTGGCAACAGCCCGAGCTGCCCGCGAAATGATTGGTCCCGGGCATTGAGGTCGCGCTCGACCCCCACTTCGTAATTCACGTAGTCGTTGACGCGTTCACTCAGCGCTGTGCCCGCCGTGAACTGGTCGCCACGGCGGCTGGTGTAACTGGTCACACGCCGATCGCCGCCCAGCGGCACGCTGACCTGCAGCCGCACCGACAGGTCGTTGTCCAGCGCACGCTCACGCTGGCTGCCAACGGGCGTGGTGTCGCGGCGGCTTCGTGTGCCGCCTACTTGCGAATCAGCGATCAACGCAACGTCGGCGCGGCTGAATGACTTGTTCCACGAGGCAAATACGTGTTCGGACGCGCGCCCGTCGAATTGCGAACTGCGCGTATAGCCCAGGGAAAACACGCCCGCCACAGGATCGGCCCAACTCATGCCAGCGGTGTATTGGTTTTTGAAGCGCGAATCCAGTTCGTTGGCGCTGGCTGACCGGCCGGCTTCAGTGACCTCGCGATAACCCAGGGTCTGCGTGGTTGCACTGAGGTTAACCTCGATATCGGCGTATACCGGGCTGCTCACGGACACGCTGCTGCGCGCGCCGGACACCGCGTTTTTACCGTCACGCGAGAGGTTATGACGTGTGCTCACAGAAACCCGCTGGAAAAATACGCTGCTCAGGGTGCCGCCTGCCGACCAATACTCATCGGTGCCCAACAACCCAAACCCCGCAGACGAATCCTGCCCAAGCCCCCAGGTGCCGCTGCCCATGGCAACCACCGGTGACGGCCCCTCCTCGCCGTTATTTTTGCGCAGCTTGCCCGCCGAGAAGTAATAACCCGGCGCCGCCGGTGCCGCGCCTGCAAACGAAGCCGCCGGCACCACGAAACTGCGCCTGGCGCCGCGCACATCAATCACGCTGACTTCAAGGTCACTGGTGCCATTGAGCAACGGCAAACCGGTCAGCCGAAAGGGGCCTTCAGGCACCAACGTGCTGTGGATCAACACGCCGGACTGACGAACTTCAATCCGCGACTGGCTTTGGGCCAGGCCTTCGACCACCGCACTGTTGCCGCCCGCTGAAGCGCGTGATTGACCATCGGGGAAAAACTGCAGGCCCGACAGTTGAACGCCGCCAAACACCGGGTTATTGCTGGAGAGCTGGCCCACCTGGAAAGTCGATTGCAGCGTGGCAATATCACGCTGGGCAAACGCGTACAAATGCTCGGTGCGCGTTTTGCCGTTGTCGGACACATAGAACTGGCGGCTGCGAACGATCCAGTCCTCAAGGTTGAAACCTGCCTCGGTGTAGGCCGAGATATACCGGCTGGGCCCACTGCGCGAGCGGCTGTCAAAACCCAGTACGTCATAATTGAATAACGCCGCCGCTCCGCCCTTGGTAAATTGCCCCGCAGCCCATTGCGGCTCACGCAGCGACTGGGTCGGTACCACCAGCGCCACCTCGTCTGTGCCAGGGCTTAACCTCACACTGGTTGTCGGGAACGCACCCAGAAAATCATGGCAGGCCTGGTCCGGCAAAGCGTCTTCGCGAATGATCGCGCCGGGCTTTACCAGCCCGGCTTTGTCCAGCAGCCCTGCGGTGAAACACAATCGCCCCTCCGGGTCGAACCGTGCATCCACCAGCCCCAACGGGTTTCCATTGACCCGCAACCCGACCACCTGCACACCTTCGCGAAAACGCGCCGCGCTGCGAAAGTACTCGGAAACCTTCGGGTCAATACCAAGGGTTGTCAGTGCCGCAAGGTCGAAGCCCTCACCAAGCTCCAGCGCAGATACGAGACCCGGCAAACTCCATAGCGTCGCAAACCCTATGAGCAACGTGGGGTTGCAGGGCCAGAACGATGCCGTAATGCTGTGACTCGACGGGGTAATCATCAGTCGATCAGCCCTCATCGGTGCTGATCGGTGCCCGGTAGTTATCCACCGAAAACCCATAGACCGTGGCTGGCTGAATCTCGACCTCGGCTACAGCGCCCAAAGGGCGATCAACCTTCACCGTCAACGCCTCACCCGGCAAGATATAGGTACGCGGCAACGTGGCCGGTACGCTTTGTGGCAACAGCCGCACCTCTGGCGCCATGCGCACAACATACGCGCTGTCGTTATGAACCGTGAGACGCTCCCCCGCACGCTTCCACTTCAGCAGTTCCCAAGGCGTGTGATGCCGAGGCAAGCCTTGCGGGTGCAGGATCAGCGGCAGGTTCTGCCGAAGGGTGATGCCGATGGTTGCGCCGCCGGCAGCCCGCGCTTGCGGAATGCCTTCAAAGGACACGCGCTTGAGCCGTTGAGTCTTGAGCGGCGCCTTCAAGGTGCTGATGAAGCGCACCAGTTGTGTGTCGCCCGCCTCTACGCGCGTAATGGGCGGTGTGACAATGACTAACGGTTCCAGGTCCTCGGGTACGTTTTCGATAACCGAATGAAGCAGCGCTGGCCCGGTGTCGGTGTTCTTGATATTAATGGTGGCTTCGCCCTCTTCTTCATAAAGCACTACCACTGTTGTTTCCGGCAGCATGCCATCCGCGCGGGTAACAGCAGTAAAAAAAAGACAAAAACTTGCACAACACACTAACGCGCTGCTTATTATTGAAAACTCACGCACTCATTATTCCTCGTGATCGATGAAGTTCACAACTAAGCGTCAAGCGCCCACAAAAAAACAGCCGACCAGAAACGTTAGTTTCTTGATCGGCCGTTTTCAGTTTTTTAGAGGTAGCTCAATACCAGCGTGGCACGCCCATCAATGGCAACGTCGCGGCTCAAGTCCAGGTCCTGGGCCTTGTTGATCACCGCCTGTACAGCAACAGTGGCAGTCAATTGGGTAATTGAGGCAGGCGCAACCGTGGTGCTATTGCGCCACGAGTATTGGCTGGGCAATTGGGCAACTTTGCCATCGCTGTTCTGCCAGGCGCCGCTGCCAATGCGCATGATGGGCGACAACGTAGTACCCGCCGCTCTGAGGTCCTTAAGGGTAATGGAATAGCCACCGGTACGCCGGGTGCCTACCGTCCCCAGACCAAAATTCTGAGCTTCACTAAAACCTGCGCCAAGCACCCCGGTCACCTTGCTGCCCGCTTGCAGGTCGGTGAAAGTCAGCCCGAACCTGGCTGGCGTGTTGCCGCAATTGACGGACAATGCAGTGCTCAGTTCCTTGCGCGGGTTAAACGCGGTCTGGGACAACTCGCCGGAGCGAATCGTGCCGTAATCGATGATGCCGCTACCCGCCAGGCTGAGGTTACAGGCGGCCGGTGTGATCGTGCCCCTCACCACTAACTGGGCACTGGTGGAGGCTTGCGCACCCATGGCCGCAGCCAAACATGTAATACCGAGAGTCAAGCCGATGATTTTTTTCATGTTGGTCCTGTCACTAAAGTTATCAGGCGTTGTTTATTTGTGTGTTGGCGACTCCATCGCCCCACTGTCTATCATCCCGGACATACACAACGATAAATAAATAACACCCTGGCAAAATTGCCGGGTGCAAGTCTGCCGCTTTGGCACTTCATTAAAGAATCAGACAACACGCCAGTCATTGTGGGAGTAGTAAAAATAAACAGTCGCTCTAACTCAATTACAAGGTAGTCCTTAACAAATAATGAAGGTAACTTGTACTCCATCGCTGTAGGGAAATTCACAACACGAATTTACAACAGTACAGAGTTAAAACTTCCTACACCGGTGAACGCTCTATTCGTCGGCAACTTACAGAACGCGCCTACACTTCCCACAAGATATCCCCATAGAGAGCGTCAGCGAAATTACTGAAGCACTACGCGTTGGCGGCAGCGGTCGATCGTGGCACGATGGTCGGGTTATCGACCGAGACCCCCAAACCATGCCGCAATCCCAAGCCAAGAATCTGTCCCTGATAGCCGCCATCGACCTGGGCTCCAACAGCTTTCACATGGTCGTGGCCAAGGCCCAGAACGGCGAGATCCGCATCCTTGAGCGGCTCGGCGAAAAAGTGCAACTGGCTGCCGGGATCGACGACGAGCGCCAGCTCAACGAAGAATCCATGCAACGCGGGCTCGATTGCCTTAAGCGTTTTGCCCAACTGATTAATGGGATGCCCTTGGGCGCCGTGCGAATCGTCGGCACCAATGCCTTGCGTGAAGCGCGCAACCGTGGCGAATTCATCCGCCGCGCCGAGCAGATCCTCGGGCACCCTGTAGAAGTCATCTCCGGCCGTGAAGAAGCGCGCCTGATCTACCTCGGCGTATCCCACACGTTGGCCGATACCCCCGGCAAACGCCTGGTGGCGGACATCGGCGGCGGCAGTACCGAGTTCATCATCGGCCAGCGCTTCGAACCACTGCTGCGCGAAAGCCTGCAGATGGGTTGCGTCAGTTATACCCAGCGTTATTTCAAGGACGGCAAGATCACTCCGGCACGTTATGCCCAGGCCTACACGGCGGCGCGGCTGGAAATCATGAGTATCGAACACGCCCTGCACCGCCTGACGTGGGATGAAGCCATCGGCTCGTCCGGCACCATTCGCGCCATCGGCCTGGCCTTGAAGGCGGGTGGCCATGGCGCCGGCGAGGTCAACGCCGAAGGCCTCGCGTGGCTCAAGCGCAAGCTGTTCAAGCTGGGCGATGCCGAGAAAGTCGACTTCGACGGCATCAAGCCCGACCGTCGCGCGATTTTCCCGGCCGGCCTGGCGATTCTCGAAGCGATCTTCGACGCCCTCGAACTGCAACGCATGGACCACTGTGATGGCGCCTTGCGCGAGGGCGTACTCTACGACCTGCTCGGCCGTCACCACCACGAAGACGTGCGTGAGCGCACCCTCAGCTCGCTGATGGAGCGTTACCACGTTGACCTGAAACAGGCCGCCCGTGTGGAGCGCAAAGCGCTGCATGCCTTTGACCAGGTGGCCGCAGACTGGGACCTGGAAGACGGCGTGTGGCGCGAGCTGCTCGGCTGGGCCGCCAAGGTGCACGAGGTGGGCCTGGACATCGCCCACTACCATTATCACAAGCACGGCGCTTACCTGATCGAGCACTCGGACCTGGCTGGTTTCTCTCGCGAAGACCAACAGATGCTGGCGTTGCTGGTGCGCGGCCATCGCCGCAACATTCCCAGGGACAAGTTTGCCGACTTCGGCGACGAAGGCATCAAGCTGATTCGCTTGTGCGTGTTGCTGCGCTTTGCGATTTTGTTCCACCACATCCGTGGCACCCAGGAAATGCCCCAAGTGACGCTGCGTGCCAACGGCGACAGCCTCGACGTAGTGTTCCCGAAAGGCTGGCTGGATGAGAACCAACTGACCCAGGCAGACTTCGCCCAGGAAGCCGACTGGCTGACGCGGGTGGGGTTCAGCCTGAACTTGCGTTAAGCCGATCTAAAACACACTGCAAAAAAAATGTGGGAGGGAGCCAGCCCCCTCCCACATTTTTGAGACCCTGCAGGCGTTTAGTTCACCGACAGAATCGGGCTGCCAAGCTTCTCCAGCAAGGTTGCCTGGGCACTGCGCGGGTTCTGGTTGCCGGTCGGCGTGTTGCGCACGTAACGACCGTCCGACTGCAAGCTCCAGCTGTGCGTGTTGTCGGTGAGGTAGCTTTCCAGCTCCTTCTTGACCCGCATGATCAACTTCTTGCCTTCTACCGGGAAGCACGTCTCGACGCGCTTATCGAGGTTGCGCTCCATCCAGTCGGCACTGGAGAGGAACATCTGTTCTTCGCCGCCGTTGAGGAAGTAGAACACCCGCGTGTGTTCCAGGAAGCGGCCGATAATCGAGCGCACGTGGATGTTATGCGAGACCCCGACAATGCCTGGCCGCAAGCAGCACATGCCACGCACCACCAAGTCGATGCGCACGCCGGACTGGCTGGCCTTGTACAGCGCGCGGATGATCTTCGGATCGGTCAGCGAGTTGAACTTGGCGATGATGTGCGCCGGTTTGCCGTCGAGGGCGAACTGGGTCTCGCGGGCAATCATGTCGAGCATGCCCTTCTTCAGGGTAAACGGCGCGTGCAACAGCTTCTTCATGCGCAAGGTCTTGCCCATACCGATCAACTGGCTGAACAACTTGCCGACGTCTTCGCACAAGGCGGCGTCGGACGTCAGCAGGCTGTAGTCGGTGTAGAGCTTGGCGTTGCCGGCGTGATAGTTGCCGGTGCCCAAGTGTGCGTAACGCACGATCTCACCGGCTTCGCGGCGCAGGATCAGCATCATCTTGGCGTGGGTCTTGAAGCCGACCACGCCGTAGATCACCACCGCACCGGCGGCTTGCAGGCGGCTGGCGAGTTGCAGGTTGGACTCTTCATCGAACCGCGCACGCAGCTCAATCACTGCCGTCACTTCCTTGCCGTTACGCGCAGCGTCTACCAGCGCATCGACGATTTCCGAGTTCGCGCCGCTGCGGTACAGGGTCTGGCGTACGGCCAACACGTGCGGGTCCTTGGCAGCCTGGCGCAGCAGGTCGACCACCGGCGTAAACGACTCGAACGGGTGCAGCAGCAGGATGTCCTGCTTGCTCACCACGCTGAAGATGTTCTCGCTGTTTTGCAGCAGTTTCGGGATCTGCGGGGTGAACGGCGTGTATTGCAGCTCCGGGTGGCTGTCCAGGCCGGTAATACTGAACAGGCGCGTCAAGTTCACCGGGCCATTCACCGTGTACAGCTCGCTCTCGCTCAGGTTGAACTGCTTGAGCAGGTAGTCCGACAGGTGTTTGGGGCAGGTGTCCGCCACTTCAAGGCGCACCGCATCGCCGTAACGGCGCGAGAACAGCTCGCCGCGCAGCGCACGGGCCAAGTCTTCGACGTCTTCGGAATCCAGCGCCAGGTCGGCGTTACGGGTCAGGCGGAACTGGTAGCAGCCTTTTACCTTCATGCCCTGGAACAAATCATCGGCGTGCGCGTGGATCATCGACGAAAGGAATACATAGTTGTCGCCAGCACCGCCTACCTCTTCCGGTAACTTGATGATGCGTGGCAACAGGCGCGGTGCCGGGATGATCGCAAGGCCGGAGTCGCGGCCGAAGGCATCAATACCTTCCAGCTCGACGATGAAGTTCAGGCTCTTGTTCACCAGCAGCGGGAACGGGTGCGTCGGGTCGAGGCCGATCGGGGTGATGATTGGCGCGATCTCATCGCGGAAATAGCGGCGCACCCAGGTTTTGATCTTGGTGGTCCATTGGCGCCGACGAATGAAGCGGACCTGATGTTTTTCCAGCTCCGGCAGCAGGATGTCGTTGAGGATCGCGTATTGGCGATCCACATGGCCGTGCACCAGCTCGCTGATACGTGCCAGCGCCTGATGCGGCTGCAGGCCATCGGCCCCGGCTTGCTCGCGGGCAAAGGTAATTTGTTTCTTGAGGCCGGCAACGCGAATCTCGAAGAACTCGTCCAGGTTGCTGGAGAAAATCAGCAGGAATTTCAGCCGTTCCAGCAGCGGATAGGACTCATCCAGTGCCTGTTCCAGCACGCGGATGTTGAATTGCAGTTGTGACAGCTCACGGTGGATGTACAGGCTACTGTCATCCAGGTTGGTGACGGCGGCAACCGGGGCCGGCGCGGGCGCCTCGGCCACCACTACAGGCGGGGCCGGTTCCAGCTCCGGTGGGGTTTCAGTGACTTTTTCCACCACCGGGTGAGCGTCTTTTACGGCAACTTCTGAAAGGCCTTCGGTATTCATCGAGTGTTCCTGTGAGGGCTATTGTTGCTCTCTAAGCAATTGGGCGGCGCGGGCGGCGAAGTAGGTCAGAATGCCATCAGCGCCAGCACGTTTAAAGGCAGTCAGGGATTCGAGGATCACCCCTTCACTCAACCAACCATTCTGGATCGCGGCCATGTGCATGGCGTATTCACCGCTGACCTGATAGACAAAGGTCGGCACTTTGAATTCCTCTTTAACCCGGTAAAGGATGTCCAGGTAGGGCATTCCCGGCTTGACCATCACCATGTCGGCACCTTCGGCCAAGTCGGCAGCCACTTCGTGCAGGGCTTCATGGCTGTTGGCCGGGTCCATCTGGTACGACGCCTTGTTGGCCTTGCCCAGGTTCAGCGCCGAACCGACCGCATCGCGGAACGGGCCGTAGTAGGCGCTGGCGTACTTGGCCGAATAGGCCATGATTCTTACATTAACGTGATCGGCCAGTTCCAACGCTTCGCGAATCGCCTGAATACGACCGTCCATCATGTCCGACGGCGCAACCACTTGTGCACCTGCCGCCGCGTGGGACAACGCCTGCCTGACCAGCGCATCAACAGTAATGTCGTTTTGAACATAGCCTTCTTCGTCAAGAATGCCATCCTGGCCGTGCGTGGTGAACGGGTCCAGCGCCACGTCGGTGATCACACCCAACTCAGGGAAACGCTCACGCAACGCACGGGTAGCGCGCTGGGCGATGCCTTGCGGGTTCCAGGCTTCGGCAGCGTCAAGGGACTTGAGTTCAGGCGGCGTCACCGGAAACAACGCCAGCGCCGGAATGCCCAGCTCAACCCACTTCGCCGCCTCGATCAGCAGCAGATCAATCGTCAAGCGCTCCACACCCGGCATCGACGCTACGGCTTCCCGACGATTTTCGCCGTCCAGCACAAACACCGGCAAAATCAGGTCATTCGTCGTCAATACGTTTTCACGCACCAACCGACGAGAAAAATCATCACGCCGATTGCGCCGCAGACGCGTGGCCGGGAATAGCCGATTGGCAGGGGTAAAGCTCACGACAGACTCCTGAGCCCGCGTTACGGGCGAGCGTTGCAGTTATAAGCGGCCATTATGACGAACGAATGACAGTTGTGCTTATCGACGCAACCTGTAGGCGCATTCGTCATTTCCGTAGGAATTGTTCACTTCGTGACACATCTCGATACTTTCATGAATGTTCGTGAAGGCGTAGGCTGCGCGTTCATTTCGCCAGCACCCTAGACCATGCTTCAACAATTTCTGCATGACTTCGGCTACTTTGCCCTCTTCCTCGGCACGTTCTTCGAAGGCGAGACCATTCTGGTGCTCGCAGGCTTCCTGGCGTTCCGTGGGTACATGGACATCAATTTTGTGGTGGTCGTTGCCTTTTTTGGCAGCTACGCCGGCGACCAGCTGTGGTACTTCCTGGGGCGCAAACACGGCCGCAAATTGTTGGCGCGCAAACCGCGCTGGCAGTTAATGGGCGACAAGGCCCTGGAGCATATCCGCAAGCATCCGGACATCTGGGTGCTGAGCTTCCGGTTCGTCTACGGGTTGCGCACGGTGATGCCCGTGGCGATCGGCTTGTCGGGCTATCCGCCGGTACGCTATCTGATCCTCAACGGTATCGGCGCAGCGGTCTGGGCCGCAGCGCTGGGCACTGCGGCCTACCACTTTGGCGCGGTGCTGGAAGGCATGCTCGGCAGCGTCAAGAAATACGAGCTGTGGGTGCTGGGCGCCTTGTTGCTGTTGGGCTTGGGCCTGTGGTTGCGCCGCCGCTTCAAGAACGCGCGCATTGCCCGCCAGGCCTGCGCGGATGCCAAGGCCCGACTCGCCGCCGAGCCTGCCGCGGTCGAAGCACCCAAAACACCCGTCGAGTAAGCCGGTCTCTGCAGCCGTAGAGACCGACCCTGCAGAGCAGGCGGCCACTCACCGGCGCCGCCAGCCACACCCGTGGCTATTCAGTGCCACGCCCAACGTAACCCGCCCAAACGCCATAAAGCCCTACCCGCGGGCCTGTGCTGTGGTGGGCAACCCCGCGCCGACGCCGAACCGTCAGCCGCAAATAATGAACACCAAGCCATCGTTGCGATCCATGTAAAGAGCGTTCTGTGCAGGGCTGAGCCCGATGTTTTTTGTTACATCAAATTAGGGGTAGTGGCAGCAGATCCCAATGGCAACAAATGACAAATTAGTAGACATTTAACGCCAAGAAATAGGGAGAAATACTCATGAGCAAAAAAATTGCGGTGATCCTTTCCGGCTGTGGCGTGTATGACGGCGCCGAGATCCACGAAAGCGTGATCACGCTGCTGCGCCTGGATCAGCGCGGTGCTCAGGTCCAATGTTTTGCGCCAAATATCGCGCAACTGCACGTGATCAACCACCTCACCGGTGAAGAAATGCCCGAGTCTCGCAACGTGCTGGTCGAGTCGGCACGCATTGCCCGCGGTGATGTGAAGGACATTGCACAGGCCAACGCCGACGCGTTCGATGCGCTGATCGTGCCTGGCGGGTTTGGCGCAGCAAAAAACCTGTCGAACTTTGCCGTCGAAGGCGCCGGTTGCAGCGTCAACCCGCAGGTGCTGGAGCTGGCTGAAGCCTTTGCCGAAGCCGGCAAGCCAGTGGGGCTGATCTGCATCTCCCCGGCGCTGGCCGCGAAAATCTACGGCCCCGGCGTCACCTGCACCATCGGCAACGACGCCGACACCGCCGCCGCGCTCGACAAGATGGGCGCCACCCACCGCGAATGCTCGGTTGAGGATATTGTCGAAGACACGGCACGCAAGCTGGTAAGCACCCCGGCGTATATGGTGGGCAAGAGCATCAGCGAGGTTGCATCAGGCATCAACAAACTCGTAGATCGCGTGTTGGAGCTGACCCACGAGAACGACTGACCCGCGTGATCGGGCCTTCTGTGGCTGATGGCCACAGCTCAGGCCTGGCGCATCAACTTCGTAAGGATTCGGTCCAGGGCATTGGCAAACGCCTGCTTGTCCTTTTCGCTATGCGGCGGTGGCCCGCCGCCCATTTGACCCTGCTCGCGCAGGTCGGTGAACAAGTTACGCACCGCCAGCCGCTCGCTCATGTTCGCCGGGCTGAACTCTTTGCCGCGCGGGTCGAGCGCGGTCACGCCCTTCTTCACCAGCCGGTCAGCCAATGGCACATCGCTGCAGATGACCAACTCACCCGGCACAACGTGCTCTACCAGGTAATCATCTGCCGCGTCCGGGCCGCTGGGCACCACGATCAGCTTCACACAGGCAAAGCTCGGCTTGATCTGGCTTTGCCCCGCCACCAGCACCACCTCGAACTGACGCTTGAGCGCAAACTTCACCACTTGGTCCTTGGCCGCCCGAGGGCAAGCGTCCGCATCGATCCACACGCGCATACACACTCCTCACATCGACGCTTAAGCGGTCACGCGGCGTTTCTCGGCCAGCCGACTGCGGCCATACAGCAGCACAATCGCCAGGATCGCCACGGCCTGCGCACTCAACGAGTACGCATCGGCATGAATGCCCAGCCAGTCGAAGTCAAAGAACGCCACCGGCCGCGTGCCGAAGATGCCCGCCTCCTGCAGTGCCTTGACGCCATGGCCTGCGAACACCACCGACAGCGCGCACAACAGCGCCGCGTTGATGCCGAAGAACAACGCCAGTGGCAGCTTGGCCGAACCCCGCAGGATCACCCACGCAAGGCCCACCAGCAGCACCAACGCCGTGGCGCCACCCGCCAGCACCGCGTTGTGCCCGGCCGGGCCGGCTTGCAGCCACAGTGTTTCGTAGAACAGGATCACCTCGAACAGCTCGCGATACACCGAGAAGAACGCCAGCATCGCAAAACCGAAGCGCCCACCGCCGCCCACCAGGCTGCTCTTGATGTAGTCCTGCCAGGCCGCTGCGTGGCGCCGGTCGTGCATCCACACGCCCAGCCACAGCACCATCACGCTGGCGAACAACGCCGTGCAGCCTTCGAGCAATTCGCGCTGGGCACCGCTGACGTCAATCACATACGCCGCCAGCGCCCACGTCGCCAAGCCGGCCAACAGCGCCAGGCCCCAGCCGACGTTTACACTGCGCACCGCCGATTGCTGGCCGGTGTTACGCAGGAACGCGAGGATCGCCGCCAACACCAGAATCGCTTCCAGGCCTTCGCGCAGCAGAATCAACAGGCCCGAGATGTAGCTCAACGACCAGCTCAGGCCATCACTGCCCAGCAAGCCGGCGGATTCAGTAAGCTTGGCCTTGGCCACGTCCAGGCGCGATTGCACCTGCTCGACCGGCAAGCCGTCCTGCAACGCCTGCCGATAAGCCATCAGGGCTTTCTCGGTGTCCTTGCGTACATTCGCATCCACGTTGTCCAGGGAGCTTTCGACCAGCTCGAAACCTTCCAGATACGCGGCCACCGAGAGGTCGTAGGCCTGTTCGTGATCACCGTTACGGAAGGCTGCGAGGCTCTTGTCCAAGGTGCTGGCGGTGTAGTCGAGCAACTGCGCCGGGCCACGCTTGACCTGCGGCGGTTGCGCGCGCTGGGCGCGGAAGGTCGCAGCAGCGGCGGCGCCGTTTGCAGCCAGTACTTCATTGGGCGTCTGGCGTGCCAGGTCGGCGAGGTTGAAGGGTTGTTCGGTTTTTGCGGCGGCCGGGTCCGCCGTGAAGCTGGCGATGTAGGTGGCCAGGTCCCAGCGCTGACGGTCATCCAATTGGTCGGCGAACGACGGCATATCAGTGCCTTCGACGCCAAGACCAAGGGTGCTGTAGATCGCGTAAAGGCTAAGGCGGTCCATCCGCGCAGCATCGCGCAGGTTGGCGGGCGCTGGCGTCATGCCCATGCTGGCAGGGCCATCACCGGCGCCAGTAGCGCCATGGCACACCGAGCAATGTTGGGCGTAAAGCGGGGCACCACGCGTGGGGTCGGGGGTGATCGCCGGGGCTTGGCTGACTTCATACGCCACCGCCAGCTTGGCGCCCAGTTGGCGAGCTTGGCGGGCCACGGTTGCGCCGTCCTGGCGCGCCGTTACCGCCGCTAACACGTCATCGACGCCCTGGATCAACTCTGCACGTTGCGGCCTTTGCGGCAGTTCAGCCACCAAGCCCTGCAACACGCGGAGAAACTCCAGTTGCTCGCGGTATTCAGTTTCATCGATAACCTTGCCCGCCTCCACCGTCGGCGGGTAGTCAGCGCCAATGTAGTCGAGTAAATGCAGGGCTTGCGGAGCCCCCTCAGCAGTTGCGGCCAGCAGAGTGTTGCTGCACGCCATAAGGGCCGGCAACAGCAACCATGCAAGAAAACGGAACGGCGCAATCATCAATCAATCTCAAGGGGAAATAAGAAGTAACACATTGTTGAACGTTAAGCGAAAAACACCAAGCGAATGTTGAAACGCCGAAACCAATGCGGGAGCGGGCTTGCTCGCGATGCCATCAACCCGGTGTACCCGAAGGTCCGAGGTGTCTGCATCGCGGGCAAGCCCGCTCCCACAAAAAAGCGCTTTTGATCTAGCCCGTAGCGGGCTCCAAATCGAGGCTTATGCCGTTGCGCGGTGCAAGCTGGCGAGAAAACCCGCAGCCCCCACAAACAAGCCTGCAAATGTACGGTTCATGCGCCTTTGCTGCTTGGGCGTGCGCAGCAGGCGCAAGACTTTCGACGCGAGCCCCGTGTAACCGGCCATGACGATCATGTCGACGCAGATCATCGTCGCGCCCAGCATCAGGTATTGGCTCAACAAAGGCGCCTGCGGGTTCACGAACTGCGGCAGCACCGCCAGCATGAACACCAATGCCTTGGGGTTGCTGGCGTTGACCAGAAAACCGCGAAACATCATCGCCAGCGGCTTGCCGATAGGGCGCACCGCTGCGCTGTCGCTCATGTCCATGGGCAGCGCTCGCCATTGCTTGATCGCCAGGTACACCAGGTACGCCACGCCAAACCATTTGATCACATAGAACGCGGTAGAAGACGCCGCCAGAATGGCCCCCAGCCCGCCCGCCACCACGGCAATCTGCATCGCCAGGCCCAATTGCAGGCCAATGGCGTTCCAGTAACCGCGCAGGAAACCGTATTGCAGGCCGCTGGACATCGAAGCGATAGCGCCTGCGCCAGGGGAAAGGGAGATGATCCAACTGGCCAGGAAAAAGGCCAGCCATGTGTCGAGAGCCATTACACACCTCAGGGGGAAGTCAGCGGTTATGCCTAAAGCTAACTCCGCCGACCAAAGGCTGGCTATCTATTTTTTGGCCGTAAAGGCTAGCGATCGCCGGGGAACACGTGAGTGCCCGGCCAACGCCTTACCGAACGCTGGAAGAACAGGCTATTGGGCACTTGCACCATCGCGCTGTCGGTGCCGGCGTCTGCCACTTCAATCAACGTGGTGTAGAGCAGGTTAATCGCGACTACGCGGCCTTTTACGCCGGGTTTGTCGACGGTGTCCACCAGCTCGACGATGTCACCGAGGCGAAACGGCCCGACGGTGAAGATCAGGATGGCGCACAGCAGGTTGGACAGCACCGACCACATGGCGAAAAACGCCACGGCGGCAACTGCGACAAACCCCGACAGCGCCGTCCATAACACCGTGGCCGATACGCCAAGGCGGCCCAGCACGAAGATCAGCGCGCTGCCCATGATCAGCCAGCGCAAGCCGCCGCGCAGGGGCATCAGCAGTTGCGGAGGGAACGGGTAGCGCTCACCCAGGCGATTCAGGCCTTTGGCGACGAAACGCTGGGCGAAGTACCCGGCCAACAGGATCAGCAGGATTTGCACGCTGACCCACAAAGGCTCGACCCATTGGGTCGGCAACGGCAGTTGCAGCGCTTCCATCAGGACAGCGCCTCCAGCTCCGCTTGCAGGGTTTCCAGCAACTCGAGGGCCTCCATCCAGGTTTCCTCCAATTGCCCTTCACGCACCTTGAGCCTGGCCTGTTCGGCCAGCAGGTCGCGCAGTTCGTCCTTGCGCGCGGCCTCGTACACGGCGCTGTCGCCCAGGCTGGTTTCGATCTTGGCCAAGCGCTCATGCAGCTTGCCCAGCTCGGCTTCCAGCTTGTCGGCTTCACGCTTGTGCGGCGCCAACTGCTGGCGCAGTGCGGCGGCGGCCTGGCGCTGGGCTTTTTTGTCGGTTTTGTCCGGGTTGACCGGGGTGTTGCTGGTCGGTGCATTACGCAGGCGGTAATCCGTCAGCCAGCGGGCGTAGTCGTCGAGGTCACCGTCGAACTCTTCGACCTTGCCGTCGGCCACCAGCAGGAAGTTGTCGGTCGTGCTCTTGAGCAAGTGGCGATCGTGAGACACCACCAGTACCGCGCCGCTGAACTCCTGCAGGGCCATGGTCAGCGCCAGGCGCATTTCCAGGTCCAGGTGGTTGGTCGGTTCGTCGAGCAACAGCAGGTTCGGCCGGTCCCAAGCGATCAACGCCAAAGCCAGGCGGGCTTTTTCACCGCCCGAGAAATTCAACACCGGCTCATCGATGCGCGCACCACGGAAGTCAAAACCGCCGAGGAAGTCGCGCAGTACCTGTTCACGTTCGGTCGGCGCCAAGCGTTGCAGGTGCAGCAGCGGGCTCGCTTTGGAATCAAGCGAATCCAACTGATGCTGGGCAAAGTAGCCCACCACCAGGTTTTCGCCACGGGTCAGGCGGCCAGCCAGCGGTTGCAATTCGCCCGAGAGGTTCTTGATCAGCGTCGACTTGCCCGCGCCGTTAGGCCCGAGCAAACCGATGCGTGCGCCCGGCGTGAGCTGCAGCTTGACCTTCTCCAGGATGGTTTTTTCGCCATAACCGAGGCGTGCATCCGAGAGGTCCAGCAGCGGGCTGGAGATTTTTACCGACTCGCGGAATACAAAGTCGAACGGCGAATCAACATGGGCCGCCGACAGTTCTTCCATGCGCTCCAGGGCTTTGATCCGGCTCTGGGCCTGGCGCGCCTTGGTGGCCTGGGCCTTGAACCGGGCGATGTAGCTTTCCATGTGCGCACGCTGCGCTTGCTGCTTCTCGAACGCTTGCTGTTGCTGGGCCAGACGCTCGGCGCGCGCGCGCTCGAAGGCGGTGTAGCCGCCACGGTAAAGGGTGATTTTCTTCTGTTCAACGTGGGCGATGTTATCGACCACTGCGTCGAGAAAATCCCGGTCGTGGGAAATCAGCAGCAACGTGCCGGGGTAGCTCTTGAGGAAGTCTTCCAGCCACAGGATCGCATCGAGGTCCAAGTGGTTGGTCGGTTCGTCGAGCAGCAACAGGTCGGAGGGGCACATCAGCGCCTGCGCCAGATTCAGGCGCATGCGCCAGCCGCCGGAGAAGTCGGCGACCGGGCGGTCCATCTGTTCGTTGGTAAAACCAAGGCCGGCAAGCATTTTGCGCGCACGCGCGTCGGCGGTGTAGCCGTCGGCACTGTCGAGTTCCGAGTGCAGGCGGGCTTGGGCGGCACCGTCCTGGGCGTTCTCGGCCTCGGCCAGGTCACGTTGTACCTGGCGCAAACGCAGGTCGCCGTCGAGCACGTAGTCGACCGCAATGCGGTCCAGCGTGTCGATCTCCTGGCGCATATGCGCGATGCGCCAGTCGGCAGGCAGCAAGCAGTCCCCGGAATCCGGGGTCAGCTCACCCAGCAACAAGGCGAACAACGTGGATTTACCGGCGCCATTGGCACCGATCAGGCCGGCTTTGTGACCGGCGTGCAGGGTCAGCTCGGCGTCTTCAAGAAGACGTTGCGGGCCACGCTGTAATGTTAGGCTTTGAAGTCGGATCATAATGGCGGCGGAGTCTACCAGCTTCGTTGGCCGCTGGCTTGGGTGTGAATATGTGCGCTGACCTGTGGAGCTTTGCCCTTTCGACTTACGCCCGCCCGGGCGTCGAGGCTGCTTGCCTGCGCCTGCAGGAAAACGGCGCGAATGTGTGCCTGTTGCTGTGTGGCGCGTGGCTGGAGCATCGAGGGGTGGCGCCCACAGCCGAGCGCATGCACGCGCTTAAACAGCTCGCCGAGCCTTGGCAGGCAGGTGTAGTCGAACCCTTGCGGCAGGTACGCATGCAATGGCGGGCAATGGCGCAGCAGGATGAACAATTGGCGACGTTACGCGAGCGGGTCAAAGCCCTGGAGCTGGACGCCGAGCGAGCGTTGTTAGCGCGACTGGAGGTCGTGGCGCAGGCATGGCCGACAGGTGAGTCGAAGGGGCAACACAGATGGCTCGAAGGCTTGGCGGCCGAAGCCGCCAACCTTCACCACGACGCGCTGCTGTCGCTGCGCGTCGTGACCACCAGCACTTAGGAAGCGCTGGTTGGGGTAGTGCTTGGCGCTGCCGGTGCTGGCGTGGTGCTAGCCGGCGCAGTTGCAGCGGTGGACGCTGCGGGGGTAGTTGGCTTGGCGGCGGCTGGCTGGGCAGCTGGTTTTGCAGCAGCAGGCTTGGCGACTGGTTTGGCAGCAACGGTTTTAGCAACTGGCTTCGCGGCTGGCTTGGTAGGAGCGGCTTTGGCAACTGGCTTGGCAGCGGCGGTTTTAGCAGCTGGCTTGGCGGCTGGTTTGGCAGCAGCGGATTTAGCAACTGGCTTCGCGGCTGGCTTGGCAGCAGCGGTTTTGGCAGCTGGCTTGGCGGCTGGTTTGGCAGCAGCGGTTTTAGCAACTGGCTTGGCGGCTGGCTTGGCAGCAGCAGTTTTGGCAGCTGGCTTGGCGGCTGGTTTGGCAGCAGTGGTTTTAGCAACTGGCTTCGCGGCTGGCTTGGCAGCAGCAGTTTTGGCAGCTGGCTTGGCGGCTGGTTTGGTAGCAGCGGTTTTGGCAGCTGGCTTGGCGGCCGGTTTGGCGGCCGGTTTGGCAGCAGCGGTTTTAGCCACTGGCTTGGCGGCTGGCTTTGCAGCAGCGGTTTTAGCAACTGGCTTCGCGGCTGGTTTGGCAGCAGCGGTTTTAGCTGCAGGCTTGGCCGCAGTTTTTGCAACAGCCTTCGGCGCAGTAGCTTTTGCCGGCGTACGAGCGCCCAACGCTTTAGTCACGGCTTCCTTCACACGACCAACGCCCTGAGCCAGTTTCAGGCTTTCCTGAGCATCGCGTTTGAGTTGGGAAATGTAGGTGCGGGTTTCAGCTTGACGATCTTTAAGAGCATCCAGCAGGTCTTCAAGTTCTTTGACCGCGTCTTTGGCTTTGGCTTGTGCCTTGGCCTTGCCGGCTGTGGCGGCGTCTTGCAGTTTGGTGCGGGACTTGTGCAGTTTTTCTTGCGCTTTACCGCGTTGTTTTTCCAGTTTGGCGAGCAGTTTTTCTGCATCGGCCAACGCTTGGGAACACGCGCTTTCCAGGTGTTCGAGCAAGCTGCCCGACAGTTGTTGGAGTAAGTGCAACGGGGTATTTACAGGCTTCTGTTTGGCCGACATGGTTTACCTCCTGGCTGACGTGGGTGCGGCTCATACTAGCCCTCTGCTCTTACCGCCGCTAGGGCATGTTGACAGTATCGTTTGCCTTGCGTTGCACCTTCACAAAATTCTTATTGTTATAACGAAAAACCACGGCACTTTTTGCGTACTCACACTGGCATAATCCGTCGCACTTTCGGCGGGAGAATGCAGATGTCGCGTTACCTTTTTCTAACACTTGGTTTGGCGATTTGCACAGCCAATGCAGGCGAGCAATCGCCGCCCAAAACTACTGCCCAAGACTCGCACGACCTCGCGTACAGCCTGGGCGCAAGTCTCGGTGAACGCTTGCGCCAAGAGGTTCCCGACCTGCAGATTCAAGCCTTGGTCGACGGCCTCAAGCAAGCCTATCAAGGCAAGCCACTGGCGCTGGACAACGCACGTATCCAACAGATACTGACCCAACACGAAGCGCAGAACGCGGCCGACGCTCAAGCGCCGCAAAGTGAAAAAGCACTCGCTGCCGAACAGCAATTTTTAACCAGGGAAAAAGCCGCAGTTGGCGTGCGTGAGTTGCCGGAGGGCATTCTGCTCACCGAACTGACGCCCGGCAGCGGTAACAAGCCATCGGCCAGTGATGAGGTGCAGGTGAAATACGTGGGGCGGTTGCCCGATGGAACGGTATTCGATCAGAGCGCGCAGCCTCAGTGGTTTCGCTTGGGCAGCGTGATCAATGGTTGGAACATTGCCCTGCAACAGATGCCGGTAGGCGCGAAATGGCGCTTGGTGATTCCATCCGCACAGGCCTATGGCGCCGACGGCGCGGGTGAGCTGATCCCGCCGTATACACCGCTGGTGTTCGAGATCGAACTGCTCGGCACTCGCCACTGAGCGAATAAAAAACGGTGCGCAATGCGCACCGTTTTTTAGTTACCGCAGCGCCAATCAGACTAAAGCGTCGGCTTGTTCGTTGTGGGCGTTATGCAGCACTTCGATCAGGCAGTCTTCCAGTTCGAAACGCTCATGCAGCAACCCACCCAGCTCTTTGAATTTTTCTGCAACACACTGGCCGGCATCACACAAATCGGTGAACGCCAGCAACTTCTCGGTGATGACATCAATGCGCGGGTAAATGGTTTCAGCCAGGTCCAGACCACGCTGATCGTCAAAGGCTTCGGCCTCTTTGGTCAGTTGTTCGTAGACGCCGAAATGGCCAGCAGACACGTAGTCCACCAACACACCACAGAAATCCTGCAACGATTCGCCACTCTCAGCCAGCGCCTCGGGCTCGGCGCCGAGCGCATCAAACGCGCGAACCAGCTCGTGACGTGCCTTCAGCCAGCTGTCGATCAGCTTGTGCACCCCACCCCAGCGTTCCTGAGCATTCTGACAACTTTCCAACATGATGTTCTCTCTTCCCTATAGGGGCGTTGCTGCCCTTTGCTCGCGCAACACTTCAAGGATAAAGCAGCGGGCGACCGAGGCCGCGAATGGCAAACGGATTCAATAATGCGTGCGGGCCAGATTATGCCCGCATGACTGTGGCTTCAAGGTACGCAGGAGAGAAAGTTCATACAAGTGTTTAATCCCTCTCGACGTACCGTGAATCGCTTTTACTGCTGCGCATGCTTCAAACGGCGGCTCAATAACAGCCGCGAAAACTGCATGACGCCGAGGAACAGCATCGCCAGGAAGAACAACAAGCTCCACTCGGGAAGGCTCAGATCAAGCAGCGTCCAGTTGATCTCCACGCAATCAACCGTGCCTTTGACCGTCGATTTCAAGGCTTGCCACAACGACAGGTTTTCAATCATGTAGTGCAGGCTTGGCCAGCAAGCATTGGCCTGCTCCGGCGCGGCATTTTGTAGCAGCACCTGGCGCACGGCGGTGATCGCGCCGAACAACGCACACCCCATGCTGGCCGCGCCGTAGAGATAGGCGCCGAAGCGTTTCGGGCTATGGATCGCACCGACCAGGTTGATCAGGGTGAAGGCCGCCAGAAAAATGCGCTGTACCTGGCAAAGGAAACAAGGCCGTAGCAGTGCGCCGTATTCAAGATAAAAAGACGCACCCAACGTCAGCGCACCGGCCAGGAACGCCAGGAGAAACAAGGAGCGTGAAGGGGCCAAAGACATTGTTATCCGTACCGCAAGAGATAGACCATTACGGTAGAGGAAAGGCCTTACCCCTTTCAATACGCGTTAAGGCAGACAATTCCTATAGAGCATAGGGATATGCCGTCAGAGCCTGGATGACTTCAAGCAACTGGCGGTAGGAATTTACTACCAAGCGCTCTACACCGAGCATTTGCAGCGTGCCGAGAGGCTGACCTCAGAAGTATCCGGGACAACCCTAGGCGCTTTCCTACGTTAAACCCGAGCAGGCACAGGTAACGGTGACGCCAGCAAACGACTGTCAAGAAGGCCCAGGCCTTCCTGGAACAGTTGGTTGCTGCGCTCGGTATCACCCAACTGCGCCAGCAGACGCGCCAGCTCAGCACAGGCTTCAGGATTACGCTGCACCCGCAGGCTGCTTTCCAAGTAATCCCGCGACTTGCCCCACAAACTGTTTTGCAGACACAGGCGGCCCAGGGTCAGCAGCAGGCTGGCATCACCGGGATGGTCCTTGAGCCAGCCTTCGGCGAATTTCAACTGCCGGGCCGGGTCAGCGCCGCGCAGCAAACCATAGAGCCGGATCAGATGGCTGTCATAGCCCCGCTTGATCGCGCCGCGCAACACTTCCTCAGCCTTGGCATCGGCGCCGAGCCGACGCAGTTGCTCAGCGTAAGCCACCACCAACTGCGGCTCTTGGCGCTGGGCCGAAGTCAGTTGCTCCCAAGCGCGCTCCAGAGATTGCAAACCCGCTTCGCCTTGCGCTTCATGGTGCGCGGCCAGGCCCAGGTTTTCACCCCAGGCGCGACGCTCAAGTTCGGCCAGCTCGGCGCCTGGAATCACTTTGTCTTTGCGCAACTCCGGCAACAACCGAATCACCGACGACCAATCACCACGCTGCTGATGCAGGCGCTGCAACTGGCGCAACACCTGCGGGTTACGCGGATGACGTTCGTGCATGGCCTGCAAGGTCACCAGCGCACCGTCAGTATCGCCACGGTCCATCTGCAATTGCGCATGGCTCAAGGCGATTGCCAGTTCGGCCTGTGGCTGACGCTCCAGAGCGCGTTCCAACAGACCGTCAGACTCGGCGTAGCGGCCCTGCTCGTTGGCCGCACGCGCAGCCCCGAGGTAGTACAGCAACGGGTGGCGTTCGGCCTCTGCGGCGCGATGCAAGTGACGTTCGGCACTCGCCCAGCGGCCTTCGGCAAGGTCCATCTGGCCCTGCTCAATCGCAATTTGCACACGACGGCTGCGGTTGCGCCGCGACCACGGGTTGACCACGCCACCGGAGGTGGTGAGCAAACTCAGCAACACACGAACCAGGTAGATCGCCAGGCCAATGGCAAACAGCCCCAACAGCGAGGCCCACAGGCTAGACTCGTAATTGAGCACATGGGGATAGGTAATCAGCACGTAGCCGGTGTGTTTCGAAATGCCCACGGCCAATGCCAGGGTGATCGCAATCACCAGCACCAGGATCACATAGAAACGCTTCATCGGCTCTACTCCTGCTTCGCCGGCGTGCCCGCCGACGCCTTGGCTTCATCGGCAGACAAATGCCGGCGCTCAAGGTAGGCCTGCACTGCTGCGAGGCTGGCGGCCAGGTCCGGGGTAACAACGGAGACGGCTTTGGGCTCAAGCTCGGCGATACGCGCCAGCATTGCCTTGCTCTGCGGGTTGTCCTGATTGAAGTTGTCTTGCAGCACGCTGCGCGCTTCACCCAGCGAACGGCTGTACACCGCCGTTTCGCCGTTAAGCGCAGCCCACTGCGCTTGTTCCAGCGCAAGGCTCAGGGCCAGACGTACCTGGTTCAAACCCTGGCCTGCAAGCAATGGGCGAATATTATCGTCAGGGTTAAAGTCGATGCGGAAGTAGCGGGAAATATGCTCCCACCATTGGCTCCAGCGGCTCTCGGGCTCAGTGCTCGGCTGTCCTTTGGAGGACGGTTCGGTAAGCTCGTATTCCGGGGCGATAGCCGCCAACTGCACGACCTGGTCGCGCAGCGCCGCCAATTGCAGGTACAAACCGGTGCGGTCTGGCTGCTCGGTACTGCGCAACGCACCAAGGCTTTTGGCCAATTGCTCGCGCGCGGCGTAAGCGCCTGGATCGCTTTGCTCGCGTAGAATTTCGTCGGCACCCTGAACCAGCGACTGCGCACTGTTGATGTCCTGCAACGCCGACAAACGCAAGCTGGCAAGGCGGATCAGATGCTCGGCCTCGGCCAGGCGCCAGTCTTGGCGGCTGGCACCCAGCACGGTTTCCAGACGCTGGCTCAGGCGCTGTTGATCGCCCTGTAACTGGGCGACCAGACGACGGCGCTCTTCCAGCTCATCCGCGGCAGGTAACTGCGCCAAGCGTGCGGCCAACTGTTGCTGGCTCTGCTTGAGGGTTTGCGATTGGTCATCAAGGGTCTGCACCTGGCTCAGCTGTTGCTGGCTGCTGGCTTGCAGGGCACGGACCTGCCAAATACCCCAACCGCCGGCAGCAACCCCCGCGGCACCGAGCAGCAGGGCTACGATTGCCAGGCCATTGCCACGACGTGGCGCGGTGACCGGTGACTCAACCGGCGCATCAAGTGCGGGTTGGGTTTCATCTTTAGGCAAGGCTGTTTCGCTCACGTATCCGTCCTTTGCGTATCAGAGAGTGGCGGCGGCCTGCCTCATACGGCAGAGCTGCGTAACGCCACTAACAAAGCCGCGGCACTCGCGCCACGACAATCCACAACTTTTTCTGCGCCAGCGGCACGCGCCATTTCACAGACCCGCGGGCTGGGCACGAACAACGGCAGCTTCGCCACCTGCGGCCAATCACCGCCGGCCAGGGCTTGCAGGTGTAAAAAACCCTGCCCACTGCTGACCACCACGCCGTTCAAGCGTTCCAACTGGATGCGTTGCATCAACACCCCCGCCTCGTACGTCGGCAGTGAACGACGATACAACTCCAGGTAGTCGACACTAGCACCTTGCTCGCGCAAACGCTCAGCCAGCAACTCTCGACCGCCCTCGCCACGCAGGATCAACACGTTGGCGCCGGGGCCTGCGACAGCCTCACGCAAGGCGGGCAATGCAAGCAACGCCTCGCTGTCGTCGCCGGCTTGCGGGTATTCGACGTTGAGACCGTGATCGGCCAATACCTGCGCAGTGGCGGCGCCTACGCTGAACCATTGCACGTGCGGCCAAGGCCGATCCAACTGCTGCAGGGCAAGGCGCGCCGCTGGCTTGCTGACCACAATCACCGCGTTATAGCGACCCAGCTCACCAAACACCGCCTGTTGCTCAGCCGTGACCGGCAAGGCTTCGATGGCGAGCAAAGGCAAGCTGCTGCTAAAAATGCCGACGTCGGACAACGACGCAGCCAGCGCTGCCGACTCCTCGGCAGGGCGCGTCAGCAACACTCGCCAGGTGTTCACCGCGGCCCTTGCTCGCCGTAGATTTTTTGCAGGATGGCGCCTGCGCCTTTTTCCAGCAGCTCTTCTGCCACCTGGATACCCAGCGCGCTGGCATCGCGTTGCGGCCCGCGTATCTCAGCGGTGAGCAGCGTGCCGCCAGCCGGGTCGCCGACCAAACCACGCAGCCAAAGGTTTTCGCCTTCAAGCACGGCGTAGCAGGCAATCGGCACCTGGCAGCCACCGTTAAGGTGCTTGTTGAGCGCGCGCTCGGCCGTCACACGCACTTCAGTGTCAGGGTGATCGAGGGGTTTGAGCAGTGCGTGAATGTCAGCGTCGACGGTACGGCATTCGATGCCGACTGCGCCCTGCCCGCCTGCGGGCAAGCTGTCTTCGACGCTGATGGCGGAGGTGATACGGTCTTCGAAGCCCAAGCGAATCAGGCCAGCGGCGGCGAGAATGATCGCGTCATATTCACCGGCATCCAGCTTCGCCAAGCGGGTGTTGACGTTGCCGCGCAGGAAGCGAATTTGCAGGTCTGGGCGACGGGTCAGTAATTGCGCCTGCCGACGCAAGCTCGACGTGCCGACGACACTGCCCAAAGGCAGCGCCTCCAGAGAAACGAAATGATTGGAGACAAAAGCGTCGCGCGGGTCTTCGCGCTCGCAGATGCAATACAGGCCCAAGCCTTCAGGGAAGTCCATCGGCACGTCTTTCATCGAATGCACGGCGATGTCGGCTTCGTTTTCGAGCAGCGCGGTTTCCAGTTCCTTGACGAACAGGCCCTTGCCGCCGATTTTCGACAAGGGTGAATCGAGTAACTTGTCGCCGCGACTGACCATGGGCACCAGGGACACTTTCAGCCCCGGGTGGGCCTGTTCAAGACGCGCTTTGACGTATTCGGCCTGCCACAAGGCCAAGGCGCTTTTACGGGTGGCGATGCGGATCTCGCGAGAAGACATGGATCAATCCGTACTAAATAGATACGGCAGATAATAACAGCTCAGGCAAACACGCTTTGATTTGAATCAGCAAGTGCGGGGCCTCCCTGGCCACGTCGCACCGCGATAGAAAACGCATACCTCGCGGCAGCCCGTAGGCTAAAGCTGCTGCATCATCTTGCGCACGCCCGCAACGTGGCGTCGGCTGACGATCAAGGCGTCACCGTTAAGCCCTTTGAGGAACAACTGAAAGTGACCCAGCGGCGTGCGTTGCAAGCGTTCAATGCGCTCGCGGGCGACCAGCGCGTTACGGTGGATACGCACGAAGCGGTCGCCGAATTCATCC
Organism: Pseudomonas sp. ICMP 460; assembly: GCF_002723595.1. Taxonomy (NCBI): domain Bacteria; kingdom Pseudomonadati; phylum Pseudomonadota; class Gammaproteobacteria; order Pseudomonadales; family Pseudomonadaceae; genus Pseudomonas; species Pseudomonas sp. ICMP 460. The sequence goes on from NZ_LKBR01000001.1 coordinate 402,258, forward strand.
TCAAGCGCCTTGAGCGGCTCATCAAGTAACACTTCGCCGGCCTCGTGCCGCAGCGTCACGTACTTGTGATCGGCAATAAAATAGACCACCTGGTTCAGCGGGATCAGTTCGATGCCTTTGCGCGTTCGCGCGCTGATATGGCTACGCGGCCCGTTACCGCTTTGGGCGGCCGGCTGAGTCAGGGCAGCGAGTTGCACACGGTTTGGGCGCTCGGCTTTTTTCAAGGCCTTGAGTAACGCATCGCCAGCCACTGGCTTGAACAGGTACGCGACGCCACTGTCCTCCAGTGCCTGCTCGGGGAACTCTTCTTGAGCGGCGCACAACACCACGGCAGGCGGCGATTCTCGCTCACTCAGGCGGGCGGCAACTTGCAGGCCATCAAGGCCTGGCAGGCGGATATCGAGCAGCACCACATCCGGCTTGAGGCTGTCGATCAGCGTCAACGCCTCCTCGCCGTTGGTGGCGCTCGGTTCCAGTACGGTGTAACCCTCGAGTTCACTGACCAAACGGCTCAGTCGCTCGCGGGCTTGGGGTTCGTCATCAACGATCAGGACATTCATATTGCGCTGGATTCCTGCGTGAGTCTCGCACAAGGATAGCGTAGACAGGTGCGGTGACTTGCGTCACAGCGATCCACGCTAAGACTAGCGCGAGCGGCAAAAAGTGCCCCGAGAGCGGCACCCAAATTTACCCGGACCTGTTCAATAACGCCCAAGATCTGCTGCCTTTGGGCATAGTCGTAGGGTTTGCTGATACACAATCCGAATACCCCGCTTTTTAATGGATAGTCTGGGCTATGACCGCAGCACCCGACTTTGGTGCGTTCACACACTATCAGTGCAACTGTAGACGCTCGCTGAGACGATATTGCTCATTCGTCAAATATCGCATCAATAAGTACCTGCTTGCAGTTTCTTCCCGGATGCGGTCCGCGGCAAGGCACTTAGCCATCCTCGGCACAAATAAAAATGCAGACCACCCGCAGCACCGCCTCCACGGGCAACCCTGTTATTATCGGCGACACACTTCCATGCCTCTTTTAAGCAGACCACGAGCGAATCCATGAGCACCGACAAGACCAACCAGTCCTGGGGCGGCCGCTTCAGTGAACCCGTCGACGCCTTCGTCGCCCGCTTCACCGCCTCCGTCACCTTCGACCAGCGCCTGTACCGCCACGACATCATGGGCTCGATCGCCCACGCCACGATGCTGGCCAAGGTCGGCGTGCTGACTGACGCCGAGCGCGACAGCATCATTGATGGCCTGACCACCATTCGCGGTGAGATCGAGGCCGGCACTTTTGACTGGCGCGTCGACCTGGAAGACGTGCACATGAATATCGAGGCCCGCCTCACCGATCGCATCGGTGTGACCGGCAAAAAACTGCACACCGGTCGCAGCCGTAACGACCAGGTGGCCACCGATATTCGCCTGTGGTTGCGTGACGAAATCGACCTGATCCTGTCCGAAATCACGCGCCTGCAAAAAGGTTTGCTGGAGCAGGCCGAGCGTGAATCGGGCACCATCATGCCGGGCTTCACTCACTTGCAAACGGCGCAGCCGGTAACCTTCGGCCACCACTTGCTGGCGTGGTTCGAAATGCTCAGCCGCGACTACGAGCGCCTGGTCGATTGCCGCAAGCGCGCCAACCGCATGCCACTCGGCAGCGCCGCGCTGGCCGGCACCACCTACCCGATTGACCGTGAATACACAGCGCAATTGCTGGGTTTTGACGCCGTGGGCGGCAACTCCCTGGATGGCGTGTCCGACCGCGACTTCGCCATCGAATTCTGCGCCGCCGCCAGCATCGCGATGATGCATTTGTCGCGCTTCTCCGAAGAGCTGGTGCTGTGGACCAGCGCGCAATTCCAGTTCATCGACCTGCCCGACCGCTTCTGCACCGGCAGCTCGATCATGCCGCAAAAGAAAAACCCCGACGTGCCCGAGTTGGTGCGTGGCAAAAGCGGCCGCGTATTCGGCGCGCTGATGGGCCTGCTGACCTTGATGAAAGGCCAACCGCTGGCTTACAACAAAGACAATCAGGAAGACAAAGAGCCGCTGTTCGACGCCGCCGACACTCTGCGCGACTCACTGCGTGCGTTTGCCGACATGATCCCGGCGATCAAGCCCAAGCACGCGAGCATGCGTGAAGCGGCCTTGCGCGGGTTCTCTACCGCGACGGACCTGGCGGACTACCTGGTGCGCCGTGGCCTGCCGTTCCGTGACTGCCACGAAATCGTTGGCCATGCCGTAAAATACGGCGTGGACACCGGCAAGGACCTGGCGGAAATGAGCCTGGAAGAGCTGCGCAAGTTCAGCGAACAGATCGAGCAAGATGTGTTTGCCGTGCTGACGCTCGAAGGCTCGGTGAATGCGCGCGACCACGTCGGCGGCACTGCGCCTGCGCAGGTTAAAGCAGCCGTCGTTCGCGGCCAAGAGCTTCTCGCCAGCCGCTAAAAGCTTCGCGAGCAAGCCCGCTCCCACACTTGACTGCATTCCAAGCCTGGAACTCGGTCAAGTGTGGGAGCGGGCTTGCTCGCGATGGCGCCACCACAGGCGCCAACCCTCTATTTTTTGGCCGCGATCATCGCCATAAACGCAGGCATCGCCGCTTCCCGGTCCGCCGCGACTTTCTGTGCGTTGGGCATGGCATGCAATCGCTCCAACAACGCCTTGGCCGCCGGCAACTCCGCCAACAAATCCACGCCGAACAGCTTCTCGCCCACGGCGCAGGCAAGGTTCACGCTGTACATGAAATACACATCTGCAAGCGTGAAGTTCTCCCCTGCGACATAGGGCGCGAACTTGCCATGTCGGCCTAAAGAGCCGATCCCCAGCAGCAACTCAGCCCTGGATTTCTCCTTGATCGCCTCCGGCACCGGCATGCCAAAAAACGCCTCGGCGAAACACGCGCGGGCGGGCAACTCGATATACAGCTCGATTTCCCGGCACAGCGCCAGCACCTGAGCACGCTGAAACGGCTCGCCAGGCAGCAACGCAGGGCCTTCCTGGGTGTGCTCGATGTATTCGAGTATCACGCTGGTTTCGTTGATAAACCCCTGTTTGACCCCCAGAATCGGCACCTTGCCGCGAGGGCTCACCGCCAGGGCTTCAGCCGTTTGGCCTGCGTAAAACGCCACCTCTTCAAACGGCAGGCCTTTCTCCAGCAGCGCCAGTTTGACCATGTTGTAGTAGTTGCTGACCGAAAATCCGTAAAGCTTGAGCATTGCGACTGCCTCCAGGCCGGGTGTGGGGTTGGCTGCAAGAGTTATAGATCCCCGGCGCCTGCCTTGCCAGCAGCATCACCCGCCTGAATGGGCGTAGACTGGCGGCCTTTTCCTTGAGGAGCCTGCCATGAGCGAGCCGACCGATATCGACAACGACGAAGAAGAATTCACCGAAAGTACGCTGACCCAGGCCATCGAAAACCAAATCGAAAGCGACAATCCGCCTGCCGCCAAAGCGACGTTCAACAAGCTGACCCTGGTGGGTTACGAGCGCGACGACATTCTGAACTTGATGGCCCACGTGCTGGCTGTCGAAATTGACAAAATGCTCGAAGAAGACCGCGCATTCGATACCGAGTGGTATGAAACAGCGCTGCGGGCGCTGCCTGAATTGCCGCCGGAAAACGACTGAATCAAACACGTTCGTGGCGGCGGAGCCTGCTTCTTCGCCACAAACCTGCGCCATATCAAGACCCGGATGTTTCAGACTGGACAGCCCGGCAAACTGCGTTCACCTTATGCCGTGCTAGCCTCTAATAAATACTTAGAACGTCTGGAGTCCTTATGTCGTATACCCCTGAATTGGTTGCCGAACTGGAAATCCTTGCACTCTTCAACCTGGGCAGCTCCCAGGAAGGCTTAAAAGTCCATCAAAGCGCAGCGCCCACTGCCATCGCCGCCGCCAAACGCCTTTTTGACAAAGAACTGACCACTCAGCCCGACGGCGGTTACCTGACCAGCCTCGGTCGGGATGCTGCCGAGCATGCCCAAGGCTTGCTGACGATTCTAAGCAAAACCCAAAAAGAAGCCGCCTGACCTTTGATACCGCCCATGGAGTCCGCCCTTTGCGGATTCCGAGGGCGTTGCTGTGGCCCGCACAAAATTCTGACGCCAAAAATCATTTCCCGCTAAACCTCCCACGTTTCTGTCTGTAAACTCCTACACGGCCGCCCATGTCGGGCCTTGCGAGCCAACGAGTTCGACATGACCCGCACCCATGAAATACGCCCCGACCTGGACGAAGGCATCGACCGCAAGGTGCTGGCGCAACTGCGCACGCGGTTCATGGCCCTCAATGAAGGCCGTATGGCGCGGGCTGTCGAAGGGCTGACTCCGCGCCAACAAAGCGTGCTGAGCGTGTTGCCGCTGTTTTTTCACGTGAATCACCCGCTGTTGCCGGGTTATGTCTCAGGCAGCACGCCGGCGGGCTTGTCGAATTTCGAACCGGATGCCCAAGCGCTGACCGAAGCCCAGCGCCTGACCCGCTCGTTTTCTTACAAGCCGCGCCATGGCAACCCGTCGCTGCCGATCCACGGCCTGTTCCTGATGGGCAGCCTTGGTACTCTGGCCCAGGCGGACCAAAGCGATATGGACGTGTGGGTATGCCACGCGCCCGACCTCAGCGAAATCGAGCTGGCCGAGCTGCGCAAAAAGTGCCAGTTACTTGAAGCCTGGGCATTAACGATGGGCGCCGAGGCGCACTTCTTCCTGATCGAGCCGACGCGCTTTGTACTCGGTGAACGCGACACCCAACTGAGCTCCGACGACTGTGGCACCACCCAGCATTACCTGCTGCTGGATGAGTTCTACCGCACCGCCATCTGGCTGGCCGGGCGCACGCCGATCTGGTGGCTGGTGCCGGTGTACGAAGAAACCCGTTACGTCGAGTTCACCCACACGCTGCTCTCCAAGCGTTTTATTCGTGCCGATGAAACCCTCGACCTTGGCCACTTGGCGCGCATTCCGCCCGGCGAATTCATTGGCGCCGGGCTCTGGCAACTGTTCAAGGGCATTGAGTCGCCGTACAAATCGGTGCTCAAACTGCTGCTGACCGAGGTGTACGCCAGCGAACACCCGAACGTGCAGTGCCTGAGCCTGCGCTTCAAGCGCGCGGTATTCGCCAACCAGATCGACCTGGATGAGCTGGACCCATACATCGTGGTCTACCGCCGCATCGAGGAATACCTTAAAGCGCGCAACGAGCCGGAGCGCCTGGAACTGGTCAGGCGCAGCCTGTACTTGAAGGTCAACCGCAAGCTCAGCGCGGGCCAACGCGGCCTTGGCTGGCAACGATTATTAATGGAACGCCTGGCGCACGAATGGGGTTGGGACCAACGCCAACTGGCCCTGCTGGACAGTCGCAGCCAGTGGAAAGTGCGCCAAGTGGCTGTCGAGCGCCGTGCACTGGTCAATGAGCTGAACCACAGCTACCGCTTCCTTACGCAGTTCGCCCGCACCGAGCAAACCGTCAGCCTGATCAACAAGCGCGACCTCAATGTGCTGGGCCGACGCCTTTATGCAGCGTTCGAACGCAAAGCCGGCAAAGTCGAATTCATCAACCCAGGCGTCGCCCCGGATCTGGCCGAAGACACCCTGACTCTGGTGCAATCGCCCAACCGTAAAGAGCAGGGCCTGCATGACTGGGGCCTGTACAACGGCAACCTTACGGCGCTGGAATGGGAGCACTTCGCGCCGATCAAGCGCAGCCGCGATCTGCTCGAAATGCTCACCTGGTGCCACCGCAACGGCGTGATCGACAGCAGTACCCGCCTGGCGCTGCACCCGGGCGTCAGCGACATGACGGAATTTGAGCTGTTCAATTTACTCGGCAGCCTGCAACAAACCATTGCACTGCCCTTGATCAGCGTCGACGAGGAGCGCCTGTTGCGCCCGGCGGTGCCGGAAGAGGTGTTGTTACTGATCAACGTCGGCGTCGACCCGCTCAAGCATCACCGCGACCTGAATATCCTGATGACCACCGAGCGCACCGACTCCCTGAGCTACGCAGGTGTGCGCGACAACCTGGTACTGACGCTGGATCAGGTCACACTTAACAGTTGGAACGAGGTAATGGTGAGCCGCTACGACGGGCCTCACGCGTTGCTCGATTGCCTGCGTGACTACCTCAACCAACTGCCGCCCGACCACTTGCCACGGTTGCGGGTGCGCTGCTTCTGTCACAACCGCGCGCCGTTCATTGCCCAGCGCGTCGAAGAAGTTTTCGACACCGCGCAAACCCTGCTGCTCGGCCAGTCCAACCATCGCTACCTGTTGCAGGTGCAACAGCACTATCACGTGATGGAGCTGAAGCCGGGCCAAGCCACCCATGTCTCACTGCCGACGCAGGAGGCGCTGATCGCCTACCTCAGTGAAGAGCTGGCCAGCTACAGCCCGCTGCACCTGGACCCAATGGCCCTGGAAGACCACGACCTGGCGCTGCTGCTGCCGATGGGCCTGGCCGATTGCGTGCAGGTGTTTTACCGAGTCAATGAAGGCTTTGCCGAGCTGTATGTGCTGGATGAATTCAACGCACTCTGGCAGCAACGCTTGCCGTTTCACGACGAGCAGAGCCTGTTGGCGCCGTTGCAGCGCTTTCTGCAATCGATCCTCTATCGCCGGGAAGCGCTGTCGCCGCTGAATACGCAACAGCCGCTGGGCGATGTACACACCCTGTATTACCAACTGTTGCCGTCAGGCAGTCATCGCGCACGCGGCATAGAGCCCCGACCGGCCCCGCACAACCCCGCCAACCAGCCGTTTTATGACGTGCAGGCAATTATCGGCAAAGCAGCGCCCGGCCAAGTGGGCATTACCCTGTACTGCAATCAGCGGGAGTTTTGCGAACTGGAGTTTGGCGACCAACTGTTTGCAGTAGTCGCCCGGCAAATCGTCGAGCAACGCCGCGAAACCCAGCGCTACCGCTGCTACATCACCGACCTCGACCTGTCCGGCCTGCTCGGCGATGTGCAAAGCCCGAGCAACTTGTACCTGCGCTACAAGGCCGAGCTGGAGCTGGCGCTGAACGAAGCGCTGAACCAGGTTTAAAGCGGCTGTTTTTTACAGGGAGAATGCGCCGCCGTCTTTGGGCTGGCCCTCGACGCTGAGCAGTTCGAGCTTCAGGGTCTTGCCGCCGGGTGCCGGCCAGTCGATATGCTGGCCCACTTTCAAGCCAAGCAATGCACTGCCAACCGGCGCCAGGATAGAGATCTTGCCTTCATCGGCATTCGCGTCTTTAGGGTAAACCAGGGTCAGGTGATAGTCCTTGCCGCTGCCTTGCTCGCGGCAATGCACGCTGGAGTTCATGGTCACCACACCTGCAGCCACGTCCTCGTGGCCAACCACCTCTTCAGCGCGGTCGAGTTCGGCTTGCAACGCTTCGACACCGGGAAATTCGTCGCCCAAACGGTCGATCAGTTGCTCCAGACGCTGTACGTCCAGGCGGGTGAGGATGATGGAAGGGACAGTGGTCATGATTCAGGCAGACTCCTTTTTTCTGCGCAAAAAAGCAAAACCCCGCCAGAAAAAGGCGGGGTTCTCACGGACCTCGATGAGTTGAGGTGTACCCGGACACTACCACAGCGTCACAAATAAACAAGGCGACTCAGGCGTGGGCCTTGCGCTGCGCAGCCTCTGCGCAGATCACGCGGCGCCGGGCATCGTCGGCGGAGCGCCATTCGCGAATATCTGCCACATGGCGAAAGCAACCGAGACAGACTTTTTGCTCATCCAGGCGACACAAACTGATACAGGGTGACGGCACCGCCGGGCTGACGTTGCTGAACAGCGGCTTGGGCGGGCGTACAGGTGCAGGCTGGCTCACAATCATTTCTCGTCGGGGATCAGCTCATCAAAATCCAGCTCGGCGCCGGATTGATCCGACACCAGGCGCGCGAGCATTTCGCTCAGCAACTCTTCAGTGGTGTCGTGCACCCAACGCTTTTCATCTTCGTCGTAGTCAAAGTGAAAACCGCCCGAGCGCGCCGCCAGCCAGAGCTGACGCAAGGGCTCTTGGCGACTGAAGATCAGTTGGGTGCCATTTTCAAACTTGACGGTCAGTACGCCGGCCGAGTTTTCCAGGTCCACGTCCAGACCGCTGTCGTCGAAAATATCTTCCAGCGCCTGCTGGGTCGAATCCACCAGGTCGTGAAAGCGGGCTTCGGTCAAACTCATTGTGGCAACCTCAAAAGTGTCTGGTTTTGCTCAAGCGCCGCACGATACGGGCGAGCTTCGCCGATTGCAAAGGATACCGATTTCATCCGCGGTGGCTGCATGAAATATCCTCAGCAAGCGTAGTCCGCTTCTTGACTGTCTCGGCAAACCCCCGCTGGACGGGTATTCCAGCGCATAGGCAAGCTGCCGGGTGGTCGGTATACTCGGGCGCAATTAATGCATATTCAAGGATTTCGCCATGAAGCGCCTGATCTCTTCCCTTGCTGCGCTCGTCGCGGTCGCTTGCCTAGTTAGTGCCTGTGGTCAAAAAGGCCCGCTGTACCTGCCCGATGACAGCAAAGACCCGAATGAACAGGCGCAGTCGTCGCAAAAGCCGTCGAAAGCGCACAAGCACGACACTTACTAAGGTAACCCCATGGACGCTTTTAACTACCGGGACGGCGAGCTGTTCGCGGAAGGCGTGGCGTTGTCCGCGATTGGCGAGCGCTTTGGCACCCCGACCTACGTGTACTCGCGTGCCCATATCGAAGCCCAATACCGCAGCTTTGCCGACGCGCTGCAAGGCACGCCGAGCCTGGTGTGCTATGCGGTCAAGGCCAACTCCAACCTGGGTGTACTGAATGTCCTGGCGCGCTTGGGCGCCGGTTTCGACATCGTCTCCCGTGGCGAGCTGGAACGTGTACTGGCGGCCGGCGGCACGGCGGACAAAATCGTCTTCTCCGGCGTAGGCAAGAGCCGCGAAGACATGCGCCGCGCACTCGAAGTGGGCGTGCACTGCTTCAACGTCGAATCCACCGACGAGCTGGAACGCCTGCAAATCGTGGCCGCCGAGATGGGCGTGCGCGCGCCGGTGTCCCTGCGCGTCAACCCGGACGTCGACGCCGGCACCCACCCGTACATTTCCACCGGCCTTAAAGAGAACAAGTTCGGCATCGCAATTGCCGACGCCGAGGACGTGTACATCCGCGCCGCGCAGTTGCCGAACCTCGAAGTGCTGGGCGTCGACTGCCATATCGGCTCGCAACTGACTACCCTGCCGCCGTTTATCGATGCGCTCGACCGCCTGTTGGCGCTGATCGACCGCCTGGGCGAGTGCGGCATCTACCTGCACCACATCGACCTCGGCGGCGGCGTGGGCGTGCGTTATCGCGATGAAGAGCCGCCGCTGGTGGCTGACTACATCAAGGCCGTGCGCGAGCGCATCGAAGGCCGTGACCTGACGCTGATGTTCGAACCGGGCCGCTATATCGTCGCCAACGCCGGCGTGCTGCTGACTCAGGTTGAATACCTCAAGCACACTGAACACAAGGATTTCGCCATCGTCGACGCGGCGATGAACGACCTGATTCGCCCGGCGCTGTACCAGGCCTGGATGAATGTCAGCGCCGTGAAGCCACGTACGGGCGAAACCCGCGCCTATGACATCGTTGGCCCTATCTGCGAAACCGGCGACTTCCTGGCCAAGGATCGTCAGTTGGCCCTCGAAGAAGGCGATTTGCTGGCCGTGCATTCGGCGGGTGCCTATGGGTTTGTCATGAGTTCCAACTACAACACCCGCGGGCGTACCGCCGAGGTGCTGGTGGACGGTGATCAAGCGTTTGAAGTGCGTCGCCGCGAGACGGTAGCCGAGTTGTATGCTGGCGAAAGCCTGCTGCCGGAGTAAGCCATGCTGCTGCGTTTTACCAAGATGCACGGGCTGGGCAACGATTTCATGGTCCTCGACCTGGTCAGCCAGCACGCGCACATCCTGCCCAAACACGCTAAACAGTGGGGCGACCGTCACACCGGCATTGGCTTCGACCAGTTGCTGCTGGTGGAGGCGCCGAGCAACCCGGACGTGGATTTCCGTTACCGGATCTTCAATTCCGACGGCTCCGAAGTGGAACAGTGCGGCAACGGTGCGCGCTGCTTCGCGCGCTTTGTGCTGGACAAGCGCCTGACCGCCAAGCGCCAGATTCGCGTCGAGACCAAGAGCGGCGTGATCGAACTGGATATTCGCAGTGACGGTCAAATCAGCGTCAACATGGGCGCGCCGCACCTGCTGCCGGCGGATATTCCGTTCCAGGCCACCGAGCAGGCGACCCACTATGCGCTCGAAGTGGACGGCAAGACCGTCGACATCGCCGCCGTGTCCATGGGCAACCCGCATGCTGTGCTGCGGGTCAATGACATCAATAACGCCCCGGTGCATGAACTGGGGCCGAAGATCGAACATCACCCGCGCTTTCCAGCACGGGTGAACGTGGGTTTCCTGCAGGTGATCGACCGTTCCCGCGCGCAATTGCGTGTGTGGGAACGCGGCGCCGGCGAAACCCAGGCCTGCGGCACCGGTGCTTGCGCCGCTGCCGTGGCCGCGATCAGCCAAGGGTGGATGGATTCGCCGCTGCTGATCGACCTGCCCGGTGGACGTTTGTCCATCGAATGGGCAGGCCCTGGCCACCCGGTGATGATGACCGGGCCGGCCTCGCGTGTATACGAAGGACAGGTCCGTCTATGAGTGAGCCAAGCCAATGACCGATAAGCCTCAAGTACCCGCCCAAGCTAACCCGAGCGAATGCCTGGAGGCCGCAGCTGTTGCGGCGTACCTTGAGGCAAACCCGGACTTCTTCGTGGAACACGAAGAACTGCTGCCCGCCCTGCGCATCCCCCACCAACGCGGTGATACCGTGTCGCTGGTGGAGCGACAGATGAAGATCCTGCGCGAGCGCAACATAGAAATGCGCCATCGGCTCTCGCAGTTGATGGACGTGGCACGCGACAACGACCGCCTGTTCGACAAGACGCGCCGCCTGATTCTGATGCTGATGGACGCCACCAGCCTGGAAGAAACGGTGATCGCCGTGGAAGACAGCCTGCGTCAGGATTTCCAGGTGCCGTTTGTCAGCCTGATCCTGTTCAGCGACAACCCAATGCCGGTGGGCCGGTGGGTCAGCGGTGGCGAAGCGCAAACCGCAATTGGCGGCTTGCTCTCGGAAGGCAAAACCATCAGCAGCACCCTGCGTGAGCATGAGCTGGACTTCCTGTTTGGTGCCGAACAGCGCAAGCAGATCGGCTCCACCGCCGTCGTCGCGCTCAGCCACCAAGGCCTGCATGGCGTATTGGCCATCGCCAGCCGAGACCCTCAGCACTACAAAAGCTCCGTCGGCACGCTGTTTTTGACCTACATCGCCGAAGTGCTGGGCCGCGTCTTGCCGCGCTTCACCACTGCCCTGCGCGCGGTGCGCTAGCCATGGAACGGCAACTGGACGCTTACTGTGCTCACCTGCGCAGTGAGCGCCAGGTGTCGCCGCATACCCTGGAAGCGTATCGGCGGGACTTGAACAAGGTCCTGGCGTACTGTGAAAAACACCAGATCGCCAGTTGGAAGGCCTTGGACATCCAGAGCCTGCGCAGCCTGATCGCACGGCTGCACCAGCAAGGCCAGTCCTCGCGCAGTTTGGCGCGGCTGCTGTCGGCGGTGCGTGGCCTTTATCATTACCTGAACCGCGAAGGCTTGTGCGAGCACGACCCGGCCAATGGCCTGGCACCGCCCAAGGGCGAGCGCCGCCTGCCCAAGACCCTCGACACTGATCGCGCCCTGCAATTGCTCGATGGCGCCGTGGAGGATGACTTTCTCGCGCATCGCGACCAGGCAATTCTTGAGCTGTTCTATTCCTCCGGCCTGCGCCTGTCGGAGCTGACTGGGCTGAACCTCGATCAGCTGGACCTCGCGGATGGCTTGGTGCAAGTGCTCGGCAAGGGCAGCAAAACCCGTGTGCTGCCGGTCGGCCGCAAAGCCCGAGAAGCCTTGCAACTGTGGTTGCCGCTGCGCCTTTTGACCAACCCGGCGGACGACGCGGTGTTTGTCAGTCAGCAAGGCCGACGCTTGGGGCCGCGGGCGATTCAGCTGCGCGTGAAGGCTGCGGGCGAGCGCGAACTGGGGCAAAACCTGCACCCGCACATGCTGCGACACTCCTTTGCCAGCCATATGCTGGAATCATCCCAGGACCTGCGCGCGGTGCAGGAACTGCTCGGCCACGCCGACATCAAGACCACGCAGATCTACACCCACCTCGACTTCCAGCACCTGGCAACGGTGTACGACAGCGCCCATCCACGGGCCAAACGCATCAAGGGCGGCGACTCATGAGTATCAAGCTGATTACCTTCGACCTGGACGACACGCTCTGGGACAACGTGCCTGTCATCATCAGTGCCGAAGCATCCATGCGCGAGTGGTTGGCAACCCACGCCAGCAAGGTCGGTGACTTGCCCCTGGAGCATTTCGCCAGCCTTCGCCAACAGGTACTGGAGCGCCACCCCGAGCTCAAATACCGCATCAGCGTATTGCGCCATCGCGTGTTGATGCACGCGTTCGAAGAGGCGGGTTATCCACAGCCTGAGGCCACAGAAATGGCGGATGTGTGTTTCGAGGCGTTTATTCACGCGCGCCACCAGATCACTCCATTCCCTGAAGCCGAACCCATGCTGCAAGCGCTGCGCCAGCACTTTTTGCTCGGGGTGATCACCAACGGCAACGCCGATGTGCAACGCGTTGGCTTGGCCAACTATTTCCACTTTGCCCTGCGGGCCGAAGACATCGGCATCGCCAAGCCGGACGCGCGATTGTTTCACGAGGCCTTGCAACGCGGTGGCGTGGAGGCAAGTGCGGCGGTGCATGTGGGTGATCACCCCGGCGATGACATCGCCGGCGCCCAGCAGGCCGGGCTTCGCGCGGTGTGGTTTAACCCGACGGGCAAGGCTTGGGAAGGCGATAAAGCTCCGGATGCGCAGATTCGCAAACTGACTGAGTTGCCGGAGCTGCTGCGCAACTGGCAATAACACCGAAGATGGCAGCGGGACGCAGAGCATCCCAGGCAGCATTACCACGCAGAGCGTGGGAACGATCAGCTAGACAGCGCGCTGTAAGTTTTATTTCAGCCATGAAAAAGCCCGCAGCGACGGCGGGCTTTTCTTACAAGCGCGCAACTGACCTCAGATAGGTCGGCTGCCGTACTTGTTATCCGGCTTCTTCGGCGGATCGGCAACCACGTTGGCCTCGACTTCCTGCACTTTGCCGCCTTTAGCGAGGAATTCTTCCATCGCACGGGCCAGCGCATCGCGCTCTTTGTTCTTGGCTTCAACGCTCGGCAATTCATCTACCGATACAGCGGCCTTGGCTTTGCCTTTGGATGCTTTGGCAGGCGTGTCATCGCCACCGTCATCGGCTTCGTCAGCCACGTCTTCAGCGGCCGCTTCAAGACCCTCTTCGGCCTCGTCGTCGTCACCTACTTCGAGTTCGTCGTTTTCCAGATCATCGTCGCTCATGTTCTACCTCATGACTTGCGAAAAGCAGATTAGTTATAGCCCAGCTTCACCCTCTGTCGAGGTCGCCGGAAAAAATCAATAGCCAGTGGATAACCAGTGGCTTATGCCCCATCACCGTGCAAGGTGGCGAGGACTTTACGAGCACCGCCATGATCTCGGTGCTCGCCCAGATAAACACCTTGCCAGGTCCCCATCGCCAAGCGGCCGGCATTGACCGGCAAACTCAGCTGGCAGCCCAGGAGACTGGCCTTGAAGTGCGCCGGCAGGTCATCCGGCCCTTCGTCGTTGTGTTCATATCCCGCCGTACCTTGAGGCACCAGCGCATTGAAAAAACGTTCGAAGTCACGGCGCACCGCCGGGTCGGCATTCTCGTTGACGGTCAACGAGGCCGATGTGTGCTGCAGCCACAGATGTAACAGGCCCACACGACAAGCCTTCAATTCAGGCAGGCCGGCGAGCAATTCGTCCGTCACCAAGTGAAAGCCCCGGGGCTTGGCCCGCAGGGTTATCAGAGTCTGTTGCCACATACAGTTCTCCGCCCATCGGCGCGCATTCTAGCGCGCTCTGGGAAAAAACAAAGTGCCGAATACGCCTACATGCCTGTAGGACATCTGCACGGTGAAACGTACCGTGTGCGCACCATCACAAACTTTGCGCAAAAACCGGTACAGCGTCTTATCACTGACAAACGCCAGGCAAAAAAATGCCCGGCAAGCCGGGCATCTTTTTTTCGCACGCTTACAAGTTGTAACCGCGTTCGTTGTGTTGAGCCAGGTCGAGGCCAACTGCCTCTTCTTCCTCGGCAACCCGCAGGCCCATGACCGCATCCAGCACCTTAAGGATGATGAAGGTCACGATGGCCGTGTAGATCACGGTGAAACCAACGCCTTTGCACTGGATCCAGACTTGCGCCGCGATGTCGGTCGTCGCCGCGTTGAAGCCACCCATGGCCGGTGCAGCGAACACACCGGTGAGGATCGCGCCGAGGATACCGCCGATACCGTGCACGCCGAAGGCGTCCAGGGAGTCGTCGTAACCCAGTTTGCGTTTCAGCGTAGTGGCGCAGAAGAAGCACACCACGCCTGCCGCCAGGCCGATGACCAGCGCGCCCATCGGGCCCACGGTGCCGGCAGCCGGAGTAATTGCCACAAGGCCTGCCACCACACCCGAGGCGATGCCCAGTGCGCTTGGCTTACCGTGGGTGACCCACTCGGCGAACATCCAGCCCAGCGCCGCAGCAGCGGTAGCGATCTGAGTCACCAGCATTGCCATACCGGCAGTGCCGTTGGCCGCAGCAGCGGAACCTGCGTTGAAACCGAACCAGCCAACCCACAGCATGGCCGCACCGACCAGGGTGTAACCCAGGTTGTGAGGCGCCATTGGGGTGGTCGGGAAACCTTTACGCTTGCCGAGTACCAGGCACGCCACCAGGCCGGCAACACCGGCGTTGATGTGCACCACGGTGCCGCCTGCGAAATCCAGCACGCCCCAGTCGCCCAACAACGAACCAGGACCGCCCCACACCATGTGGGCAATCGGCGCGTACACCAGGGTGAACCAGACGCCCATGAAGATCAGCATCGCAGAGAACTTCATACGCTCGGCAAAAGCACCGACGATCAGCGCAGGCGTAATGATGGCGAACGTCATCTGGAAGGTGACGAATACCGCCTCAGGGAACAGCGCCGCAGGGCCGGTGATGCTCGCCGGGGTGACACCCGACAGGAACAGTTTGGACAGGCCGCCCACGAACGAGTTGAAGTTGACGACGCCTGCTTCCATACCGGTCGTGTCGAACGCCATGCTGTAGCCGTAAACGAACCACAGAATGCTGATCAGACCGGTGATGGCGAAGCACTGCATCATCACCGAAAGAATGTTTTTGGAGCGAACCATGCCGCCGTAAAACAGCGCCAGGCCTGGAATAGTCATGAACAGCACCAACGCGGTGGATGTCAGCATCCATGCGGTGTCGCCGGAATTGAGGACTGGAGCTGGGGCTGGGTCCGCCGCCAATGCCAAGGCCGGCATTACGAGGGACAACAGGGCTCCGAGCCCTGCGAATTTACGCAGAGTCATAGTGTTTTCTCCTGGGGCGTTGGGGTTTGGCGGCTTAGATTGCGTCGGTATCGGTTTCGCCGGTACGGATGCGAATCGCCTGTTCCAGATTGACCACGAAAATCTTGCCGTCACCGATTTTGCCGGTGTTGGCCGCCTTGGTTATCGCCTCGATAACACGGTCAAGATCCTTGTCGTCAATGGCGACATCAATCTTCACCTTAGGCAGGAAATCCACCACGTATTCCGCGCCACGGTACAGCTCGGTGTGACCCTTCTGCCGACCGAAGCCCTTGACCTCGGTAACGGTAATGCCCTGCACGCCGATCTCGGACAACGACTCGCGTACATCGTCCAACTTGAACGGCTTGATGATGGCAGTGACTAGCTTCATGAAAACTCTCTCCCGAATTGGTGGACTTGCCCCAGGAAAACAAACCCGTCTCAAGTCTAAGCGCAGCGCCTGGCTTTGTAACGCATCGTCGCCTCGGCATTTGCCGTTGCGACGCCAGCGAACCACTGGTGACGAAACCTGTACCCCTGATCCGTCGGCGCACTGCATTCGTCACAGCGACTGCATCAGTGCATGGGTCATGATCGTCTAAGCAGAAACCTTGCCAGCTCCGTAAAAATCACTGAAATCAGTTCGTTGCCGGGTTATGCGTGCTTGCACGGCGGTTTGGCGACTGCAATGCGCACAATAACAGTGCGCCACTGCCCGCCCCTCTGCGCGAAAAGCGTGCATCCAAAGCGGTAAAAAAGACTATAGACGCCGCGTGATACACTGCCCGCCAACAGTATTCCGGAATATGTCCCCATGCTCGCGCCCAAAGACCTTCTCGACGCCCTGAGCGGCCACGCCTCTCGCCTGTTCAGCGGCGACACCGCGCTGCCCCGCACTGAAATCGAAAGCCAGTTCAAGGCATTGCTGCAGAGCGGTTTCAGCAAACTCGACCTGGTGAGCCGCGAAGAGTTTGATAGCCAAATGGTCGTACTGGCCCGCACCCGTGCGCGGTTGGAAAGCCTGGAAGCGAAAGTCGCAGAACTGGAAGCACGCTTGACGCCGGTGGCCCCCGAATAGGCCCCGCCAATGCAAGCGGGCTTGCTGTGGCGAGCAAGCCCGCTCGCCACAAGTAGCCGGATACGTTCTGTAAAACCTCTCCCGCCGCGCTCTTCCCCACCTCGTCTACCCTTGAAAAACCCGCAGGAAGCGGCCCTCCCTTTCAAGGAACACGCATGTCCCTCGCCATCGTCCACAGCCGCGCCCAAGTTGGCGTGGAAGCGCCTGCCGTCACCGTTGAGGTGCACATGGCCAATGGTCTGCCATCGCTGACGTTGGTCGGCCTGCCCGAAACCGCCGTCAGGGAAAGCAAGGACCGCGTGCGCAGCGCCATTCTCAACTCCGCGCTGCAATACCCCGCGCGGCGCATCACACTCAACCTGGCGCCCGCCGACCTGCCCAAGGACGGCGGGCGTTTTGATTTGGCAATTGCCCTGGGCATATTGGCGGCCAGTGTGCAGGTGCCGGCGCTGATGCTTGATGAGGTGGAGTGCCTGGGCGAATTGGCGCTGTCCGGTGCGGTACGCGCGGTAAAGGGCGTGTTGCCGGCCGCGCTGGCGGTGCGCGCGGCTGGGCGCACCTTGATAGTGCCTCGCGCGAACGCCGAGGAAGCGTGCCTGGCCTCGGGGCTTAAGGTGATTGCCGTGGATCACTTGCTGCAAGTGGTGGCGCACCTGAATGGGGTTGTGCCGATTGAGCCCTTCAAGTCCGACGGTTTGTTGTACCTGAACAAGCCCTATCCCGACTTGAACGAAGTGCAGGGGCAACTGGCGGCGAAACGCGCGTTGCTGATCGCGGCCGCGGGCGCACATAACCTGCTGTTCAGCGGGCCACCCGGCACCGGCAAAACCTTGCTGGCCAGCCGCCTGCCCGGTTTGCTGCCGCCCTTGAGTGAACAGGAGGCGCTGGAGGTGGCGGCGATTCAGTCGGTGGTCAGCCTCGCGCCGCTGAGCCATTGGCCACACCGCCCGTTTCGCCAGCCGCACCACTCGGCCTCTGCGGCGGCACTGGTCGGCGGCGGGTGTCGGTTTTCGAAATAAATGAGAACTCCTCGAAATTAATGCGACTGCTGACTACGCTTGGAGACGCTATTTAACGCAAAGCTACTAAACGGTGATGTCATTATGCGATGATTCACCAGTGAAGCTCACCTACCAACAGGGATCGTTATGGCAGCTCCGGATTTTCGTCTCATCGCATCGGCTAACAGTGATAAAGGCGGGCATTTCGACGACATCGGTGCAATCGGTAAAACGATCACTCCAGAGATTGTTATCGCGTTGTGCGGACCGATGGGAACACCGTTACACGACGTGGCAAAAACATTCCAGGAACTGCTACTTGGCACCGATTACAACTACGAAAAAGTAAACATCATCAGGCTGAGTGACGAAATCCGTAAGCAAAAGTCGCTGACGGGTGAGAAGTCGATCCTCAAGCTCATTGAAGCAGGTAACGAACTTCGCGAAGAACACGGAAACGAGATCTTGGCGCGCTTCGCCATTCGTCGAATTACCCTTGAACGAGAAGAAGCACAGCAGGCTGCTGAAAAAATTCAAGAGCCTGACCTTTTCGATACTTCGGGTTCGGCACCGACTCCTAAGATCACTGTCCGCTATTGCCACATTATCGACTCAATCAAACATATCGACGAACTCCGCCTGCTGCGCTCCGTCTACGGAGACATGCTGCATGTGGTAGGCGTCTACTCCCCGATTGAGCTACGAATCACTAGGCTGGAACGCTACAAAGGCCAAGGCGATCAGATTCACGATCTGATCGATCGAGACTCAGGCGAAGAGATGGATCACGGGCAACGCGTCGAAGACACCTTTCCGCAAGCAGACTTCTTCTTACGCGTAGAAAAAACGACCGACACGCATCGCAAAGGACGTGTTAAACGATTCCTTGATCTCATTTTAGGAACGGTCATCGCGACGCCGACCCTCAACGAGCGCGCTATGTATGCAGCATTTTCCGCCGCGCGAAATTCCGCATGCCTCTCCCGTCAGGTCGGCGCTGCAATTACAAGCGAGGAAGGGGAAATATTAGCGACGGGGTGGAATGACGTTCCCAAAGCCTTCGGCGGGCTCTACCAGACAGAGTCTTATGGAAGCTCCCCAGATGAAGATCGACGCTGCTGGAACCTCGAAGGCGGCCGATGCTCCAATGATCAGGAGAAAGAGGTCATCTCAAACGCTATCGTCGATTTGCTATCGAGCGAAGGGCTCATCGATGAAGCAAACCGCGAAAAAGTCTACAAGGCGATACGGAAAAAATCCCAACTGAAGAGCCTGATTGAGTTTTCTCGTGCTGTTCACGCCGAGATGCATGCTTTACTCAGTGCTGGAAGCACCGATGGCGGGAAAATCCGTGATGGGAAACTGTTTGTGACCACGTATCCATGTCATTCATGTGCGCGGCACATCGTCGCAGCTGGTGTACGTGAGGTTTACTTTTTGGAGCCCTACCGGAAGAGCCTTGCAACGAAGCTTCACGAGGATGCTATAACTGAAAATGAGAACGAAACGGATAAGGTGAGGGTGATGCCGTTCGATGGCGTAGCGCCCTCACGATTTCTTCGCTTCTTCTCTGCTCACCCCAACGGTCGCAAAAACTCGGAGGGCGTTATGCAAACCAGGGAGGCTCATCCCGTCGCTTTTGTCACAATGGAAGCTATTCCGACTCTTGAATCTCTCATCGTCCAGGGTCTATCCTCGCGCGGAATTTGAGATCAACCGGTTTATCGGTAGCAGCATTGGAGCATTTTTATGAAAATCGTTGATGAATCTGGGTACTCAGAACAGGGCACTCAGCTGACTTTGTGCTTCGAAGCTTTGGACATCGGCGATCAATCGTACCTGCCTATGGCAACGATCATAGAGTCTTCACACGCCTATCCTTTAGCTGAATGTAATGTCGTAGAGTTCCGCCGACCAGCAGTCTCGTCTGTCGAAGCAGGCTTGCTCGCTAGAATTCTGGAGAGAACTCGGCATTTCGTTTGAGTCATGCTCAGTGGTGAGAAGTCTCTAAAGCTCTGATAGATCGGCACCTACGCAAAATTGATCGACACAGGAGCATGCCTGTTCATCCTTTAAATGATACAGGCATCCCTCCCTCCTACAGATCTCGCCGTGAGCTTTAACGCGCTAGCAAAAATCGACCTAAAAATTCTTTTGCACTGAATCTGGCCAGGTACCTGAGCATTACGATCTGAACGGCCTCTAGCTTTCGATCAACGGATATCAGGTGCTCACGAAAGTGCCAGTGCCAAGTGCGGGCGCCTCCGCCGGATAAGGTGCTGATTAACTACGATAACGATTGAAACCAAGTTGAGAGAGGCTCGACTCAACGGCAATCTGCATGCGTACCCACACCTCCTCCAGAGGAGTGGAGTTTTCATCTTCATCGACACCGTTCGAGTTGACCGCCGCTCCCCAGAAACCGTCGACAATCACGCCAAGCCTCTCGGTATTGCTGCGCCCATCATCCATGACGAAAAACCGCTCTGCCATTGTGACAATTGAAAATAAATGCAACTGCACGGAAATAGATGCAATTGAGGCTCCGCTGACATTCACGACTGCACTTCCGGCCAATCCCATTAAAGACGGGGCTGCAGCGAGGTTAGAAGCGCTACTAAAACGTGGGTACGATCATTAGTTACGTTAATCGTAAGCGGATGGCGAACACATCTACCGAACTCCAGTATTTAGGGCGATGGTGTCCGCGTATTTTAAGCGGACGCGATCACCCTTATCGCCAGGATTTCCATGCGCCAACGCAGCTCTTACCCCAAACCATTTAAAGCCCAGGTCGTCCAGGAATGCTTGCAACCTGGAGCGACGATTTCCAGCGTAGCCATCCATCACGGCATCAACGCCAACGTGATCCGCAAGTGGCTACCGATTTACCGGGATCAATCACCCGCAACTCTGCCGGCCTTCATCCCCGTACAAGCTGCACCCAAGCGCGCAACAGAAGAGACGGTGATCATCTCACTGGTTCTGGGCGATAAATCCGTCACCGTAAAATGGCCAGCCTCAGATCCGGACGGCTGCGCGTGTTTTATCCGTGGCCTGGCCCAATGATTCGTATCGACTCCATCTGGCTCGCCACCCAGCCCATGGACATGCGGGCCGGCACTGACACTGCACTGGCCCGGGTGGTTGCCGTGTTCGGTGCGGCGAAGTCGCACTGCGCCTACCTCTTTGCCAATCGCCGGGCCAACCGCATAAAGGTGCTGGTGCATGACGGCGTTGGTATTTGGCTAGCGGCGCGACGCTTGAATCAGGGCAAGTTTCATTGGCCGGGCATCCATCTTGGCGCGGAGGTCGAACTCGACCCCGAACAACTCCAGGCGCTGGTACTTGGATTGCCTTGGCAGCGAGTAGGTGCAGGCGGCGCAATTACATTGCTCTAATACCTGGCTTATAGCTGTGACCGGAGGACTGCTTTGGTAAAATCCACGGCATGACTTCTTTGCCCGATCTCGATCAAATGCCCCCTGAACAACTGCGCGCGCTGGCTGCGCAGCTGATGTCCAAGGTCGACACCATGGGCAGAAAGATCCATCGTGATGAGACGATCATCGAGCAGCTCACCCACGAAATCGCCATTCTCAAGCGACACAAGTTTGCTAAGCGCAGCGAGCAGATCAGCCCGGCGCAAGGCAGCTTGCTCGATGACCTGCTTAATACCGACCTCGAAGCCATCGAGGCCGACTTAAAAGCACTTCATCCCGCACCCGCGCAGATAGAACCACGCCAGCAACCCAAGCGTGCGCCGTTGCCGCCGCAGTTCCCGCGCACTGTGATCCATCACGAGCCGGACAACACTCAGTGCGCTTGCGGCTGTCAGCTTCAGCGCATCGGTGAAGACGTCAGCGAGAAGCTGGACTACACGCCGGGCGTGTTCACCGTCGAACAGCACGTTCGTGGGAAATGGGCCTGCCGGCAGTGCGAAACACTGACCCAGGCCCCGGTGCCGCCGCAGGTGATCGACAAGGGCATCCCCACTGCCGGCCTGCTGGCGCAAGTGATGGTGGCCAAATTCGCCGACCACCTGCCGCTCTATCGACAGGAAAAGATCTTCGGCCGTGCCGGCCTTGCCATCCCGCGCTCGACACTAGCGCAGTGGATGGGTCAAACCGGCGTGCAGCTTCAGCCGCTGGTCGATGCGCTGCGCGAAGCAGTGCTGGCCCAGCGCGTAGTCCACGCCGATGAAACACCGGTACAAATGCTGGCTCCAGGAGAGAAGAAAACCCACCGCGCTTACGTCTGGGCCTATAGCAGCACGCCATTCTCGGCACTCAAGGCCGTGGTCTACGACTTCAGCCCCAGCCGTGCCGGCGAACATACGCGTAACTTCCTGGGCACGTGGAGCGGCAAGCTGGTCTGTGACGACTTTGCCGGCTACAAGGCAAGCTTCGAGCTGGGCATCACCGAAATCGGCTGCATGGCCCACGCGCGCCGCAAGTTCTTCGACCTGCACGTCGCGAATAAAAGCCAGTTGGCTGAGCAGGCGCTTCACTCGATTGGCGGGCTGTACGAAGTCGAGCGACACGCTAAGGAAATGAGCGACGAAGACCGTTGGCGATTACGCCAGGAAACGGCGGTGCCCATCGCTGAAAAACTGCATGAGTGGATGCTGGCCCAACGCGAACTTGTGCCCGAGGGCTCTGCTACGGCCAAGGCCCTGGATTACAGCCTTAAACGCTGGGTAGCGCTGACGCGCTACCTGGACGATGGTGCTGTGCCCATCGACAACAACCAGATCGAGAACTTGATCCGGCCGTGGGCGCTTGGGCGGTCGAACTGGTTGTTTGCTGGGTCGCTGCGCAGCGGCAAACGGGCGGCGGCGATCATGAGCCTGATCCAGTCGGCACGTATGAACGGGCATGATCCGTATGCTTATCTCAAGGATGTGCTGACGCAGCTGCCGACGCAGCGGGCCAGCGAGATCGAGCGACTGCTACCACATAGCTGGGCGCCTGCTTAGCTACAGGTAAAGCTTTGCTGGTTTCAGCCGAAACATTCCGAACGGAGAAAAAACTGGCTACGGCAGGCTACTACTGAACCATCCTGGGCTCTATCAGACGTCGACTTCATAGAACGTTCGCCTTGGATAGCTTTAAACAACATCTTCAAGCCCTGAGGCCTGCCATGCTTAGAAATGCTCCTTTGAGTACAAAGCTACTGCTTATTTTGATGTTTCCCCTGTTGGGCTTTCTGGTCTTCGCCGGGATTTTTGTAGCTGACAAACGAGAGACACTGAGCGAGATGAACCGAGCGGTCACCGCTACCGGCACCGCGCAGAAACTCAGTGACGTAGTAACCACTATCCAGCGTGAGCGCGGCGCAAGCGGCGTGTTTCTGGGCAGCGGTGGTAAGACGATGCAGGACAAGTTGAAAGTCTTACGCCAAGAAACCGACCGTGCGGTGAGCGCGATGCATGCGCAATCGACCGAGGGTCTTATCGCGCCTGACAAGATGCTGCGCGCAATTGATGGTTTGGCCGGACTGCGTCAGCAGGTGGACACGCTCGCAATCAATAACGGCGAGTCCGGCACCCGATTCACCGATCTTATCAAAAATTTGATCGGCTTCTCTTACTCACTGGAAACCAGCATTGAGGATCCGGAAATCCTGCGTGGGCTGAGTTCACTCAATCAGTTCGTAGACATGAAAGAGCGCTCTGGTCGAGAGCGTGTACTGCTTGGCCTGGCATTCAACCAAAACCGTTTTGATGCGCCGCTGTTGTCACGTTTCAGCCGCAACATGGGCGAGTTCTCCGGCTATTTCGAGGCCTTTCAACGCTGGGCTCCTGCCGTGTTCAAAAATAAGCTGGATGCGGTTCTACAACAGCCCGCATCCGTCGATGTAGCTCGCCTGCAAAAACTCGGATTTGATACGCCTCTAGGCGATCCGCTTAATATCAAACCCGAAGACTGGTTCAACCTTTCCACCAGCCGTATCGACATGATGGCTCAGGTCGAGGCTGAACTGGGCCAGACGGTCGTGAGCCTAGCCAATGTCGCGCGTACCGATGCCCAGCGCAGTCTGTATGTCGCAATAGCCACCGTCATTCTGATGTTGATTGCGGTGCTGTGGCTCGCTTCGGTGATTATTCGCAATATCAAAATCGCTGTGGTCGACGTGAACCGCACCCTTATTTCGCTATCCACGCGTGACCTAACTGCCAGAACCCGTTACACCGGCAGAGACGAGTTTGGCGAGATCTCGCGTAACCTGGATAACATGGCCATACAGATCGGTGAAGTGATCCGTGAGATCGGGAGTGCCACGGCGCAGGTCGCGACCGCCGCCGAGCAGTCTTCGGCTGTGGCCCTGCAAACTAGCAATAACGTCGTCCAGCAGCGTCAAGGCACCGATCAGGTGGTCACTGCCATCAGCGAGATGAGCGCCACGGTCAAAGACGTGGCGCGCAGCACTACCGACGCCGCAGAGATGTCGCAGCGCGTTAATGCCAGCACTATGCAGGGCAAGGCTGAAATCGAGAACACCATCAGCTTGATCAAAGGGCTTGAGGTTCAGGCCGAACAAACATCCCGAATCATTGAGGAGCTCAAGGGTGAAAGCTATTCCATCTCCTCGGTTTTGGATGTGATTCGTGGTGTAGCAGAGCAAACCAATCTGCTAGCTTTGAACGCTGCCATTGAGGCTGCCCGTGCCGGTGAGCAGGGTCGTGGATTTGCCGTGGTCGCCGATGAGGTGCGGAATCTGGCCAAAAAGACTCAGGATTCCACCGTCAGTATCCAGAAGATGATCGCCAATCTGCAATCCGGCTCCGACCGTGCCGCCACTTCCATGCAGGAAACTCTAGGGAAGGCTCAAGAAGGCGCGAGCAACGTAGTGCGCGCAGGGGAGTTGCTAGAAGAAATAGCCGAGGGCATCGCGACCATCAGCGACAGCAACATACAGGTCGCCTCGGCGGCAGAACAACAGAGTCAGGTTGCCGAGGAGATCCACCGCAACGTAAACGACATCAACACTCTGGTTATCCAGGTCAGCGCCGGTGCTGAACAAACCGCCGTCACCAGCCGCGAGTTAGCCCGCTTGGCCGAGCAACAGCAGGGGCTGGTGGGACGGTTCAAGGTGAACTGAGTTACAAGTTTTTTTACCGGATGCTCAAATGCCCGAGAGAATGACTTTCGGGTATTTGAGGATTGGTAGGTGAGAGGGTGACGCGCCTATAAGGGCTACTTTGCTCAACGCGATAAACGAGGCTTTTCATGACGCCGGATGAGGTCAGGCCATGGATTATCAGCCGTCCTACGGCTTTCTGAAGGACTGCTTATACCGTTCTGAGTCATACAAGGTGACTTTGGCAGACGCTTACCGTTAATCGGGGGCTCCGCCTATTTTTGAGCGTCACAACATCAGCGATCCCTGGTGTTTACGAATTCATATCACCTGTGATACCAATGTGCCACCCGTAAACTCAGCGTTCGGGACTGTGAAAAACCTCGGTGTATAAGGATGAGTAATGTCTAATCCAGACAGCGCCGCTCTGCGGGTGGCGTACCTGAATATTGTTCAGGGAATAGTTTCACGCTTGGCCAATAGCTCCTCGGTCATCAAAGGTGCCAGCGTTACAGTATTGAGTGCACTGCTAGCCTTCGCCGGCGGGGAACATGTCACGTTTCATGCCTGGATGTTCCTTCTGCCAGGCGCGATATTCATGTGTTACCACGCCTACTTTTTGCAGCAAGAGCGTGCATTCGTGAAGCTCTACAATGCAGCAGCGGCACAGCCGCTCTCTAAGGAAGTAAGTTTCGTGATTGATGCGGTAACTATCAATGCTGTCAAGGAAGCCTACTGGTCTGTCTTGGCGAGGAAGTCTATCTGGGGGTTCCATATCCCCATGATCGCTGGTTTTGTTTTCGCCTTCTGGCTTTCCCCGAGAGGTTGATATGTTTCTGGACTTAAAGATAAATGGATTTTCCGGGGTGGGTTTGAGCCCCACCAGTGACGAAATTGCGGCGTTTGAATCGCAAAATGCCAACCTCACCGCCGATATGGAGAAGTACCTAGTCGACGGCGAAAAAAACCTCAACGCCACAGCGATCGAGGATCACCTCTTTCCCAAACTGGATGTTGACATCTTCATCTCACACGCTCATGCAGACCAAGCTGAAGCGATCAACCTCGCTATTGCTTTTCAGAGACTCGGGCTGACTGCGTTTGTGGATTCATGCGTGTGGGGCCATGCTGACGACCTCTTGCTAAAGGTAGACAAGAAGTTCAGCGCTAACAAAAAGAAAGAAAATTCGTATTTGTATGAATTGAGAAATCGGACCACATCCAACGTTCATATGATCTTGAATTCAGCGTTGCATGAGATGATCGACCGATCTGAGCTGCTGATTTTCTTGGATACGGATCACTCCGTGAAGGTTAAAGATCTCATGGAGGATGACCAATATCTTTCCTCTCCCTGGATTTTTTCCGAGCTCATGTTTGCCAAGCGCGCCAGACGTACGCCTAGGCAGGCTGTACGAATGGCATTGGAACACAAGTTCGAGGCGTACGCCGGCACCGAGAAGCGCAAGTTTGAATTCCAGTACGAACTCCCTCAACTCACCAGCAGCGTCTCCTATCCTGAATTCCTGATGTGGATAAAAAGCGGCAACACCTCGGCTACGAATCGGCTCAATGGTCTTAAGCATCTTGATGTGCTCTACAAGCAAGTTGGCGTGCCAGCGGAGCTGCTAAAAGAACCTCGGTTCTTCGTCTGAAACCCTCACGCGTCGAGCTTGGTCTCGACGCGTGACAAATTTCAGGCCGGTGGTTCTTGTTTTGGTGAGCACACCAAATGAGGCTACGATTTACCCTATCGTGCGAGTGCACTGTCTTTAGTGCGACAGAGCGCGATGCTTCTTCCTGAAAGGACAACACCAGTGATTGGTAAGGGGCTAATTTGCTCCTTTAGTGCTTCAAATTCAGCGCTCTTAATGGCAAGACGCTCTTCTCCTGCCTACGCTATGTCAGCACGCGATAAACTCATATCCGTCGCGGCATAGAGGAAGGGATCCTGTGCTAATCGAATCTGTCGTCCTATCTGGTTTCCGTTGCTTTGCGCCCCGTCCTATCAGCGTAACAATCTCGCCAAAGATCACGACCATCGTCGGCCCCAACGCGGCAGGGAAAACTGCGCTTCTACACGCGTTGGCGAAGCTGTTTGGAGTGACTCGGGCACAACGCACCGTACGTCGCTCGGACTTTCACCTGGGACCTGATGACGATCCCACCAGTCTTGAATCAAAGTACCTCTACATTGAGGTTTTGATCGCCCTCCCCGAACTGATTGATGGAACTGCAACACCAGAAACGATCGCACCTTCATTTCGGCATATGCTAATCGAGCGACCAGACGATGCTCCCGTCTGTCGTCTTCGGCTTGACGCTCAATGGGAGGACGATGGAACCGTGGAAGGCGAGGTTTCGCAAACCCTGCACTGGGTCGACACGCTCGACGATGAACCGTCGGAAGACAAGTGCCACTCCGTCTCCGTAGCCGATCGGGGACTAATTCAGTTGTATTACACACCGGCAAGCAGAGACGCTGCTGCTCAGACCCGGGCGACTGCCGGAGCATTGGCGGCTCGTTTGTTACGCGCGATCGAGTGGTCTTCCGATACCGAAGAGGCGGTTCATGACGCTACCGAAAATCTTGCCTCTGCCTTCGAGGAAGAAGCGGCAATTGCCGCAATCACAGAAGCTCTGCAGACGCGGTGGTCGGCACTTCATGATGACGTCGTCGACACTAATCCGCGCCTGAGTCTGGTAAGTCGCAGGTTCGAGGAGGTCGTCAACAAAATTGCAGTCATGTTCGAACAGGGACCTGACGGTCAGGAGCGCGGTATCGAGGCGCTCAGCGACGGTCAACAATCGCTCTTTTACTTCGCTCTGGCTGCGGCCGTCTTCGACCTAGAGCGTGAGGTTGTAGCGGGGTCAATTGAGGGCTTCCGAAGTGACGCTCTGCGGATACCCGCGTTGACGATCTTCGCTTTGGAGGAGCCAGAGAACCACCTTTCGCCATATTTCCTTGCTCGCATCATCCGCCAAGTCCGATCACTCACAACCGATGGCAGCGCGCAAGCCATTGTCACCAGTCACTCACCGGCAGTGCTTAGCCGCGTCAATCCGACGGAAGTTCGATACTGTAGATGCGACCCCAAAACGCGGGTGTCTACGGTCAAGCGGATTAAGCTTCCAGTCAACGACGTGGAGGCTAGCAAATTTGTACGAGGTGCGATGCTGGCCTACCCAGAGC
This sequence comes from Pseudomonas sp. ICMP 460, assembly GCF_002723595.1. NCBI lineage: Bacteria > Pseudomonadati > Pseudomonadota > Gammaproteobacteria > Pseudomonadales > Pseudomonadaceae > Pseudomonas > Pseudomonas sp. ICMP 460. Next base: position 430,158 of record NZ_LKBR01000001.1, read on the forward strand.
TTTATTTTGCGCGGTTTGTTTTGCTCGTTGAGGGAGATTCGGAAAGAATTGTTTTACCGCGACTCGCAGAGGCGCTGAATTTGCTGATCGATCCAGCCTTTGTCGCCATTGTCCCATTGGGTGGACGTCATGTTCAGCATTTTTGGCGCTTGCTTAAACATCTGGGTATTCCTCACGCCACGCTGTTGGATCTTGACCTAGGGCGAGATGGAGGCGGTTTTGGACGAGTCAAAACGGCGATCGAAAAGCTGATCGAGTTCGGTGCACCGAAAGCCGAAGTGCTGAGAATTACAACTGGCATCTTGTCCGATACCGACTTAGCGAACATGCATAATTGGTCTGATTCGGTCGATCATAGCGGCCTCCTGTCATGGATCAACAACAACCTAAAAGCTCATGGAGTGTATTTCTCCTCACCGTTGGATTTAGATCTAGCAATGCTGGAAGCATTCCCCGCCGCCTATGCAGCCATCGTCCCGGAGCGCGGGGGGCCTCGCATGTCCGCTGACAAAGCCGCCGAAGTGGTATTGGGAACGACAGGTCCCGGATTAAAAGCCTACACAGGGCCCTTTGTGGGTTATCCCCCTCAATTCCCGAGTTACCGCTACCACTTTCTCACCAACAGCAAGCCTGCAACCCACCTTGCAGCGTTGACTCATATCACAAAGGCGCAACTGGTAACGCACATGCCGGTTGTGCTTGGTTCAGTGCTCAAACACATTTCCGCGTCGTTGAGGCGGGACTGAACATGACCTTATCGTCGCGAAGAGTCAGTTCAGAAAACTGGAAACCGGTAGGGGTAAAATCTCTTGAAAAGAACGCGCTTGAGGTGGTTTGTTCACACGTAAACCGATCCGTCATCGCAGGCCCCGGCGCGGGTAAGACTGAATTACTCGCGCAGCGTGCCGCCTATTTATTACAAACCGGAGCAGCACCTGCGCCTAGACGTATTCTTGCGATCAGTTTCAAAAGAGATGCTGCCTCCAACCTCGCCAGCCGCGTGCGAAAACGCTGTCACCCTGACCATGCCGGTCGTTTGGACTCCATGACGTTTGATGCGTTTGCAAAGAGCCTGGTCGATCGCTTCGGCCAATCACTGCCCGAGCGTTGGCGACCCCGATCCGATTACGAAATCACAAGCTACTACGAGCGCGACTACAAAGACTTCCTTTTTCAAGACGCTGGCTTGCCTCCAACAACAATTGGTACAAGGGCGGATCTACGCGCAGTCGGACCGAAAATATTCGAGCGCAACTATGTACTCGGCCAACCGCTCCCGATTGATGGATGGCTGTGTCCGACCGTCGGCCAATGGGCTGCGGATTTATTCTGGCAGGCATCCCTCCACGGGGGTGAAAAAAGTGTCTTGTCTTTCCCCATGATAGGCAGACTCGCAGAGCTTTTACTGCGAGTTAATTCCATGGCACGTGACGCGCTTCGGCTGACTTACTCTCATCTTTTCATGGACGAGTTCCAAGACACGACGCAGGTCCAATACGATCTTGTGAGTACCATTTTCCGAGGTACTGACACCGTATTAACCGCCGTCGGTGATAACAAACAGCAAATCATGCGCTGGGCTATGGCAATGGATGACCCTTTCTCCGAATTCAACGCAGATTTTTCGGCTAAGCGGACGTCCCTCTACAACAACTACCGCTCCTCACCTGACTTGGTACGTATCCAGCATATTTTGGCTCAGGCCTTGGACATCGCAGCAGTTGAACCCATTTCCCAGACAGCAGGTACGATTAGCGGAGAAAGCTGCACGGTTTTCGACTTCCCCAGCCCACATGCAGAAGCACACAATCTAGCCGTATCTGTTGCGTCGAACATCGCGTCGGGCAAACTCACACCACGCGATTTCGTTCTCCTTGTTCGCCAGAAGGCGGGGGAATATGCCGAAGTGTTAGAGCCGGCTTTTACGGCTCAGGGCCTGAGCTTACGCAATGAGGCAGGGCTGGTCGGCACGATTATGTTGCAGGAGCTGCTCGTCGAGGAGGTATCGGTACTTCTGGTTTCGCTACTTCGCCTATCCATGACACCGCGGGCAGGACGCTACTGGTCTGAATGCCAAAAATGGATGGCATCGTTGCGGGGAGTCGAGTTCGACGATGAAATCGGGCACTCCAAACTCACACGCGAACTGGACGCCTGCGCGATCTGGCTTGGTGCGAACCGGTCAAGATTACCGACTACGCTGAAAGCCGCACGATCACTAGTTGATGAGGTCATGGGCTTTGTTGGACTTGACCACCTCAAGAGCCAACACCCTGCTTACGCGCAAGGAGAATGGCTCGAAAAGGTGCTCGACGCTGCTGCAACACATCTATTTAACTGTGCTATCAAATGTGCAGATTGGTCTTCGGCACTCGACACCTATGAAGGCGTCAATGCCATTCCACTGATGACCATTCACAAAAGCAAAGGGCTGGAGTATCACACTGTCATCTTTGTAGGCTTGGACGACGGAGCATGGTGGAGTTTTTCCAACGATGAGATTGAAGCAACCGCCGGATTTTTTGTCGCCTTCACCCGAGCCAAGCAGCGCGTGATTTTCACATATTGTGCCAAACGCGGGGGCCGCACGAAAATCGCCACGTTGTACCACCTGCTCCAGACAGCAGGCGTTCTAATAACACAAATATCCTGATTACTAGTTAATACCATTGGCGCAGATCTTGAGGTCCGCAGGCGCAAACCGGAGCGTAGTGATACGTCAGTCCTATATTTCAGTGCATTACAACCTGAACACCCGCGTCATGCATTTGCAGAACTGACATCCCTTTATGAGCCGCTGAGCACGGATTACGCGGAGTTTTATCCGCTACTGGAACGCTTCGTGAAGCATGCGTGACGCCGAATTTTGTCTGCGAAGTATCCGCCAACGCATGATTAGAAGGTCCGTGACCAACGGTTGGTTAGAACAGCTTGAGGAAGCGCAGAATGTACGCACATCGCTGAGTGGTAGGAGCTGATGATGAACCTGACAGGGTTGGCAAGGCTTTTCAGCGGACAAGGTAAGCCGACAGATGAGTGCAGTTTGTCCGTAAAGGAGGCTGCTCTTGCTGTACAGGAAAAATTCGCTTCCCGTCCATATTGCTTGGTCAGCGACTGGACCATTTTGGACCTTGACGTCAACGCCGAAGAGCTCAGTGCGCTACATACGCGTGGACTGGAACCGGTTTTGGTGTACGCGCTGTGTGTTGTGCTCGACAGCCGGGGACGTTACCAACCCCGCGATTGGGTGCGCACATCCTTTCAGATCGGTTTTGAATCGCCAGGTTATTTCCTGACCAAAAACACCGTGTACGTTTTACTTGGTATGGGCAATCGTCAGGGAATCACTCTTGATGAGCTCAACGCCCTCGTGGGACGGTGAGCAACTCCAGACTGACATAAACCGTCATTAGAAGGTTCGAGGTGGCCGAATATGAGTAGTCATGATGTGTGGACGATTCAATGCCAAGAGACCAACGATGGTAGCGGCGATCTCATCATCAATTTGCCAAGTGAATTGTTGAACCAAATGGCTCTGGCTATCGGTGATGATCTGACGGTTGATGTTGTCGGACACTCAATCATCCTGAGGCCGACATCAGACTTGGCAACGCGGCAGGCGAGGATCGGGGTGGCTGCGCGGCAAAACTTCTCCCGCACTTATCGCGACCGCTTGAGATATCTGCTCAACATCTCAACAGATGCAACCGATGAGCAGCTCCACGAACTGGTGGAAACGGGGCTGACATGGAGCACCTTTGAGGCATTGCGGGCTATGGGAATCGTGAATATTGACGTACAGCCACTGCAATCGACCGATGTACGGCTGAGTACCAGCGAAAGTGATTACCTCTATCGAATCGCACATATCTTGGCCCTAGCAGAATCTTTCTTTGGGGACGTCGAAAAAGCTAAACGCTGGCTCTCCAAACCCAAGTCGCAGTTTTCAGGTAGAAAGCCGATCGAAATGCTTTCGACTACCACCGGAACAAATCGGGTAGAGGAATTGCTTACACAAGCCAAGGAAGGAATGATTCTGTGAGGGCGTACGACCGGGAAAGCGACAGCTCGCTGAACGTGTTCACGGTAGCCATCCCGAAAGGGCTCATATATCGTAGCGCCACTATGAAATATCCATATTGTTCGTCTGGCTAACCAGTGAACGAGCGCATCAACAGGGAAGTGTTATGGCGGCGATACCAGTGGAGTACCACGGTCGGGAACAGGCTTACGTGAAGCACACGATTCTAAAGACCTATCTCCAACGGCTTTTCATGATTATTGGCAGGAATGAAACAGTCATCAATTACGTAGACTGCTTCGCTGGACCGTGGTCTGAAGAATCTGAGGATTTACGCGACACCTCTATTGGCATTTCTCTGAAGCTGATGAAAGACTGCGCCAAGTCGCTCGAAGAGATCCATGGCTGCAAAGTTAAATTCCGCGCCTTGTACATCGAGAAAAACAAAGAAGCGTTCTCAAAGCTGAAAAGCTTTCTCGACAACGATTCGAGCTCCTGCGTTGCAGCAGACTGCATCCAGGGTGATTACATCACCAAAATTCCTGACATTGCCGCATGGGCATCGCATAACTTCACCTTCTTTTTTATCGACCCTAAAGGATGGCGTAAGGTCATCAACGCCCCTGTGCTTGCTCCGCTACTGGCGTTGAACAAAGCAGAGTTTCTCATCAACCTGATGTATGACTTCATCAACAGAGCTATGTCGATGAAAGCACAGCAGGCAAACGTGGAGGAGCTGTTAGGCAAACCGGTCTGCTTTTCAGGTGAAGAGTCGGCGACCGAGCGACAGCGCATTATCGTCGCGCAGTACCGCCAGGCCATTGGAACCCTTTACGGTGGCAGGTCGGCACATGTGACTGTGGAACGTCCTGGCATGGATCGTGTGTTGTATTTCCTGATCTATCTCACCCGACATCCAAAAGGCCTGATTGTCTTCAAAGAAGCCGCTGAGCAAATGCACATGATTCAACGCGTCAGTCAGTTTGAGACAAGGTTGCGGCATCAATCGAGCAAGCGCGCTCCGATCGACGACCTGTTCGGCACCATCGAGGAGCCGCCTGAGGCAACAGGTGCTCAAGACAACCGAACGCTTGCAAAGACCTACTTGCTCACAAAGATCTCGGCGAGCCCGATGCTCATAGACAATGAGTGCTGGGCGGGCTTTTTGGAAGAAACGGACCTATACCCTACGGACTTCCAGCTCGCTTTTAAAGAGCTCGTGAAGGAAGGAAAAATATACAACTTGGATAAAGACGTCAAAAGTCGAACGAAGAAGCCTGTCAGACCTAATTGGCCAAGAGCAAGCGAGCGATGGGCACTCTGTGCAAAATGAACCCCATCAGTTCAGTGGTGATGAGCGTGAACAGCAACAATTAAAATTCTACTAACCACCGCCTGTCTTATATATCAAAATAAAGCGACTTTTATTTATGTCGCCGGACTATTTTTCTAGTTTTTTGAAAACTTTGTGGTATGCTTGAAACTTGGCAGGAATATGAATATATACTTGACCACTTCGGTGACAAGTAATATTTCAAACCCATGATTAAGACTTTCCTGCATGACGACAGGAGTGAAAGTGCAATGAGTACCCAGACGAGCATTGAATGGACTGAAATGACTTGGAACCCTATTGTTGGGTGCACCAAGGTATCGCCGGGCTGCAAGCATTGTTATGCAGAAAACATGGCTCATCGTTTGCAAGCAATGGGTACGCCGGGTTACGAGAATGGATTTAAACTTAGCCTGCGTCCGGAAAAACTGCGAGAACCACTTCAGCGCAAAAAACCGACCATTTATTTTGTAAATTCAATGTCTGACCTGTTTCATGAAAAAGTTCCCGATCATTATATCGATCAGGTTTTTGACGTGATTCGCGAAGCAACGCAACATACCTTCCAAATTCTGACAAAACGGGCCGAAAGACTCGCAGACTACTTTAGCAAGCGCACACCACCGACCAATGCTTGGCTGGGCGTCTCGGTTGAGGACAAGGCATACGGTGTTCCTCGTATTGATTGCCTGCGCCGGGTAAATGCAACAATCAGATTTCTCTCAGCAGAACCTCTTCTGGAGGATTTAGGCGAGATTGATCTGACCAATATCCACTGGGTGATTGTCGGTGGCGAGTCAGGTAACAAGGCACGCCCAATGCAACAGGAATGGGTCGATAACATTCATCGCCAGTGCGACGTATCGGGCTCGGCCTTCTTCTTCAAACAATGGGGAGGCTGGGGGGCAGATGGCGTTAAACGCTCGAAGAAAGCCAATGGGCGACTGTTGAACGGTCAAACCTGGGATGAGATACCTCTTTTGAATTTAGCCTGAGTTAGGGATTGACCGCATGGCCAAGGATGAAAAGTACAAATGGAATATTTCCACAGGTACGTATCCCCAGATTGACCCGCACAGCAAGATAAAGCACAAAATTATTGAGGACTATATTCGCAATTACATCACAGTAGTGATGAGCAATCAGCGAATTCCCAAGATCGGGATAAATATCATCGACGGCTTCTGCGGAGGTGGTGTTTACCAAGATGATGACGGAGTGGGTATCCACTACGGCTCGCCGATCATTGCCTTGGATACAGTTCGACAAACCGTTGCCGAGCTCAACATTTTAAGGCGGCAAGATCGCGAGGTTGCAGCCAACTACTACTTCGTAGACATCAAGAAAGACAATATAGATTATTTACGTGGCGTGCTTTTTGAAAGGGGATACAGCCACCTCATTGATCAGAATGTATTTCTGCTCAAGTCGCGTTTTACCAATGCGCTTCCTGCTCTGATTAGTCAAATCAAGAAATTCAAGCTTTCCGAACGAGCGCTGTTTCTGCTGGATCAATACGCGTATAAAGATGTGCCATTTTCGAGTATTCGAACAATTTTCAATGAAGTGGATAATGCTGAGGTCTTATTAACATTTAACGTAGACAGTTTGATTGACTATCTGTCGGAACGAGATGAAAACCGCAAAGCACTGCAAAACATCGATCTTGAGAAATATATTCCTTGGGAAAAGCTTCCCTCATTCAAGGCCACGATGCGTCGGGAATGGCAGCACCTCATACAGAGATTTCTGGCAGAAGGTATTCTGAAAGAAAGCGGCGCGGAATTCATGACGGTCTTTTTCATTACACCCTTCGGTTCCAACCCAAGGACCTACTGGTTCATCCACCTCGCCAACAGCTATCGCGCAAATGCGGTAATGAAAGAAATCCATTGGAAGTATGGCAACCACTTTTCGCATTCCATGACGCCTGCACTGTTTGTTGGCTACGACACCAAGCGCGACATCCAGGTGACCGATCAGCGAAACCTGGGCTTCGGTGATGAACACTTCTTCGATGGCGTGACCGGCAAGCGGATAGAGACGGAGCTATCTGAACTGCTGCCACGCAAGATCTATGAGCGGCCAACGCAGTCGTTCGGAATGATGATGAGGGGCATGGCCAACGGAACTATGGCTAACGAGAGCATCGTTCGTGAAGCGCTTCACATGCCGATCCTGTGCAAGGACATCGAAGTCTTTGACAAGGATGGGCGAACCAAGCGCCGCAAAGGCAGCAGCATCAAATCCACTGACATCCTGATGCCCGCCTCTCAACGCACCATGTTTTTCACTCCGTCGGTATCGGTGCCTCGCAAGGCGCAGTCAGACGCTGACGATTGAAGACCGCCCGAGCAGACTCATAAAATAATGTTTCGCCCAATGTCGAGTTGTTTGTGCGCGGCGGCTCGCTGATGTCAGGAGTTATTGATGGTAGGTAAAAAACTCATTTGGGCCATTGCGGTGACTCACGCATTGATTTTTGCAGGTTTGGCGCAGGCTCAGCAGCCGGCGGCAGTCGCTCAGCGACCCGTGAGCGTGCCGTATGAGGTAACTGAAGGGACGTTCCTCAATCTGACACTGGAGCGTGTAGACCCGAACTATGTTGCGGCGATGGTCTACGAGAATGTTTACGACGACTACGAGAACGTGGCAATCGCACGAGGTAGCCGCTTGTTTGGACGTCTGGTCAACAAGGTCAACGACTCACACGATGTGTATTTCACACAGCTACAGCTCAGCACCGGGCAAACGCTTAGTCTTGATCCTCCACTGCAAGCCACTTCCCCACTGGGCTCTGCAGGCATCATCGACTTCAAGCCAGCTGCCATTGCTGGAACCATCTGGCGACGAGATCAGGTAATGCCCCATTAATGGCATTCCTCTCAAGAAGATCGGTGTTCACAACAGCTACTTTTGATGGACGAGGCTCTAGCTAGAGCTCGCTCCCCAAAGACGCGAGTGACGTGACAACTGGCCCCAGAGAGTTCACATCAGAGCGCTTGGTCCTTACACTGGATAGTGATATCAAATAAGCAGCACATCGGTGAGCCGATGAAGCGCGAAATGGATTGAGCTGAAAGCCAGGAGATAGCGGTCGGTGACTGAAGCAGTGACGCGTTGCAATTTTGCATACGGAAGGCCAGATCTCAGAAATCCTGATCCAAGAACTCAAGATTGGCCAGGCGACTACATTGTCTGGTGGTATGGACCTGCGATGCGCAATAACAGGGCGATGTCCATCCCTCTAGCGGTCGTGCTGTTCCGCAGACTCGAGGACAACGTCCCAGGCGACTTTAAGGTTGCCTACATTCCGTTCACTAGTCTTCCCCACTACAGGGTCGGCACCATTTGGCGCAATGGTCGCTGCATCTCAGACACCGGGCTCGACACCGAGAGGCGCGCGGTCAACTTCAATGCAGGGAAATGGCGAATTACCTCACGCAGAGCGCTCATTGCTTCGGGTCAAGGGCATCTCTTTGCAGATGAAGAATATTCGTTACTATTGGGAAACGACGATCGCTGCAAGCTTCTCAACTTCTTGCTCGATGATGGTCGCAATCTGCTGGTCCCCTGCACCGAGTACTTTGTACGTGCCTATGCCAGAAACATGGAGATTTGCAGGGCATTAGCCAATTTGCGGTGGAGCGATGTTTCTAACGTTCTTTTTCAGAACCCGGCAGCAGAACGTAGTCTGCCAGTCTGGCTGGTTCGCCCCGGCCCGAGAATGCGTTTCTTCGACGCGGTGTTTCTGGCCCATATTCTTTACGACCCACGCACAACCAGCGCTGTAAAGAGAGTAAATTCGCAATTTATTTCCCACGCACCGGGCAAGCCCATACTTCTCGAATGCCAACCCTGGTTCGAAGGTCCAGGTGAAATCCTCGGCAGGGGCAAATGGCTGAATGGCGGGAAAACGTTTTTGTGCTTGGATCTTATGGGAACGAACATGCCCAAGGGCCCAGAAGTCGAATTTCAGAAGCTAAAGTTCGACAGCAGCGAAGGCGTGGATGGCTTGGGAAGGCTCGTGCTGCCACGCCCAATCAAAAGCGCCGCTCTCGAAGAGTTTCTCCAGGAACGCTCCACGATTGAGCCGGATCGGCATGCCGAAATCTATGAGGCGAAAGCGGCGCCTTTTAAACTACTCGGCGCAAAGCGCCCAGTGAAGAAAACAAAAACCGTGGTGAAAGCTAACAAAAGCCGCGTTGGACCAGCACCACCTGAGGCAGATGAAGTTTCCGCAGGAACCGGAACGGGAAGTGGAAAGCAAGTTGGCAAGCTTGAAACAGTGTCGGATGAAGAGCATGAGGCAGCGCCCGACGTGGTGCTGGAAACCCAAGGCTTTTTCATGGACATCTGGAAGGCTCTCAAATCGATCGCCGCAGACTATCCGAAAAATATTCTGCGCGTTGACTGGTACACGCCCGTGGCGCGATTCAGCAGTAAGCCGCCACTCGGTGTCGTTGAACTCGTGGTCGAAAACGAAGAGGAGCTGCCACCAGATATGCGCTCTTGGCTGTATCTGGACCGGGGCGCCGGACTGCGACGAGGAATATTGATCGTCCGCATCAAAACGACCAAGGGTAACTACTTTTGCTTAGAGGTTCAGCGAAAGGACGGAAAACCCGGTGAGATACCTCCCGGATCTGCCGGACTGTTGATGAAATTCAGCGAAAATGAAGAGGCGTTCAAACATTTCGTCAACGAGCTATGTCAAAGAATTCCTCGCTACAGAGGGGTTTTCAGCAAGCTCAAGAAGCTCTACCCAGAAGACTACGTCACCTTCAACCACGGCAAACACGATAAGGAGATTATTTACCGAAGCATCCTCATCAACAAATTCAACGAGCTCGGGCTAGCACTCATTCAGCCTGGATCGCTGCCTACCCAAAAATAGGATGTCTCTGTGGTAGGCGAAGAGATGGGCTAGGCTTCAGGAAGCTTTCCAAGGAAGACCGCCATGCCTGACAACCCCGATGCCAAGATCGCTACGGCCGATGCTCTAACACTGCTGCTACACAATCAGCACGCCCTAAGCGCCGCGATTGAAGAAATTACCAAGTGGCTATCAGAGAGTGGCTCAGAGAATGTTGCAGACAACGCTGTTGTAGCCATGGAGACCTTGGATGCAAATTCAAAAGCAATTGCAGATGCAATCATGCAACTACGACAGTGCTAAAGACTTGAAACCGGGTCGAAAGAGAACATATGGTCAAACTCCATGAATTACCTGCTCATTCGTCCATTGTTCGCTCATAGGTGCTCGCTGACGGCACCCAGAGCACCCTTTGTGAGCATTCGATGTTGAATCCAACAGTCCCTTGGTAGGTTGCCGGCGCATATATCAGCCCCTTGCGACTGACCCTGCCAATCCCATGAAAATAGGCCAAGGCTTTAACGATCCATCGTGACTCAAAATCGCTAGTCTCGTCGCGTTGTGGCAGCAATTCGACAAGCTCTCGTTCGCGCTTCGCTTGTTTCTGTTGCCTTGCCCACCTCGGATCCGGGCGAGAGTTCAGCCCTGCGTTGTAGACCTGATTCAAGTACCCGACGAACCCCGTGACACTTGCCACATGCCCCGGCGACTTACGCCAATAGCCGTCGAGTGCTTTCTGGTCAATCATGGCGGCAGCCTTCAGTCGCGAGTGATCCAGAAGGTCAGAAGCAGATCGCAAGGCGAGCCTGATGGACCGTAAACTAATGTCACCGGCCGCCAGCCGACTTTGCAATATACGGTGGTAACCAGTGATCAACTGCTGAGGCCAAGACTCTCTGGGTTGCTCCATGATGCCCTGCACACGTCGGTGCTCCGAATCCTCCTCACGGGCTTGTTCGCACACCACTAATCCGTCGAACTCGCTCAGCCAGCTGATCGGCACACGAGAACGGCGCAATCCTTCGGCCGAGAAATGCCGCAGCAGCTGAGAGTACTGAGGCAAACCCTGCCAGACGTTTTCGAGCTCTTTAAAGAAGTTGTAATAGGCGTTGATTTTCAAGGCCGCAGCCTTGGGTCCGAGCTCAAGCAAAACCCAATTTCCGAAACGCTCAAACCGCCGCGCCATAGATAGCACGCTCAAACCGCTTGTGTTGATTGCCAGACGCTTTTGGAAGGTTCGCTTCCAATAGCACTGCTCACATTCTTTGCCGCGCCCGGCTGGCGTGCTGGCACCGCAGGTCGCGCACTCATGCAAACCCTTCGCAAGGCAAAGCTTGCAGCGCTTGCGACCATCAGGTTCCGAAATCAGTACGCGATGGCGCCGGCAATCAGGACAGGTTTCGGCAGCAGGGCCGCTGCATTTTGGGCAGAGCAATGTGCCGGTCAGCGAGTTCATCGCTGTTCGCTGAGATAGCGTTCCACACGCGTCACAGATTGCCGGTTCACGAAAGTGCACTGCGCAGGGTTTGCATACAGGCCCATAGGGGGTGATCCGCCCTATCTTAAAATCGACTTTATCGCATCGGGCACAAGAACCGCGTCTTAAACAGGCACTGCAGCGAGCGGTCTTATCGAATGTCGGGAGTCTGGCGAAATTGCCACAGCCAGGACATAGTCGACGCTTGAACAGCCGCGGGTAGCAGTTGCCGCAATAACGCTTTTCTTGGTAAATCCTCTTGGGCTGCTCAATGACACGACCGCAGCCGTCGCATTCACAGCGAGCCAAATGTTCAACGGATACCACGTCGTCTGACCTTTCGTTTCAGTCGCAACCACATACGCAGCGTCTGCGCGGGGCTACTGGGATGTTCACGGTCGACACCGCTCACCAGATGATGCCTGGGCGACTGCAATGCGGCGACCAGATCCAGCAAAACTGGAGGAGAACCACTGGTGGGTAAATGCAGCGTCGAGGCTGGAAGTGACTCATGCCGTGCCGCTTCGATAAATCTTTGTGGCCCGGCTGACATTATCACCCACACGATGCTGAGCAGGACAGAGCGCTCAGCGGGAGACAGATATTCAAAGGGCAACCCCAACGGAATCGGTTGAAGGGACTCAAGAGGTATACCTAGTGATTCGAAGAATCTTTCAGCCGCAGCGCTATGGCGACGCACTGCTGCCTGAGCAAAGCTCACCATTGTTCGTGCAACAGTTAACCAATCGCGAAAATCGAGTGGCGATGAGCCGTACAAGGGCCAACGGCCAATGCTTTCGTCCACGTATCTCTGGAAAGCCAGCGCAGCTACTGCAGCGTCGCACCGAGTGCCATCGTTTAACGCAGCACCGCACCTGTGGCAGATGCCGAGCGAACCTCCGGCTCTCAGCAGCTCCGGTTGCAGCGCCGCCAGACAATGTCCGCACCGCTCAATCAGCTGCACGCCATGGATAGGGCAGCAGGTATGCCAAGCTAAACGCCACTGGATGGAAAACCGAGAATTAGATTGCACAATGCAATCCGGGCAGCATTGCAGCCCTCCGCTATGATGACCGCCTCGACAACCCAGTACCGTCAGCCAAGGCCAGCTTGCGCCCAGTAATCTGTGCGGCTGACGCACAATCGAAGTCATCACATGTTCGAGGGTGGCGGACTGCAAGCTTGCGCAGGGCACACCCGACTGCTTACTCAGAACCGCAAGCCTACTCACTGAAACAGATCGATCCAAATCACTTGCCCAAGCCCGAATGCCAGGCCATGCGATTACGGTTAACGCTGCTGGTGAGCAGCCGTGAGCTAGCGCCATCCTGATAATCCAGGAAGTTAGAAGCTCGTCCGTAAGCAGCGGTTTACTAAGAGGCCAGATCGGGTTTAAAGGGACTGCTCCCGGATGCCACGAGTAGGACGCAACCATGACATGCTCTCGATGAGTTCTATGTCAATGCATTCCTTGCCGGAGACTATGGCCTGCTTCGAGCACTCCATCAGAAGCCGGTGTACATTCCCAAGGTTACCGCCGGAAATCGCGTGCACACGCCGAGCCTTGTCTGGATGTGCCAGCCCAGAAGGCTTTTTCAAAGGAAGTATCGACTCAAAACCTTTGAGCATGCGCTGAAATTCGGGATCGAGCTTCCATTGATCGAGCTTCATAACATCGAAGCGGCTGGCATGTTGTGGATCATGATGGAGGATGCGAACAGCATCCGTGGTTCCAACACCAATGATTGGAATCACCAGCTCGTTACAGAGGGACTTCAAAGCGTTCATCACCTCACGCTGCTTAATTGCAGAGCCTGTGAGCAACGAATGGAACTCATCAATGATAAGCATTCTGACCTTAAGCTCGCGGAAGGAGTGAATAACCTGGTAGCGCAATGCCAACTTGGTATCCGTGATCCTGTAAGGCATCCATAACTGTTCCAAAAGAGCCACATACAGCGCCTTCTCGTCAGCAGTCGATGGGGCTTCTGCCAAAATCAGGGGGCGAACCGGATCATCATTTTCGTCGACGTACCCTTCGCCATGCGTTTTCTGAAATCGCCTGATAACGGTCGTCTTACCATTGTTGGAATCGCCTACGATCAGCAGATTAGGCATGCGGGCTCGCTTGGGCATGACGACCAGGTCATTGAGCGTGTCCAGAATAGTGCGAGCCGATGCATACCCGATCCAACGTTCCTCTCCCATAAAGAGAATCCGTTCCCGGTCGCTCAATTGCAACACTGGTCGAAAATCAGGATGGATGTGTTCGTATGTGCTCATTCGACTTCACCTGTCGATTCGACTTCCGAAAGCATAAGCAGATCAGAATCCTCCTGGACGAGATCCAGTACCAGCTTGGCCACAGGCTTTGTGGGTTGGGCCGGTGTACCTTTCTTGCTGTGGGTACGACTCTTTTGAGCGTCTTTCCGGGCTCTCTTGCTGGTCGCGGATGCCTCCTCGACTAGCTTTCGGTTTTCGACGGCGTACTCGGCGATCAATGCATCGTCAATGTTCTCCCGCCCTTCGCTGACAGCCTTATCTTTGGCAGCGTGATATTCCCAAAGCGTCACCGCAGGAAATGCCTGGTACGAGGCCGGCACGCGAAAGTACTGCTTCAGAACAGGATCGTAGAACCAAATGACGCTGACATCCCTCGGATCCCGTCTAAAGAGCAGTTTGATTGCCTTTCCAGTCGCGGGATCCTTTCGATTGATCCAATGGCGCAGCGCTTCGGAGTAGTAAAATAGATCCCATTGCACCCCGTACGTCTGCACGGTCCTGCGTTGCGATGGCAGGAAATCTAACTGGACCGCCAAAGGATCTGTCGGCCGCGCTGGCACACTGACCAGGGGGTCGACCTCCCGATTGCCGAAGAACGCCAACTGCCACTTGCGAGCAGGGCTCATGTGGATCTTTTTGTGATAGGTCTGGTGGTACTTCAAAATTGATCGAACCAGCCATACCTCGAATTCCGCCATCGTGAGAACGGCTTTAGCATCCGAATCATAGCCCTCGCGTTCCTGAGGGTTACTGAAGGTAGTGCCTGGCAGCTCATGCACCATTCTCATGAAAGTGCCAAGCACCCGCTCAATTCGACCACCGTATTTTGGAACTTTGGATGGTCGGAAGACGCTGTCTATCCCGTAGTTCTTACAGGAATCCACGATGTTCTGCGCCCGGAAGTCAGCACCGTTGTCAGTATGAATCGTTCGCGGAAACCCCCAAACAGGCCACTCACCACGAATGTCGTGAGCAGCGAGCCAAGCTTCCTTTGGAAGAATCGAATGTGCGATGCACATCGCCACGGATGTCTCTGAAGGCGCCTCGAACGCTAGGTAGTAGCCAACTATCATGCAAGAGTAAACATCGATGGCTAGGGTGAGCCAAGGCCGGCCAATTGGTTTGCGATGGCGTTCGTCCACCACAATGAGGTTGACCGGGGTATGGTCGATCTGCACGACGGCCAGCGGATAGCCCTCATCTGGAAACTGGCCGACTGAAGGGGTATGCCTGGTGTTCGCCTGCTCAGCGTAACCACGCCGACGAAGCTTCACTACTTCGGGAATCTGCCTGATCCGCGCCCTAATTGCCGATGCGCCAGGAGGCTGAATGTCGAGCGCTCTTGCTCTGCGCTGAATCTCCGAAATCGTGGACTGGACCGTGTACCTCTGCACCGTCAGGTAGTAATCATCCAGCACGTCCTGTACGAGCTTTTCTCCTTCGACAGAAAGACGTGTGCTGCCCTCGCGCCAACCGCGCTTGCGCGGAACAAGAGCCAGAACCTCATTCCATCGATTGTACCGATCCAGCCAACGATAAAGCGTTGCCGGGCTGATCCCGGTGGCCTTCGCACGCGCTGCCACTGTCTCTTTGGACAACACCGTGTTGCCCAATAGAGGCAGAATCGCGGAATAGCGCTTTTGCGCTATAGCCCAGGCATCCGAACTGATGCTGCTGATATCGTGGTTAACGTACAGCCCGTCCAGTTTCTCCGGATCTACAGCTCTGAGGTCAATAATTTGAAGCGCCGCACTGCGGCCCGTCTCAACCTCGGTCCCGATCACCGTTTGTAGATCTAGGATTTGAACAATCCGGTAAACCTCATTGTTCCGGCGCACCATCGCGCCGACTTCAATGGCAACGCGTGACCGAACAGGTTCAAACGGAACCAGGTGCTCGCTGGTGTCGTCTTCATACAGTTTCATTATCGGGGACCCAGAGTTCGAGATCGTGGTTCAGAGGTTCGGTGATATCGCAGTCGACCTGACGCGTGGCGATCAAGTGCCAAAGCAGCGACACACCCCGGTCACGGAAAATGCCATTGAAGTGCCGTGCCAGGAGGTAGTGCACTGGGGCGACTTCCATCTCACGTAGCGTCTTCAACACAGCATCGATATCGCCTTGTTCAAAAATCATTCGCTCGAAACGTTCCAAGAACACAATGTTTTCGAGCGGGAGACCGCGAATGCGCGATTCATCATAAATGCGGAACTGCCACCCCTGGCTGCGGGCCAGCCGGCGAGCCTCCTTCCATTTACCTGACCAGTCTCGCCAATTTTCTACCCATTGCTCCCTTGGTTTTACCTCTACAAGAAGCGGCCGCAGTACGCCGAAATAGGGAAGGTGCAGTTGATGGTAGAAAACAAGGTAATCAGGCGTGTATATCTGGGGACGACCCAAGGAGTCGGTGAAAGGAACCTCAACCGGTTGGGAGATAACCGACTCCACTTGGTGGGAGAACCGCATCCGCTTCAAAAAATCCCTTTCCAGCGACGATTCGAAAGCAACACCACCGAGCCCCTTGAAAGCCATCACTCCTGAAATGCTGCGGCGAGTCGGCTTGATCTTTCGGACCGATTTAATTTGGTCGCATTTATTTCCGATCATTTTCTATCTGGTCTCATTTATTACCGACATTCTTCTCAGTAATTTCAGAAGTGTTTTACGGCCAACAAAGGCCTCTAGCCTAGTCCTTTATCAGTTATTTCGAAAGCCGACAGCGGGTCAAAACCACAACCTGGGGAAATCACCCTCGCCCACCATGGCGTGCTGTTTCTGGACGAGCTTCCCGAATTTGATCGCAAGGTCCTGGAAGTGCTGCGCGAACCGCTTGAATCGGGCCATATCGTGATTTCGCGCGCGCGGGACCGGGTGAATTTCCCGGCTCGTTTTCAGTTGGTCGCGGCGATGAACCCCTGCCCTTGCGGTTATGTAGGCGAAACCAGCGGGCGCTGTCGCTGCACGCCGGAGCAGATCCAGCGCTACCGCAACAAACTTTCGGGGCCGTTGCTCGACCGCATCGACCTGCACGTGACCGTGGCCCGCGAAAGCACTGCCCTTAACCCGTGCAAACAGGCAGGCGATGATACGGCCAGCGCTTCGGCACTGGTCGCCCAGGCCCGCGAGTGCCAGCAACAGCGCCAAGGCTGCGCCAACGCGTTCCTTGATCTTGCGGGGCTGCGCCAGCATTGCGCGCTGTCGAAGGTCGATGAGGGCTGGCTGGAAAGCGCCTGCGAACGGCTGACCTTGTCCCTGCGTGCGGCCCACCGGCTGCTTAAAGTCGCACGCACCCTGGCGGACCTGGAACAGGTGAGTGCGATCCGCCGCGAGCACTTGGCCGAGGCGCTGCAATATCGCCCGACAAGCCCTTCTATATAAGGCCAGCATGCGTGCATCCAAACGCATAGTTTGGCGCAGAGCATTGTCACGTTGACGGCGGCATCAGATTGACATTAAGGTCGCCATCTAAATCAGGGAGCGGTTACAGGCATTACGCCTGTCATTGTGCGCACATGAGCATATGGAGTCTGGATGCGCGGGGCATTGTTACGCAGTGGTAAAAGCGGGTCTTACACAGCCCTGGGCGAAACCGGTCAACCGGTATATCGCGCGGCGCTGCAGTTGCGCGAAGCGATTCGTCGCAAAGACCCGGAACTGGTCAAGCACCTGGCCGTTCCGCAGAGTGACGAACTCGGCAACCAGATCGACTGGTACAGCGATATAGACGGCGACGTCATTCCCTGGACCAGCGCGACTGAAGAAGAGCGTGCGCCAGCACGCGAACAGCTCGAACGACTGAAAACCTCCCTGCAGGAACTCAGCCAGCGTTTTATTGGCCCGGAAGGCGATACCAATACCGGCGATAAAGCGGTGTTTGGCAAGTTGCTCAAGCGCGTCATTCACTTCCCCGACGAAAACTTCGTGTACCTGGTGCAGGGCAAACCGGTGCTGACCTTTTGGGGGTTCGAGCATGCAAATGCCGACGCCAATCGCGACCCGCTCATGTGCCTTTACCCGAAACCAGCGGCGCCGCTGGATTTTCAACTGCCACCCGAGCCGGCGCCTGTCGCCACGCCGTTGCCGCCGGTGATCGTGCGCCCTTGGTGGCGCCGCTGGTGGTGGTTATGGCTGCTGCCATTATTGTTGCTGCTGCTACTGCTGCTCAGCCTGCGCGGCTGCATTCCCGGCGTGGTGCTGACAGTGCCGGGCATCACCTCGACTGAACGTGAAACACCCTACGTTACAGGCCAAGTGCCCGTTGTAACTGGCGTGAACGGCACTGCAACGGTTGGCAGCGGCGTTCCCGTGAATGGCGCTGTCGAGGAGCCGGCCGCCAGTGGCGAGGCCGCCGCAAACGCCGACGAACCCGGCGCCGAAGCCGAAGCCGCCGACGAACCGCCAGCCGAAGCACCGGAGCCCGCCGCCGAAGCGCCAAAAACGCCAGACGCGACGCCGCCAACACCGCCTGAAACCCCGCAAGCACCCGCCCCGCAACCGCCCGCCGGCGCTGCGCTGAGCATTCCGCCGACAGCAGCCGACGGCGCCGCCGACTTTCTCAATGGCCAGTACCGCGCCGGTGCCGGCATTCAAGACCGCAAGACCGGCAAGCCACTGCGCCTGGAATACGCGTTCAAGGACGGCAAAGGTGAAGTCACCGTGCACCGCGCCAATGGCGTCAACTGCACCGGGCCGGTGTCGGCGGCGATGAAAGGCGGCAGCCTGTCGATCGCGAGCCAAGGCCAGGCGGTGTGCGGTGACGGTAGTAATTACGACATGCCACAGGTCGATTGTCGGAAGGGCGCGACCAGTATCGCGGACTGCACCGGCGGTTATGGAACTGAAAAATTCCCTATGTCCATGCGGCAGACGGGCGAATAAGACTGGAAAAATCTCCAATGCTGCCTGAAGTCACGCAATTCGAAGACACCGTCACGCTCGTCAGTGACACCGGTATCCAGTTCATGGATTTCGCGCTGCGCCTGGACGCCCGCAAGGAGCCGGCCGGCGAGTTCGCGCCCTTGAATATTGGCATCTGCCGATTGCTGTACAACGAAGAGAAAGACTTCTACTTCTATGAGCCGGCGCCGGGGAAGATCGAAAAAGCCAAGCCGGTGTTCAGCCTCGACATGAAAAGCAGCCTGGAGCTGCTGGACGGCATCTGGTTGCCGATTCCGTTCTTCCGGTTCATGCCGCCCTACCGTTTCGACAACGGCCCGGTGAACTGGTCGCGCATGCGCCTGGTCAAGCTGCCCGCCGCGGACATCGACGGCAACACGCACCGTCTGACGCTGGCGTTCGACAGCCGCATCATGCAAAAGCGCAGCGGCACCGCTTACCTGGCGCCGAACGAAGAAGACGTCAGCTCTGGCGTGGCCTTCAAGCTCGCGGTCAATTCGGCCGAGCTGCAAGAATTCCTCAGCCAGCCGTGGGTCAACGAATGGCTGCAAGAGCTGTTCAACGAAGGCAATGTGCAACGCACGCGCGATGAACTGGACGCCGACCTGCGCGCCCACCATCACTTGGCGCATTACCTCAATGTGTTGAGCCTGCTGGCCAAACCGTCGGCGTCCCAGCAAAGCAACCTCAGGGCCAAGGTCGATATCCCGGAAATCAAAGTGGTCGCCAATGACCCCAATGGCTTGGTCAAACCGATTCAGGTCGACCTGGTGCTGGACGTCGGCAACTCGCGCACCTGCGGCATTCTGATCGAAAATCACGGCCAGGCCGGTTCCGGGCTCAAGCAAAACTACGTGCTGGAACTGCGCGACCTGATCACCCCGGAACACACCTACAACGAGCCCTTTGAGAGCCGAGTCGAATTTGCCCAGGCGTATTTCGGCAAAGACCACTGCTCGGTCAAAAGCGGCCGTCACGATGCGTTCCAGTGGGCAACGATTGCGCGGGTCGGCAGCGAGGCCGGGCGCCTGGCCAGCCGTCGTCGCGGCACCGAAGGTTCCACCGGCCTGTCGAGCCCCAAACGCTACCTGTGGGATGAAAACGCCTACGGCCACGGCTGGCGTTTCAACGCGGCTTACGTAAAAACCGACAATGAACCTTATGCCACTGCCGCACCGTTTTCGCACCTGATCAACGAAACCGGCGAAGCGCTTTACAGCCTCGACGAAGACGACCGTTTGCCGGTATTCATGCCGCGCTACTCACGCAGCTCGTTGATGACCTTCATGCTCGCCGAAGTGGTTGCGCAGGCGCTGTCGCAAATCAACAGCCCGGCGCAACGCTCACGCCAGGGCCACACGCGCAAACCGCGTCAGCTCAACAGCATCACCCTGACCGTGCCGCCGGGCATGCCTCAGGCCGAGCGCAGCATTCTTAATGAGCGCCTGTTGCAGGCCATCGGCCTGGTGTGGAAAAGCCTTGGCTGGCATGACAGCGAAGACAGCCCGCATGAAGACGGGCCAACCCCGCCGAGCATGCCGATTCCGAGTATCCGCGTGGAATGGGACGAAGCGTCCTGCGGCCAGTTGGTGTACCTGTACACCGAGGTCAACGAAAACTTCGCCGGCCACCCGGAAGAGTTCTTCGCCACGCTGGCGCGCCCGGACAAAAAAGACCGTGAGCGGATTACCCTCGCAACCATCGACATCGGCGGCGGCACCACAGACCTGGTGATCACCGATTACCGCCTCGACCGCGCCGGCAACAACAGCACCGGCAGCAACGTGCACATCGTGCCGGAGCAACGCTTTCGTGACGGCTTCAAGGTGGCCGGCGATGACATCGTGCTCGATGTGATTCAGGACTTCATCCTGCCTAGCTTCGAAAAAGCCTTGCAGAGTGCCGGCGTCAAATCCGCCGACTCGCTGATGTCGCGGCTGTGCGGCGCCGAAAACATCGACGCCAAAGACGTGATCCTGCGCCAGCAACTCAACCTGCAAGTGTTCACCCCGCTGGCGCTCGCGCTGCTCAAGGAATACGAGCACTACGACCCGCAGACCCAGGTTGAACTCAACACCCGTTCCTACCGCGAACTGCTGGGCGACGACGCCATCAGTCAGTCCGTGCTCGACTACGTGCACAGCGCCGTGCGCCGCGACGTCGGCGCGCAGAACGGCTTTGACCTGTACGCCACGCCGATCAGCTTCGACCTGCAAAAGCTCCACGCTGCGTTCCTCAACGATCAGATCAACATCACCAAGATCCTCGGCGCGCTGTGTGAAGTGGTCGCGCATTACCCGTGCGACATGCTGTTACTGACAGGCCGGCCATCGCGCCTGCCGGGTATCCAGGCATTTATTCGCAAGGTCTTGCCGTTGCCGCCAGGGCGCATTCTGGCGCTGCAAAATTACCGCACCGGCGGCTGGTACCCGTTCCACAAGAACGGGCGTATCGACGACCCGAAAAGCACCGCGTCGGTGGGGGCCATGCTCTGCCTGCTGTGCGCCAACCACAGCGTGCCGAACTTCTACTTCCGCGCCTCGGCGCTCAAGCCGTATTCGACCGTCAAGCACATCGGCACCATCGATCAGAACAACGTGATCAAAGACGCCGACGTGCTGTACCGCAACATCGAAACCGAGCCCGAAAACTACAAGATCAAGCTGCCTGTGACCGGTGCCGGTGACGACGCCGACACGCCGCAACTGGAAATGCGCGGCGACCTGCGCCTGGGCTTCCGCCAACTCGCCGCAGAACGCTGGGCCGCCTCGCCGCTGTACACCCTGCGCTTCACCAACGCCGGGCGCGACAAGTTCTCGCGCGCCGTCGGTGAAGACGGTGCCGCGCCATTGCTCAAGGTACGTTTTGAGGTCAAGGCCGGCGACAAGCACACGCGCAAGCAGGGCTTGGTCAGCGACCGGCTGGTGGTGCAAGGCATCGAATCCAATAGCAGCAATGTCAGCTTCAACCCGCGCAGCGACCTCGAACTGGAACTCAACACCATGCTCGACGCCGGCCTGAGCGAGACCAAATACTGGCTCGACAGTGGAAGTGTGAAACGCAAATGAATGACCTGACCCCAGAGCAAACCCAACTGTCTGCCAGTTGGGCCGCTGTTTATGAAGGTGCCGGTCAGGCGCTGGAATGGATCAGCCAGACCCGCGTCAACGCTCCGCGCCTGGACAGCGAGGCGGACAACCTCAATGTGCGCCTGCACCGTGCGCGCAACCTGGCCCACAGCTTGGGCCGCGTGGCGACCACGCCGATGACGATTGGCTTTTTCGGCCTGTCGCAGGCCGGCAAGTCGTACTTGATCTCGGCGCTCGCGGCCGGCCAGAACGGCAAGCTCGAAACCCAGCTCGGCGAGCGGCGCCTGGACTTTATCAAGCACATCAACCCGGTCGGCGGCGGCAAGGAAGCCACCGGCCTGGTGACGCGCTTCAGCCGCCGGGCCAAGCCGGGCGAAGACTCGCAGTTCCCGATCGAACTCAAGCTGTTCCGTGAAATCGAGCTGGCGAAGATTCTCGCCAACTCCTGGTTCAAGGACTTCGACCTTGAGCGCATCAATTACCAGATCGACGAAGAGCGCATTCAGCGTGCCCTTCAGCCGTTCGAAGGGCGCGAAAACGCGCCGCTGCAGAAAGGCGTCAGCGCTGACGATATTGTCTCGCTGTGGGACTACATGCGCGAGACCGCACCCAACTCGGTGAAAAAACTCGAGCACGCGTACTGGCCCAAAGTGCTGCAACTGGCGCCACGCCTGAACTTCCAGGAACGCGCCGAGCTGTTGTCGATCCTGTGGGGCGAGCAGCGCGAGCTGACACGCGCCTACCAACAACTGGCCGGCGCGCTGCACAAGCTTGGCCTGGCCGAAACGGTTTTCGCGCCGCTCGAAGCACTGATCAGCTTCAACGGTGAGGCTTACCACCAGCGCGACAACATCATGAACGTCGACATTCTCGAACGTTTTGGCACCCCGCTGGATTTGCCGATCAATGTGCGACCGCATACCGACGGCCGCTTGCACAGCAGCCAGAGCATCCCGGTCGCACAACTGGCGGCACTCACCGCCGAGATGACCTTCGTGCTGCTTGAAGCGCCGCTTGATGACCTCGTCAATCAGGTCGACCTGCTGGACTTCCCAGGCTATCGCGGGCGCAAAAACCTGCTTGAAATTGCCGACTCCAGCGACCCGCAATCAAGCACCAAGGATAACTCCGTGGCGCAGTTGATTCTGCGCGGCAAGGTCGCCTACCTGTTCGAGCGCTACACCGATACCCAGGAAATGAACGCGCTGGTGGTGTGCACAAGCTCGACCAAGCAAAGTGATGTGAACGACGTAGGCCCGGTGCTCACGCGCTGGATCGACAAAACCCAAGGCCCGACGCCGGCCTCGCGCAGCAAGCGTGAAGCAGGGCTGATCTGGGCCTTGACCATGCTCGACCTGCGTGTGGCCACAGGCCTCAATCAAGAGCGCGACCAGGACGACGAAGGCTGGAACGGCATGGTCAAGCTGACCATGCTCGAACGCTTCGGCAGCCTGCCGTGGATGACCGACTGGGCTGGCACGCCGTTCCAGAATACTTACCTGGTGCGCAAGCCACGCATGAATGCCGGGTTTATCCAGCAGGATAAAAACGGCCCGGAAATCGGCATCAACCCCGACAACCAGGTGCGCATCGACAGCCTCGGCGAAAGCTTCGCCAAAAACGCACTGGTTGGGCGGCACATCAAGAACCCGGGCAAAGCCTGGACCGAGATGTTGCGCCTCGACGATGGCGGCATCCGCTATTTCGGCAGCAGCTTCAACGGCGTGGCGAATATCGAGTTCAAGCTGGCGCGCATTCGCGAGCAACTTGAAGAATGCATCGAAAGCCTCACCGTGCATGGCCTGAGCACGTGGTACCACGCCGATGGCGATGGCGCCGCAGCAGCCAAAAAGCTCCAGGCGCAGACAGTCCTGACCGGCCTGGGCAGGCGTGCCACAGTGCTTGGCGAGTTTATCCACCAACTCGACATGCCCGGCGAGCACATCCGCGACCTGTACCTCAGCGGCGTGTATGAAGACGCCGACGCCACCGCGGCGGATGAAAGCCAGCCGGCCGCCGCTGCTCCAAGCAACAGCCTGTACAGCGACAGCGCCGGGTTTGACTTCGACTTCAGCGACAGTTTCAACGACGACGCACCCGCCGCCAGCACTGCCCCCAGCGCTGCGCCGGTGCCGGAGCTGCAAAGCAACGAACACCGTTTTGCCAAGGCCGCCTTTAAAGCCTGGATCGCGCATTTACGCGAGCTGACCACGCGCCAGAACCTGATGAGCCTGCTGGGTCTTGAGCGCTCGCTGATCGAAGCGGTGGTCGACGAGTTGATTACCGCAGGTTACCGCTACGACCTGCCGGGCCAACTCAGCCGCGCCGTGCTCAAGCGTGCTCAGAGCGGTGCGCGTCGCGACCAGTTGGTGGAGCGCCAAGTGCTGGAAGTGCAACTGGTGCTGCGCGATTTCGTGTCGTGGTTCGGCTACCTGCAGAAGCCTGTCAGCGAGCGGCCAAACAGCCGCGCCGGTGCCAAGGCGCCGCTGTTTTCGTTCTACACCGATGTCGCACCGGGCCAACTGCCGCAACTGCCGCCGCAACCTGCAAACCAGGCGCAGCGGTTCCTCGGCGACTGGCTCTCGGGCCTGGCGTATATCACTGTGGAAAACGCCGGCCATGGCGCCGGGCGCGAAATCACCATTGAACAGAATGAACGGCTGGGCCACGTGCTCACTGCCTTCACAGCGAGATAAGTAATGCCCATTCGTGTAGATCTGCTTGCGTTAGAACCCAATGTGCCGGGTCAGGCGCGGTTGGCGGTGAAAAAATGGAACGGTGCTCAGGAGCAGCTGGAGTTTTCCATCCAGCGCAACCAGGACCACTTTTACCTGCAAGACCGCCAGCAGTGGAGCAACAACCCGTTCTGGTTCAAGGTCAGCCAATTCAACGCCATCGACGATGCGCTGGAAACGCTGGTAGGCCCGGATGTGGTGAACCCGTTGCTGGAAGGCAGCGGCAACTCCAACTTCCAGATCGAGCTGCGCGAACAAGGCCTCGGCCACAGCGACCGCGGCGTCGTGCGCCCGGGGCTGGGCCTGCTGTCGTCGACGGCCGGTGGGCAAACCCGCTCCACGTATGACGCGACCACCCTGCAAGCACCTGAGCCAGAGCCGGAAATTCCCGAGCTGCCGGAGCTGGTGCTGGAGCTGCCACCGGCCGAGCCTGAGCCCGAACCGATCGTGGCCACGCGCGAGCCCGAGCCTGAACCGGTGGTGGTGCTGCCGCCAAAACGCAACAACAAGCTGTTGATCGGCGTGATCATCGCCGTGGTCATCGCGTTGCTGGCTGCCGTGGCGGCCTGGCTGTGGCTGCGCAATTCAACGCCGGTGCCGGCGCCCAAAGTGGAACCTGTGCCTGCGGCCACTGAAGCGCAACCTTGCGATGTCGCCAGCATGAACAGCCAGCCGGAATTGGCCTTCGTGCAAGGCTGCATCAAGGCCGCACCGGCCAGCGCGCAGTTGCTGGAAATTATCGAAGCCGCCAAAGCCAACAAACATTGCGGTGTAGCCCAGCGTTTGTACGCCAACCGTGCGCAAGGCGGCGACATGTTGATCGCCAATGCGTATGCCCGCGAATACGACCCCAAGTACCTGAAACCCAGCGAATGCTTCCCGAAACCAGACAACGCCACCGCCGCGTACTGGTACGAAACCATTCTTGGCCACGAGCCGGATAACGCCGAAGCCAAACAGCGTTTCGAGGAGTTGCAACCGTGAGCACCCCGACGTTTTTGCACCGCTGCGCGCTGGGCGCCGCCGCCCTGCTGGCCTTGAGCATCAGCTCGCTGGCCAGCGCCGACGACAAGCCGTTGATCCAGGAAGGCAAAAAAACCCTGTTCCAGCGCGTGCTGACCACCCCCGGCTGCAAAGTCAGCCCCGCCGCAGGGGGCGCGCCCGGTGCGACGCAACCCACCTTCAGCCGCTTCTACGTGTATGAGCGTGCGCAGGCCGCCAATGCCGAATGGCTGAAAGTCGGCCCCGACAGCTATGGCAAAACCATTGGCTGGTTACCGGCGGCGTGTACCACCGACTGGAAAATGCAACTGACCCTGGCCTTCACCAACCCGGCCAACCGTGACCGCTTGCTGTTTTTCAAAGAGCGCGCCACGGTCGAAGGGATTCTTGATGCGCCAGACCCGGTCAGCAAAGTCGCACCGCTGCGCGCAGCACTCAAACAAGGTAAACCGGCGCCCGGCGTGCTGGCTGAAGAGCCGGCCTACTTTGTCGACCTGCAAAAGCAGTTCTATTTATTGCCGGTGCTCAGTGGCGAAGAAGTCATGACCGAAGGCGGTTTTCGCACGCGCCTGCTCAACGTCGCCTCGGTCAGCAAGGCCGATGAGGCCGACGCCAAAAATACCGGCAACGCAGGCAGTACCGACCCGGCTGCAGCCCAAGCCAACGCCAGCAGCCAGTTGAAGGAATTCAGCGCGGCGGTGGTGTTTGTCATCGACTCGACCATCTCGATGGACCCGTACATCGACCGCACCCGTGAGGCGATTCGCAAGGTTTACCAGCAGATCGAAGCGGAGAACCTCGGCAAACAGGTTAAATTCGGCCTGGTCGCGTTCCGCTCCAGCACCAAGGCGGTGCCTGGCCTGGACTACGTGAGCAAAATGTACGCTGACCCGAATCAGGTCAAAGACAGCGCCGACTTCCTCAGCAAAGTCGCCGACCTCAAACAGGCCAAGGTTTCCAGCAGCAGCTTCGATGAAGATGCGTTTGCCGGCGTGATGCACAGCATCGACAAGGTCGACTGGACCCAGTTCGGCGCGCGCTACGTGGTGCTGATCACCGACGCCGGGGCCATTGAGGGCGACAACAAACTCTCGCAAACCGGCCTCAGCGCGTCACAGGTTCGCCTCGAAGCGGCCAACCCCGGCGTAGCGATTTACACCTTGCACCTGAAAACCCCGGCGGGCATCAAGGACCACAGCAAAGCCGAGGCGCAGTACCAGAACCTCTCGACCTACCCCGGCACCAACACGTCGCTGTACTACCCGGTGAACGCCGGTGACGTGCAAGAGTTCGGGCGCAAGGTCGACTCGCTGGCGGCTGCGATCACCTCGCAGGTAAAAGCCGCCTACCTGGGCGAAGACGCGATCGGCAGTGCACTGAACGCCAAGGCAGAACCCGGCGACAAGAAGATGCTCGAAGACGCCGCGCTGATCGGCCATGCGATGCAGTTGGCTTATCTCGGCGAGAAGACCAATAGCAAGGCGCCGCCGGTGTTCCAGGCCTGGATTACTGACCGCGACCTGATCAAGCAAAACATCCCGACCACCGATGTGCGGGTGTTGCTGACCAAAGCCCAGCTCAGCGATTTGAGCGCGGTGATGAAGCAGATTCTCGACGCCGCCAACGAAGGCCTGATTTCGCCAACCGAGATGTTTGACCGCCTGCGCTCGGTGGCCGCGACCATGGGCGCCGACCCTAACCAGCTCAAGCAAAACAGCAACGCCAAGCTGGCGGACATGGGCGTACTGGGTGAGTACCTCGAAGGCCTGCCGTACCAGAGTGAAGTGTTGAACCTGGATGAAGAAACCTGGAAGAGCTGGGACGGCCTGGCACAGGAAAAATTCATTCGCACGCTGAACACCAAACTTCGCCATTACCAACGTTACAACGCCGACGTCGACCGCTGGGTCGCCCTCGCCAAAGACAGCGACGCTCGGGACAACGTGTACCCGGTGCCGCTGGAAATGATGCCGTAAGCCCATGCCCATTCTTGAGATCGACAACCTGCTGGTGCGCCGAGGCGACGGTGCGCAAGCGCATCAGGTGCGCCTGCCGCGCTTGCAGGTCGGTGCCGGGGAAATTCTCGCAATAACCGGCGAGAGCGGCTGCGGCAAGAGCACCTTGCTCGAAGCCCTCGGCCTGCTGCTGGCGCCGGTGGAACTCGGGCGCTTTCAGCTAAGCCCGCGCGCGCCGAGTGAGCCGCCGCTGGATATAGCCCAATTGCTTGCACACAACGATCAACCGGCGCTGGCCGCTGTGCGGTCGCAGCATTTGGGGTTTATTTTGCAGAGCGGTGGCTTGCTGCCGTTTCTCAACGTGCGCGACAACATCAGCCTGCCGCGCCAGATGCTCGGCATGCCGCTGCACAGTGCGCACATCGAGCATGCGGTTGAGGTGTTGCGCCTGGGCGGGCTGCTCGACAAACGCCCACAGGCATTGTCGATCGGTGAGCGGCAGCGCGTCGCCTGCGTGCGCGCAATCGCGCATGAACCGCAGTTGTTGCTGGCCGACGAACCCACCGCCGCACTCGACCCGCACAGTGCGCGGCGGTTGTTTGAATTGCTGTTGAGTTTGGTGGCCAACCTCGGCTTGAGCGCACTGGTGGTGTCGCATGACTGGGCACTGCTGAAAGATTTTGGCTTGCCGCGCTTGGGCGCAGTCAGCCGTCAGGGAGAGACGCGGTTTGAACCGATGGATTGACCGGCTGAAACTGCTTGGCAAGCTGGCCCTGGAAGACCTCTGGCACGACCGCAAGGTCTCGCTGTGCATCGCCGCCTCCTTAGTGGCGGTGATCGCGCCGTTGCTGTTGCTGTTCGGCCTCAAGCACGGCGTGGTCAGCCAGTTGCAGGACGAACTGCTGCGCGACCCGCGCAACCTCGAAATCAAAATGCTCAGCAGTGGCAACTATGACAGCGCCTGGATCACAGCCCTGCGGCAGCGCCCGGAAACCGGCTTTGCAATTGGCCAAACCCGCACGCTGAACACTCAAGCCGATCTGTTTGTGGGCATGCAGCGGTTCGTCGAGGGCGCCGAGATAATCCCCACCGAAGCTGGCGACCCACAACTGGGCGCGGGCTCGCTTGCGCCCAGCGGCCAGCAAGTGATTCTCAGCGACCGCGCGGCGCAACGCCTGCAGGTCAAGGCCGGCGACAGCGTGCGGCTGCGCGCCGAGCGCCGGCTTGACGGGCGCAGCGAGCGCGGTGAGCTGAACCTAAGCGTGTTGGCGGTGCTTGATAGCGCACGCTTCGGGCGGGCCGCAGGTTTTGTGGCGCCAGCGCTGCTGCTGAGCCTCGAACATTTTCGCGACGGCTACCAGGTCAGCGCCTTTGGTGTCGACACCGGCAAACCGCTGGGGGCGCTGCCACCGCTGTATGCGCGCGCCCGCGTGTATGCCCGCGACATCGACCACGTCGCGCCGCTGGAGCGCTGGCTGAATGAGCAACGGATAGAAACGTCGAGCCGGCTGGCCGACATCGATAACGTCAAAGCCATCAACCACGTACTCGGGCTGATCTTCAGCGTGATCGCCCTGGCGGCGTTGATCGGCTGCGTGGCGTCGATGGTCGGCGCGTTCCTGGCCAACATCGACCGCAAGCGCAAGAGCCTCGCGGTGCTGCGCCTGCTGGGGTTCAACCGGCCAGCGGTGGCGGGCTTCGTGGTGCTGCAAGCGTTGTTGCTCAGCCTGGCCGGCTACCTCGGCGGGCTGCTGTTTTATTTCATCGGCAGCCAGTTGTTCGACCACTTGCTGGGCGGCAGCCAGGCCACTGGCACGTTTGTGTGCCACATCACTATCGGGCATGGCCTTGCGGCCCTGTTGTTGACCTTTTTGGTCTCGGGGCTGGTGGCCGTTATCGGCGCCGTGCGCGCGATCAGTATCGAACCTGCGGAGAGTTTGCGTGAGCTATAAACGTGTTGCCTGGCTATTGCCCCTGAGCCTCAGCCTGGGCTGTGCGCTGGAGGCCTCGGCCGCCGGTTGGGACGAGAAATACTACAACCCGATGCCGGCGGATAACGACGTGGTGCTGCCGATGCCGTGCGACGGCTCGATGGTGTTTCGCAAGGTGTTCATCCCACTCGCGGGGCCGCTCGACGATTACCCGATCAACATTGGCCAGGACGGCGCGGAATACGGTTACGTCGAGCAAACTCGCCCGGCGTTCATTGCCGGCAGTTTTACCGCAGCCAAGGGCGACAAGTCGCGCTACTACCTGCTGGCCAAGTACGAAATGAGCGAGCTGCAATACGCGGCCCTCACCGAAGCGACCTGCCCCACCGCGTCGACCAAAATGCGCTTGCCGCAGGTCTCGATCAGTTGGGTGCAGGCGGTCGAGGCCGCCGATAAGTACAACCTGTGGCTGCGCAAAAACGCCGCCGACAAGTTGCCCAAGGAAGACGGCACGCTGGGCTTCCTGCGCCTGCCCACCGAGACTGAATGGGAGTTCGCCGCGCGCGGTGGCATGGAAGTCGGCGCCGCAGAATTTCGCGACACCCGCTACCCGATGCCGGACGGGCTGAACGCCTACGAGTGGTTTGCCGGTGCGCAGTCGTCCAACGGCAAGCTGCAACTGAGCGGGCTGCAAAAGCCCAACCCGCTGGGCCTGCACGACATGCTCGGCAATGCCGACGAAATGATATTCGAGCCGTTTCGCCTGAACAAACTCGACCGTCAACACGGCCAGGCGGGCGGCTACGTGGTGCGCGGCGGCAACTACCTGACCGCCCAGGCCGACCTGCGCACCGCCCAGCGCAAGGAAGAGCCGTATTACAACGCCGAGGGCCAGGTGAAAAACAAAACCACCGGGCTGCGCCTGGCGCTGGTGTCGCCAACCCTGACCTCGCGCGAACGCGTGGCGAGCATCGAAAGTAGCTGGAAGAAACTCGGCACCGGCAGCGCTGCGGGCGCCTCAGCGGCGCCGGGCACCGCTCAGGCCCTGAGCACGTTGGCCTCGGGCGTCGAAGACAAAGCCCTCAAGGAAAAACTCCAGGCGCTGGAAAACCAGTTGCGTGCCAGCAACCAGCAGCAGGAAGAAACCCGCGACCAGGCGATTCGCGCCAGCCTTAACCTCGGTGCCTTCCTGTGCACCAAAATGCTTGATGACGGCCAGTACGTGGACTTTCTGCAAAAGAACTACGCGCTCAATTGCGAAGCCGCCGACAAGGACGCCAGCTGCGACATGCGCAAAGGCAAGCTCGACGAACAGAAAGACCGCCTGCACAAGCTCAGCCGTTACTACGCCAGCAGCCTGGTGGAATCGGGCACCTTGTACGGCCAGCCACTGCTCGAAGCACAGGTGCCGGTGATGGAAGAAATCATCTCGCGCAACAAACAACTGCAAGAACTTAAACCGTACCTGCGCACCCACTGGGCCAACCAGAAGACCTTCCTGCAAAAACAGAAGATCGACACTGAAGCCTGGCTGAAAAGCTGCAAATCCGTCACTCAATAACAAATGGCCAACACCGTTATCAGGAGCAACACCATGTCACGCAGCCTCTGGACTCGTTTCAAGCTACAGATCGCCGTTATCCTCACGGGTAGCCTGTTGCTGGGCGGTTGTGCGAGCACCGGCAGTTCAATGCTCGACGGCGGCAAGACCGACCCGCGCCTGACCCAAGGCACCGACGCGCAGTTTTTCAGCAAGTCCGGCTATCAGGCCTGCGCCGTGGGCGCGGGTATCGGCATCCTCAGTTGCGCGCTGTCTAACAGCAGCAACAAGGCCGTGTGCGCGATCGCGGCCGGCATTGCTACGTGTGGTGTGGCCATGGGCGCCAACTATTACCTGGACCAGCGCCGCAGCGAATACTCCAACACCGGCCAGCGCCTGACCAAGATGAACAATGACGTGCAACTCGACACCCAGAATGTCATCGCGCGTACAGCGACCGCACAGCAAGTGATCAACGATGACCAAACGCGCATCGCCCAGATCAAGCAGGCCATGGCCGTCAAGAAACTCAACACCGCCAAGGCCAAAACCGACCTGGCCGAGATCGACAACAACATCGCGCGCATGCGCAAAGACCTGACCAACATGCGCAGCAAAGCCACCGAGTACGCCAAGGTTGCCCAACAGGAGCGCCAGGACGGTGCCGGCGCGCAGGTCGAGCAAGTGGACGCGAGCATCGCAAAAATGAACCAGAAAGTTGCTGCGCTGCAAAAAGAAGTCGACGGGCTTTACAACCAACGTTCCGCAATCACCCTGGGCTGAGAACTTCCTGATGAAGACTGTTAAATACGCGCTCGGGCTGGCAGGCATTCTGGCACTCGCAGGCTGTGCCACACCGCCCGGCAGCTGCGACGCGGGCAACCGTGACAGCAGCATGCTGACCAAAATGAATTGCGATTACTCCGGCGGCTACAGCGACCAGATCAAGCAGAAAGAAGCCGCCCTGACCGCCTCGCGTGAAGAGAACGCAATGTTCCATCAGGTGTACCAAAATATTCAGGCGCAGCAAGCCAACAGCCGCCGTGACCTCGCCACCCAAGAGCAGGCGCAGGCGCAGTTGAACCAGTCGCTGGCGCAACTGCTCGGCACGCTGAAAAAACGCCGCGCCAACCAGGGCGATGTGCAAAAGCAAATCGCTGGCCTTGAGCAGCAATTGCAGGCCAACCAGGCGCAAGCGCCGAGTGGTTCGGCCACGCCCAAGCAATTGGCGGCCAAGCAGGAACAGCTGAAAACCTTGCAGAAAAAGGTCAACCAACTGCAGTTCAGCCTCGGCTACGAAGAGTAAAACTTAAGGTTTGCCACTTTGCAGGCACCTTGCGGGGTGCCTGCTTCATTTTCAGGAGTTGCCTTCATGCAACGGGTCATCAGGGACACGCAAGCCTTCCCGGACGGAACCAGCGCGCTGCAAAACACCCTCGCGCTGATCCAGAGGCACCTGCCGCCGGTGGCTGCCAGTCTATTTGCGATCCCGCGCACGGGCGCCGATGACGCAGTCGAATGGTGGACTGAGCTCGGCGGCCAGCCAACGCCCTACGCCGACCTGGACACAGACAGCCAGCGACGTTTGCTGCAAACCTACCAGCAACGCCAGGACGCGATCAGCCAGCTTGTCGACGCGTTGAAAAAACGCGACCAGCCAAGCGACGCCCACGCGCTGGAGGCGCTGGTTGGCGAACCGACCGTGAGCGATCTTTACAGCCTCAACGGCGAGCCGCTGGTGATTCGCTGGCACACGCCACGGCCGCCCAAAGTGCTGCCGCCGCCGGTGATTGCACCAGCGGCGGTCGCGCCGGTGGCCGCCGCCGTCGCCACCTCCAAAGGCTGGCGCCTGGCTGCGCTGCTGCTCGGTTTGTTGCTGTTGTTACTGCTGCTGCTCGCGCTGTGGGCCTGGTGGTTCTGGCGCCCGGTGGCGGTGGTTGAACCGGTGGCCCCGACGCCTATCGTCGAACCCGCGCCTGTGGCCACGCCCGAACCGGAGCCCGAGCCTGCTCCCGTGGTGGAGCCTGCGCCTGCGCCAGAACCCGAGCCAGAGCCAGAACCAGAACCTGCGCCGCCGCCCAAGCCGGTTCCGCCGCCTAAACCGGTGCCGGTGGCCAAGCCTGCGCAACCGCCTTCACTGGACAACTACGCCTGCCGCAAGGACGGCCCGGCCGTCGAAACGCCGCAGTTCGTGGTGGTGCTCGACACGTCCGGCTCGATGATGTTGAACATCAACGCGGTGAAGGCCGACGAGGACTGGTTCTTCGGCAACCCAGCCAATCAACACCGCGACACACCTCATAAACGACAGATATTCCAGCCGCCAAACCGCATGGCCGTGGCCGCCGATTCGCTGAATGGCATGATCCAGGCGCTGGACCCGAAAATTGATATGCGCCTGATTACCTTCCAAGGCTGCGAAAGCACGCCAGACCATGGGGTTTTTCGGCTGGGTGATCGTCCGCGCCTGATGTCCGGTATTCGCCGGCTGATCGGCAACGACGGCACGCCGCTGGCTGCCAGCCTGGAAAAAGCCGCCAGCACCGTGGACGGGCGTAACCGTGATGCAATGATCGTGATGTTCGTCGACGGTGAGGACGGCTGCGATCGTGACGCCTGCGCGGTGTCACGCCGGATCGCGCAGCAACAGCCGCGCCTGCGGGTCAATGTGGTCAACATTGGGGTGGGCGGCGCCTCGCGCTGTATCGCCGAAAACACCGGCGGGCGCACCTACGCCAGCAGCAACGCGAAAGAGTTGGCGAATGCGCTGAAGCTGGCGACCAGGGAAGTGTCCAGCAGCGCGAATTGCAAATAAGCGCTGCGGTCAATCTCAGCGGAAGCGGTCGACTTCCTGGCGCAGCCCGGCCGCCAGGGTTTCCAGTTCCTTGGCGGTAATCGCCAGGTTCGACACCACTTCACGCTGCTCGCTGTTGGCCAGCGCAATGCTTTGCAGGTTGCTACTGAGCACGTTCGCGGTGCTGCTCTGCTCTTGAGTGGCGGTGGTGATGGCGGCGAATTGCTGCCCGGCCGAGCGGCTTTGCTCGTCGATACGCGCCAACGCTGAAGCCACGTCGGCGTTGCGCGACAAGCCTTCCTGCATCAGCACTTTGCCTTGCTCCATGGTGCTGATGGCGTTGCCGGTTTCTTGCTGGATACTTTGGATCATCACCGAGATTTCGTCGGTGGCTTGGCGGGTGCGCGAGGCCAGGTTACGCACCTCGTCGGCGACCACCGCAAAGCCGCGGCCTTGCTCGCCGGCGCGCGCAGCTTCGATGGCCGCGTTGAGCGCCAGCAGGTTGGTCTGTTCGGCAATCGAGGTGATCACGCCAACAATCCCGCCAATTTCCTGCGAGCGTTGGCCGAGGGTGTTGATCACCGTGGCCGTGCTGTTCAACGCCGCAGCGATATGTTCCAGGGACGACGACGCCTCTTGCATCGAGGTACGGCCAATACGGGTTTGCTGTGCGTTTTCCTGCGCCAGCCGCTCGGTGTTGCCCATGTTATCGGCGATGTTCAGCGAGGTGGCGCTGAACTCTTCTACCGCGCCCGCCATGCTGGTGATTTCACCAGACTGTTGCTCCATGCCGTCATACGCGCCACCGGACAAACCGGACAACGCCCGGGCACGGCTGTTGACCTCTTCGGCCGCCGTGCGGATATGCGAGACCATGGTCGACAGCGCTTCGCCCATCTGGTTGAAGCTACGCGCCAGTTGGCCGATTTCGTCATGGCTGGACACATTCAGGCGTGCGCTCAAGTCACCGGCGCCGAGGGCTTCGGCTTGGCGCACGAGGTCACTCAAGGGCTGCAATTTACTGCGCAGCAACCAGACCGCGGCGCCCACAGCGATCAACATCGCCAGCACGCTACCGATCACCAGGCGAATACCGACGGCCCAGGTCACCTCGCGGATTTCGGATTTCGGCATGCTCGCTACCACCGCCCACGGGCCGCCTTCGAATGGCACCGAGACGCTGTAGAAGTCTTCGTTTTTGTCGCTCCAGAAGCTGCCTTCGCCGGGTTTGCTGGCCAAATCGAGCATCAGCGGAATCGCCTGGTCGAGTGCCTGCACGCCTGCGGGTGGCACCAGCCAGCGCTTCTGCTCATCCAACAGGGCCAGCGAACCGGTCTGGCCGATACGGAACCGCTTGAGGTTGTCGAATTGCACATTCTGCGCGTTGGTGTAGTCGAAGCCGACAAACAGCACCGCGATCACTTTGCCGGCCGCATCACGTACCGGCGTGTATTGGGTCATGTAGGAGCGGTCGAACAATACCGCGCGGCCCACGTAACTTTGCCCGCCGAGCAGGCGCTGATAAGCCGGGTGCTGGTGGTCGAGGACGGTGCCGATGGCGCGGCTGCCATCCTGTTTGGTCAACGAGGTGCTCACGCGAATAAAGTCTTCGCCGCTGCGCACAAACACCGTGGCCACGCCGCCGGAGGTCTCCTTGAATTCATCGACCTCAGCGAAATCGTTGTTCAGCAGGTTGCTGCCCAGGAACAGGCTCGGGGTCTGTGTGCCGGCCACTGCCACCGGCTGGTCCACGCGCACATTCAAACCTGCGCCGAAGCGCTTTTCAAACAGCCCGCTCAAACGCTGAGTACTCTCGCGCAAGGTGCTGTGGAAGGTATTGAGCTGGTCGGCGAGCAAGCGCGCCTCGCTGGCCAAGTGTTCCTGGCGAATGGCGAGGTTGGCGGAGTCAAGGGAACGCAGGGCGAAAACCGTACTGCCGCTGATAACGACAGCCAGAATAATGGCCAGTGCGAGGCCTAATTGTGAGGCGATCCGAGCGCGAGGTTGAGACATGACAGCTCCTGGCCGAGGCCAGGATCATCCTGATCTCATAGCATTACGGCAAATTATCTAGTGAAAAACGTTGGCGCATGGTTGCTCCAACACACCTGCTTCGGCGGGCGCCGGGAATACTTGAGCGATTCAGGGGGATATAACGCATGCGATTACACCAGAAATTAAAAAAAGTTCAATCCAGACGATCAACGCGGGGCAATTGCATGGCGTTAACCTCACCTTGCAGGAACTCCGCCAACCGCCGTAAACGCTCGCCGCCAGGGCGGGTTTTTGGCCACACCAAGTAGTAACTCTCACCACTTGCCACGGCGGTCGGCCACGGCAGGCTTAATCTGCCTTGGGCCACGTCTTCGGCCACCATCAACAGGTCGCCCATGGACACGCCGTAACCGCGCGCGGCGGCGATCATGCCCAGTTCGAGGGTGTCGAACACCTGCCCGCCCTTGAGCGACACGTGAGACGAAAGCCCCATGCGCTGCAGCCAATTGCGCCAATCGCGGCGGTCGGGCGTCGGGTGTAACAACTCCGCAGTCGCCAGCCGCGCGGCATCCCACGGCCCGTCACTGAGCAGGTTCGGCGCCCCGACCGGTATCAACAGTTCCGGGAACAGGTAGCAGGCGTCCCAGTCCGCCGGGAAATGCCCGTAGCTGAGCAGCACGGCGCAATCGAACGGTTCCTGATTAAAGTCCACTTCATCCACGCTCATCCACGCGCTGGTGAGTTGCACCTCATTGCCTGGCTGCAAGGCACGGAAGCGACTGAGCCGCGCCAGCAACCAGCGCATGGTCAGGGTCGACGGCGCTTTCATGCGCAGGATGTCGTCCTCGGTGTTCAGGGTATCGCAGGCCCGCTCCAGCGCCGCAAACCCTTCGCGCACGCCGGGCAACAGCAAGCGCGCCGCTTCGGTGAGTTGCAAGTTGCGGCCGCTGCGCTGAAACAGGCGGCAGGCGAAGTGTTCTTCGAGCGTGCGGATATGTCGGCTGACCGCACTTTGCGTGATCGACAGTTCCGCCGCCGCGCGGGTGAACGAGTTGTGCCGCGACGCGGCCTCGAAGGCGCGCAAGGCATACAGCGGAGGAAGACGGCGCGACATAAAAAACCTCCTGACAGAGCAATAACCAACCCTATCAGAATCTGCAGGCATGAGTTTTAGTCATGCGAACGATCGCTTTTATCCTTTTGTGTAATGCGTCAGGAGCGCCGAGAATCAAGCCCTCCCAAACCCTCTGACTTGTTGAGCGTGATGAACATGCAGCATCCGGTGCGTAGCGAACTCTGGGCCATTCTGCGGCTGTCGGGGCCGTTGATTGCCTCACAGTTGGCGCACATGCTGATGGTGCTGACCGACACCCTGATGATGGCCCGCCTGAGCCCCGAAGCCTTGGCGGGCGGCGGCTTGGGCGCGGCGAGTTATTCGTTCGTGGCGATTTTTTGCATCGGCGTGATCGCGGCGGTTGGCACGCTGGTGGCGATTCGTCATGGCGCTGGCGACATTCAAGCCGCGACGCGCCTGACCCAAGCCGGGCTGTGGCTGGCCTGGCTGATGGCGATTGGCGCCGCACTCTTGCTGTGGAACCTCAAGCCCGTGCTGCTGATGTTTGGCCAGACCGAAACCAACGTGCACGCGGCGGGGCAATTTCTGACGATTTTGCCATTCGCCCTGCCCGGCTACCTGACCTTCATGGCGTTGCGCGGGTTCACCAGCGCTATCGGCAAGGCCACACCGGTGATGGTGATCAGCCTGTGCGGCACGGTGCTCAACTATTTGCTCAACCATGCGCTGATCGAAGGCATGTTCGGCCTGCCCAAACTGGGCTTGATGGGCATTGGCCTGGTCACGGCGATTGTCGCCAACTGCATGGCCCTGGCGCTGATGTGGTACATCCGCACTGACCGCGCCTACGCGGCCTACCCGCTCGGCAAAGGCCTGTTGCACCTCAACACGCACTATTTGCGCGAGCTGTGGCGGCTGGGCCTGCCGATTGGTGGCACCTACGCGGTGGAAGTCGGGTTGTTCGCCTTTGCGGCGCTGTGCATGGGCACCATGGGCAGTACGCAATTGGCCGCGCACCAGATCGCCCTGCAAATTGTCTCAGTGGCGTTCATGGTGCCGGCGGGCATGTCCTACGCGATAACCATGCGCATCGGCCAGCATTACGGCGCCGGGCAATTGCTCCAGGCACGCATGGCCGGGCGCGTCGGCATAGGCTTTGGTGCGGGGGTGATGCTGGGGTTTGCGGCGGTGTTTTGGCTGTGTTCCGACGCGCTGATCGGGCTGTTCCTCGACCACAACGACCCGGCCTTTCACGATGTCATCGTGCTCGCCGTGAGCTTGCTGGCCGTTGCGGCCTGGTTTGAACTGTTCGACGGCGTGCAGACCATCGCCATGGGCTGCATTCGCGGGCTGAAAGACGCCAAAACCACCTTCCTGGTGGGCTTGGGCTGTTATTGGTTAATCGGCGCACCCGCCGCGTGGTTGATGGCCTTTACCTTGGGTTGGGGGCCAACCGGCGTGTGGTGGGGCCTGGCGCTGGGCCTGGCCTGCGCGGCCGTCAGCCTGACGTGGGCGTTTGAGGCAA
This sequence comes from Pseudomonas sp. ICMP 460, assembly GCF_002723595.1. NCBI lineage: Bacteria > Pseudomonadati > Pseudomonadota > Gammaproteobacteria > Pseudomonadales > Pseudomonadaceae > Pseudomonas > Pseudomonas sp. ICMP 460. The sequence goes on from NZ_LKBR01000001.1 coordinate 468,685, forward strand.
AGATGAAGCGCATGATTCGCCAGGAGCCGGACGTTCGCACTGAATTCCAGGCGATGCAGACCGACTAATAGGGTGGGCTCGGTCAATGTGGGAGCTGGCTTGCCTGCGATGGCATCACCTGGTGATGCCTGACACACCGAGGTGTTTGCATCGCAGGCAAGCCAGCTCCCACACAAACCCGCCCCCACAGTTTTTATTGGGGTAGCAATTCAACCCAGCAGCGCCTGCTGGCTCTTACCGAAGGTCAAATACTCCACCAACTCCGGCAGCGGCAGCGGTTTGCTGATCAGGTAACCCTGCGCCTGGTCGCAACCGAACAAGCGCAAAAGCGCCAGTTGCTCAGGGGTTTCCACGCCTTCGGCGACCACTTCCAGGTTGAGGTTGTGGGCCAGGTTGATCATCGCATGCACCAACTTGCGGTTTTCTTCGCGCTCTTCCATGCCGCCGACAAAGCTTTTGTCGATCTTCAATAAGGCAATCGGCAGGCTGTTGAGGTGCACGAACGACGAAAACCCTGTGCCGAAGTCATCCAGCGAAAACCGCACACCCAAGCGGCCGAGCGCGTCCATGGTCTGCTTGACCAAATCACTGCGGCGCATCACGGCGGTTTCGGTCAGCTCAAATTCGAGCCACTGCGCATCCACCCCTCGCTCGGCAATCAGCCGGCTAAGCGTGGAGAGCAATTGGCTGTCCTGGAATTGCCGAAACGACAGGTTGACCGCCATGTGCAGCGGCGGCAGGCCGCGTTCGCGCAGGTCTTGCATGTCGCGCAAGGCTCTGGAAATAACCCAATAGCCCAACGGCACGATCAGGCCACTCTGCTCGGCCAACGGCACGAATTCGCTGGGTGGCAACAGGCCACGTTCGCCGTGACGCCAGCGCACCAAGGCTTCGAGGCCGACGATATGCCCGTCGTCCAGGTCCAGGCGCGGCTGGTAATGCAGTTCCAGCTCGTCACGGCGCAGCGCGCGGCGCAGCTCACTTTCCAAATCAGCCAGGCTGCGCGCGTTGGGGTTGATGCGTTCGTTGAAGATATGAAAGGTGCAGCCTTGCGTGCTTTTGGCTTGCTGCATGGCGATATGCGCGTGCCACATCAACGGGTCGGCCCCGGCGCTGGCGCGGGCATGCGCCACGCCCAGGCTGCAGCCAATCAACAGGCTTTCGCCGTCTACCCAATAAGGCTCGGCCATGGCTTGCGTGATGCGCTCGGCCATCCATTCCGCGCGTTGGGGCGCGCGTCGGGTATCAATCAACAGGGCGAACTCATCGCTGCCCAGGCGGGCCAACTGGTCGCCGGCTTCAAGCTGACTCTTGAGCCGCGAGACCACTTGCAGGATAAGCCGGTCGCCGGCCTGGTGGCCCAAGGCGTCGTTGGCGTGACGAAAATTGTCGAGGTCCAAGTGGCCAAGGGCCAAGCCGCGGCCCTCGTTTTCGGCCAGGCGCGCCGCCAGCAAGGTTTGGAAACCCTGGCGATTGGCGATGCCGGTGAGCGGGTCCTGCTCGGCCAGGCGCTGCAAGGTGTTCTCCAGCACGCCCCGCTCGCGAACATGGCGCAAGCAGCGGCGCAAGGTGTCGGCGCTCAGAACATCGCGGATCAACCAATCACTGACACCGAGCGGAGCCACCAGCGGTTCCTGCTCCAATAGCAATACGCACGTTAAACTGCAGCGGCCTGGGCCGGGTTGCAGGTTGGGCGTGGTCAATAACACGGCCGTGTGGTCGTCATCGAACAAACGACTCACCGAGTCCCAGTGGGGCGCGCTGATCAGCACAGCCCCATCGCCCATCGGCGCCAGGCACTCGCGCAACAACGCTGCCCACGCTGGCTCATCGGCCAGTAGCAGCAAACGCAAGGGTTCGACAGGCGTAGACAAGCTAGCTCCCTAGACTCTGCAAAATTTCGTTGGCGGCGGGCAGTATGACGCGCAGCCTGATAATCACCAATGATAGGCGTTATCAAATACACTGACTGTAGGCATTAGTCGCAAAAAGCCCACATATCCTGCGTCAAACTATCAAAACCGGCAAATTTAGATCGAGTGGTACGTCACACTGTCGTTCTGTGAGCGCACAATTCTGCGAGCCTGTTAAAATGCCCGCCCCTTTGAACAACGACTCCCTGAATTCCGTATGTCCCGACTCAATCCCCGGCAGCAAGAAGCCGTGAACTACGTCGGCGGCCCTCTATTGGTGCTCGCCGGTGCCGGTTCCGGCAAGACCAGCGTGATCACCCGCAAGATCGCGCACCTGATTCAAAACTGCGGCATCCGTGCCCAGTACATCGTCGCCATGACCTTTACCAACAAGGCGGCGCGAGAAATGAAAGAGCGTGTCGGCTCGCTGCTCAAAGGCGGCGAAGGCCGCGGCCTCACGGTGTGCACCTTCCACAACCTGGGCCTGAACATCATCCGCAAGGAGCATGCGCGCCTCGGCTACAAGCCGGGCTTCTCGATTTTCGACGAGGCCGATGTCAAGTCGCTGATGACCGACATCATGCAAAAGGAATATGCAGGCGACGACGGCGTGGATGAGATCAAGAACATGATCGGCGCCTGGAAAAACGAGCTGATCCTGCCGCCCCAAGCCCTGGAAAACGCGCGCAACCCCAAGGAACAGACCGCCGCCATCGTGTACACGCACTACCAGCGCACGCTCAAGGCGTTTAATGCGGTGGACTTCGACGACCTGATCCTGCTGCCGGTAAAACTGTTCGAGGAACATGCCGACATTCTCGAAAAATGGCAGAACAAGGTCCGCTACCTGTTGGTGGACGAATACCAGGACACCAACGCCAGCCAGTACCTGCTGGTAAAAATGCTCATCGGCAAACGCAACCAGTTCACCGTGGTAGGCGACGACGACCAGTCGATCTACGCCTGGCGCGGTGCCCGGCCAGAAAACCTGATGTTGCTGAAGGTCGATTATCCGTCGCTGAAAGTGGTGATGCTGGAGCAGAACTATCGCTCCACCAGCCGCATCCTGCGGTGCGCCAACGTGCTGATCTCGAACAACCCGCACGAGTTCGAAAAGCAACTGTGGAGCGAGATGGGCCACGGCGACGAAATCCGGGTGATCCGCTGCCGCAACGAAGACGCCGAAGCTGAGCGTGTGGCCGTCGAGCTGTTGACCTTGCACCTGCGCACCGACCGGCCCTACAGCGATTTTGCGATTCTGTATCGCGGTAACTATCAGGCCAAGCTGATCGAGCTGAAGCTGCAGCACCATCAGATTCCCTATCGCCTGTCGGGCGGCAACAGCTTCTTCGGGCGCCAGGAAGTCAAAGACTTGATGGCCTACTTCCGGCTGATTGTGAACCCGGACGACGACAACGCCTTCCTGCGCGTGATCAACGTGCCGCGCCGGGAAATCGGCTCCACTACCCTGGAAAAGCTCGGTAACTACGCTACCGAACGCAAGATTTCGATGTACGCCGCCACCGACGAAATCGGCCTGGGCGAACACCTCGACACGCGCTTTACCGATCGACTGGCGCGCTTTAAACGCTTCATGGACAAGGTGCGCGAGCAATGCGCCGGCGAAGACCCGATCAGCGCGCTGCGCAGCATGGTCATGGACATCGACTATGAAAACTGGCTGCGCACCAACAGTTCCAGCGACAAGGCCGCGGATTACCGCATGGGCAACGTCTGGTTCCTGATCGAAGCGCTGAAGAACACCCTGGAAAAAGACGAAGACGGCGAGATGACCGTCGAAGACGCCATCGGCAAGCTGGTGCTGCGCGACATGCTTGAGCGCCAGCAGGAAGAGGAAGACGGCGCCGAAGGCGTGCAGATGATGACCTTGCATGCGTCCAAGGGCCTGGAATTCCCTTACGTGTTCATCATGGGCATGGAAGAGGAAATTCTCCCACACCGCTCCAGCATCGAAGCCGACACCATCGAAGAAGAACGGCGCCTGGCCTACGTGGGCATTACCCGCGCGCGTCAGACGCTGGCTTTCACCTTTGCCGCCAAGCGCAAGCAGTACGGCGAAATCATCGATTGCGCGCCCAGCCGGTTCCTCGATGAACTGCCGCCGGACGACTTGGCATGGGAAGGCAATGACGACACCCCGACCGAGGTGAAAGCCGTTCGCGGCAACACCGCCCTGGCGGATATACGCGCGATGTTAAAGCGCTAAAATCGACTACTTTTTAATCTACTTTCGGCGCACATCGCGCCATTAGAGGAAGCTTTCCGTGGAAGCACTGCACAAGAAAATTCGCGAAGAAGGCATCGTGCTTTCCGATCAGGTTCTGAAGGTCGACGCCTTTTTGAACCACCAGATCGACCCGGCGCTGATGAAACTGATCGGCGACGAGTTCGCCGCGCTGTTCAAGGACTCGGGCATCACCAAGATCGTCACCATCGAAGCTTCAGGCATCGCGCCGGCGATCATGACCGGCCTTAACCTCGGCGTACCGGTGATTTTTGCGCGCAAGCAACAATCCCTGACCCTGACTGAAAACCTGCTGTCGGCGACCGTGTATTCGTTCACCAAAAAAACCGAAAGCACCGTGGCCATTTCCCCGCGCCACCTGACCAGCAGTGACCGCGTGCTGGTGATTGATGACTTCCTGGCCAACGGCAAGGCGTCGCAGGCGCTGATTTCGATTATCAAGCAAGCCGGCGCGACCGTGGCGGGCTTGGGGATTGTGATCGAGAAGTCGTTCCAGGGCGGCCGTGCGGAACTGGACGCGCAGGGTTACCGGGTTGAATCGCTGGCGCGGGTTAAGTCGCTGGCCGGTGGCGTGGTGACTTTCATCGAGTAACCGGTGCGTGTGTTGTGCCAGGTTTATTGGCTGCAATGAAGATCAAATGTGGCAGGGTTGTGCCAGCTATATAGGATGCCCTGGACATCAAATGTGGGAGGGGGCTTGCTCCCGATAAGAGTGTGTCAGTCAATTCATGAGTGACTGATATACCGCCATCGGGAGCAAGCCCCCTCCCACAGTGACCGGGCTGTGTCAGCTTTATTGGCTGCAATGAAGATCAGATGTGGCAGGGTTGTGCCAGCTTTATTGCCTCAATGAAGATTAAATGTGGCAGGGTTGTGCCAGCTTTATTGGCTGCACTGAAGATCAAATGTGGCAGCGCTGTGTCAGCTTTATTGGCTGCAATGAAGATCAAATGTGGCAGGGTTGTGCCAGCTTTATTGCCTCAATGAATATTAAATGTGGCAGGGTTGTGCCAGCTTTATTGCCTCAATGAAGATCAAATGTGGCAGGGTTGTGCCAGCTTTATTGCCTCAATGAAGATCAAATGTGGCAGGGTTGTGCCAGCTTTATTGCCTCAATGAAGATCAAATGTGGCAGGGTTGTGCCAGCTTTATTGCCTCAATGAAGATCAAATGTGGCAGGGTTGTGCCAGCTTTATTGCCTCAATGAAGATCAAATGTGGCAGGGTTGTGCCAGCTTTATTGCCTCAATGAAGATCAAATGTGGCAGGGTTGTGCCAGCTTTATTGGCTGCAATGAAGATTAAATGTGGGAGGGGGCTTGCTCCCGATGAGGGTGTGTCAGTCGATTCATGAGTGACTGATACACCCTCATCAGCAAGCCCCTCACACTGAAGGGGTTGTGCCCGGTCTATAGCTTGTCAGTGCGAAGTGGCTTGCAGGCCGGCGAGCAACAGGCGCTGATACAAATCCTCTTTCAGCCCTTCCGGTTTATCCAGGCGCATTCGCCTCAGATGCTCCGGGAACGCTTCGGGTTCCGGTGCATCCAGCGCCGCTTTGCCGAGCTCCAGAATCTCCGTCAGCTTGAATTTGCTCTTGAGCCAGTTCAGCGCCCGTAACAGATCCCGCTCCTCATCCGTGAAGTCAGTGCCCAGCGGATACTCGGGAAACAACCGGCGATGCCGCGCCTGAATGCCCTTGAGGCGCTCCGGCGTATTCTCGGCAAAGCGCGGGTCGAGTTGAAAGTCTTTGGGCAGCTTGCCGGCTTTTTGCGCCTGCTCGATCAAGTCGTCCTGGAACCTGGAGTCGGTGATATTGAGCAGCGCCTCAATCACCTTGGCATCCGTTTGCCCACGCAGATCGGCAATCCCGTATTCGGTGATGACGATGTCCCGCAGGTGCCGAGGAATGGTGCAATGACCATACTCCCAGACAATATTGGAACTGACGTCGCCTTCCGACTCGCGCCAGCTGCGCAGAATAAGGATCGAGCGCGCGCCTTCCAATGCATGGCCTTGGGTGACAAAGTTGTACTGCCCGCCCACGCCGCTGAGCACGCGGCCATCCTCCAACTGGTCCGCCACACCTGCGCCGAGCAACGTCACCATGATCGCGCTGTTGATAAATCGCGCGTCCAGGCGTTGCAGGCGTTTGAGCTGTTCCTGCCCGTACAGCTCGTTGATGTAGCTGATGCGGGTCATGTTGAATTGGAGGCGCTGGGCGTGAGTCATCTCCTGCAAGCGCTGGTAAAAACTGCGTGGCCCGAGGAAGAAGCCGCCATGAATCGAGACGCCGTCGGGTTGCGCTGCATCATCCAGGGTGCCGGCGTTGGCCTGCTCTTGAGTCGCCACGTCCGGGTAGACCTTGCGCCGAATAATGCCAGCGTCGGCCAATACCAGCAGGCCGTTGACGAACATTTCGCTGCAGCCATACAGGCCGCGCGCGAAGGGTGCGACACCGCCTTCGCGACTGATCAGCGGCGCCCACTGATACACGTCCAGATCCGTCAGCAGCAAGCGATAGGCTTCGTTATCGGCCTGGCGCGCCAGCAATGCGGCGGTCAGCGCATCACCCATTGAGCCGATGCCGATCTGTAGCGTGCCGCCGTCGCGTACCAAGGTGCTGGCATGCAGGCCGATAAAATGATCCTGAAAGCCCACCGGCATGTTCGGCGTGGAAAACAGCGTGGAGCTGTCCTTTTCGTCGAGCAGGTAGTCGAACTCGTGCATGCCCAATTCGGCGTCGCCCGGCATGTAAGGCAAATCGGTGTGAACCTGACCAACGATCAGGATGGTTTCGCCCGCCTCGCGGCGCTTGGCGATCATTGGCATAAGGTCGAGGGTGATGTCGGGGTTGCAGCTCAGGCTCAGGCGGTCAGGATGTTCACTGCTGCTGGCAACCAGTTGCGCCACCAGGTTCAGGCCGGCGGCGTTAATATCGCGCGCCGCATGGCTGTAGTTGCTACTCACGTAATCCTGTTGCGCCGACGCGCTGTGCAGCAGGCTGCCCGGCTGCATGAAGAATTGCTGCACACGGATATTGGCGGGCAGGCTGTCGTTGTGCAGGTCGGCGAGAAAATCCAACTCGGGGTAATCGCCGAAGACGCGTTCGATAAAGGGTTCGAGAAAGCGCTTCTGCACACCATCGCCCAATTCCGGCCGCCCCAGGCTCAACGCGGTGTAAATCGTCAGCGCCCGCTCAGGCAACTGGGCGATGCGCCGGTACAGCGCATTGGCGAACAGGTTGGGCTTGCCCAGGCCCAAGGGCATACCCATGTGGATATGCGCCGGCAAACGCGCCAGTACGTCGTCAACTGCTTGCTCGATTGAACACAACTGCACCATCCGACCCTCCTGAACATTCCATTATTGGGGGTTGGACAGAAAGTGGCAGGTCTTTGCTGCAATGAACAGCCGCGAAACCTTACTAAAGGCGAGATACGCAGGCACAAAAAAACCGCTCGTAAGCGGCGTTTTTGGCGAAGAGCGGCAGATTACAGGCCGGACATCTTCTTGATGGCGCCTTTAAGGTCGTCATCCGAGCAATCCGCGCAGGTGCCTTTCGGCGGCATGGCGTTGATACCGGTGATCGCCTTGGCCAGGATGCCATCGAGGCCGCCCTGGTGGTCGGCGCGTTCTTTCCAGGCGGCGGTGTCGCCGATTTTCGGTGCACCCAACAGACCGGCGCTATGGCAGGCGGTGCAGTGCTTGGCGATGATTTCGTCCGGCGTTTTTGCAGCGCCGCCGCCCGCAGCCACGGCAACGTCCATCCCTTTGCATTCCTGGCCCTGAACACAGACTTGGCCGACAGGCTCCAGGCGCTTGGCAATCTCATCGTTGGTCGCAGCTTGAGCGCTGACAGCCCATAGGGCCAGTACGGTTGCTGGTGCAGCCAGCATTTTCATAATCAGGTTCACGCGTTCACCCTCATGGTGGCTATTCACGCCTGCGGCCACGGTTTCACAGGCGTCGAGAGTATAGCGGGTAGCCCGCTCGGCCGAAACAACCCTATTAAACAAAGGGATATTAAGTGCCACCAAATACGGCCGCGGGCGCCTCTACAACGCTGGCAGGGCGCCTCTATGCTTAAAAATTTGCGGGTGTGGCTGCGCTGATTAGTCGCGCCGGCACGTCGAACGGGTTGCGGAAACGGTGCGGCTTGGTGCTTTCAAAGTAGTAGCTATCGCCCGCTTCGAGCACAAAAGTCTCAAGACCCACCACTAATTCCAGGCGGCCTTCCACCAGAATCCCGGTTTCTTCGCCTTCGTGGGTGAGCATCTCTACGCCCGTGTCGGCGCCCGGTGGGTAAATCTCGTTGAGAAACGCGATGGCGCGGCTAGGGTGCGCGCGGCCGACCAGTTTCATGGTGACGGCGCCATCAGAGATGTCGATCAGCTCATTGGCTTTGTAGACGATCTGCGTCGGTTTTTCCTGGAGGATCTCCTCGGAAAAGAACTCGACCATCGACATGGGAATGCCGCCCAGCACCTTGCGCAAGGAGCTGATTGAAGGGCTGACACTGTTTTTTTCGATCATCGAAATGGTGCTGTTGGTGACACCCGCGCGCTTGGCGAGCTCACGCTGGGAAAGACCCTTGAGTTTACGGATGGATTGCAGTCGTTCGCCGACGTCCAATGCAGGAGCCTCCTAGGATTCAGGCTTTGTTGTAATTGAGCGTTATCATGGCGACAGCGTTCAGTATTTACAACACCTTGGCCTAAATCACGGCCGGCCCTGCTCGTACGCGACTCTCAAGCGCCGGAATAGAGCCTCGGCACGCGGCGCAGGTTGCAGAAGATCTGGTAAGGGATGGTCTCGGCGGCGGCGGCGACATCACTGGCAAGGATATTTTTGCCCCACAGTTCCACCGTGGAACCGAGGCCGGCCTGCGGCAGGTCGGTCAGGTCGACACACAGCATGTCCATCGACACCCGCCCCAACAATTGGCTGCGCTGCCCCGCCACCAGCACCGGCGTGCCAGTCGGTGCGTGACGCGGGTAGCCATCGGCATAGCCCATCGCAACCACTCCGATACGCATCGGTTTTGAGGTGATGAACTTGGCACCGTAGCCCACCGGCTCGCCGGTCGGCAGTTCGCGCACGCAGATGACTTTGGATTCCAGGGTCATCACCGGCTGCAAGCGCTCGGCCACCGCCTGTTCGTCGCCAAACGGCGTGGCGCCATAAAGCATGATGCCCGGGCGCACCCAGTCACTGGCCACACCCGGCCAGCCCATCACCGACGGCGAGTTGCGCAGGCTTACCTCGGCCGACAAGCCTTGGCGCGCCGCCTCAAACACCGCCACTTGTTCAGAACTGCGCACGCAATCAAGCTCATCGGCGCGGGCGAAGTGGCTCATCAATACGATCTTGGCCACTTTCGAGCTGGCCAGCAGGCGCTGATAAGCCGCTTGGTAATCCTTGGGGTGCAGGCCGACGCGGTGCATGCCCGAATCGAGCTTGAGCCACACGGTCAGCGGCTTGCTCAGCCGGGTTTGTTCAATCGCGTCCAACTGCCACAACGAATGCACCACGCACCACAGATCATGCTCGACGATCAGCGCCAGCTCGCTGGCTTCAAAAAAACCTTCGAGCAGCAATATTGGCGCGCGGATACCGGCCGCACGCAGCTCCAATGCTTCCTCGATGCACGCCACCGCAAACCCGTCGGCCTCGGCTTCCAACGCTTGGGCCACACGCACCGCGCCATGGCCGTAGGCATCGGCTTTGACCACGGCGAGGGCTTTGGCCCGCGTAACTTCACGCGCCAATTGGTAGTTGTGGCGCAGGGCTTGGAGGTCGATCAGGGCACGGGCAGGACGCATGGCGGCAGGCTTCTAGGCGGCAAAGTGAAAAAAACCGGCACCGAGCAACAACCTCGGCGCCGTGAAAGGGATTGGGTTTAAGGCAGCGCGGCCACGACCGACAGCTCTACCAGAATCTCTGGTTCGCACAGTTTGGCTTCAACCGTGGCACGCACCGGAGCCACGCCTTTGGGCAGCCATTTGTCCCACACCGCGTTCATCCCGGCGAAATCGGCGTCGATGTCTTTCAGGTAGATCGTCACCGAGAGCAGCCTGGTTTTGTCAGTGCCTGCCAGGTCCAGCAAACGCTCGATATTGACCAGGGTCTCACGGGTCTGTTGTTCAATCCCGGCACTCATGTCGTCGCCGACTTGCCCTGCCAGGTACACGGTACCGCTGTGAACGACGATCTGGCTCATGCGCTCATTGGTGAGCTGGCGCTGGATTGACATGTTGTGCGGACTCCTGGTGGTTGCCATAACGGGAAATATCGAGGCCTTCGGCGCTGATCTGCGGCGTTTTTTTCGCAATCAGGTCGGCCAACAAACGACCAGAGCCACAGGCCATGGTCCAGCCGAGCGTGCCGTGGCCAGCATTCAGAAACAGGTTCTTGAACGGGGTGGCACCGACAATAGGCGTGCCATCGGGTGTGGTTGGACGCAGGCCGGTCCAAAAAGTGGCCTCGGTCAAATCACCGCCCTGAGGATAAAGGTCGTTGACGATCATCTCCAGGGTTTCACGCCGACGCGGGTTCAACGACAGGTCAAAACCGGCTATCTCAGCCATGCCGCCGACGCGGATGCGATTGTCGAAACGGGTAATCGCGACCTTGTAGGTCTCGTCGAGAATGGTCGAAGTCGGCGCCATCGCCGGGTTGGTGATCGGCACCGTCAACGAGTAACCCTTGAGTGGGTACACCGGTGCCTTGACCCCCAACGGCTTGAGCAACGTCGGCGAGTAGCTGCCGAGAGCCAGCACGTAGCGGTCGGCGGTTTCCAGCGTACCGTCGATCCACACGCCGTTGACGCGGTCACCGGCGTAATCGAGGCGCTGGATGTTCTGCTCGAAGCGAAATTCCACACCCAACTGCTTGCACATTCCCACGAGGCGCGTGGTGAACATCTGGCAGTCGCCGGTCTGGTCATTCGGCAGGCGCAGGGCACCCGCGAGAATCTCGGTGACGCTGGCCAGGGCCGGCTCGACGCGGGCAATACCGGCGCGATCGAGCAGCTCAAACGGCACGCCGGATTCTTTCAGCACGGCGATGTCTTTGGCGGCGTTTTCCAATTGGGCTTGGGTGCGGAACAGTTGCGTAGTCCCCAGGCTGCGGCCTTCGTAGGCAATGCCGGTTTCGGCGCGCAACTCATCGAGGCAATCGCGGCTGTACTCGGACAGGCGCACCATGCGCTCTTTGTTGACCGCATAGCGGCTGGCGGTGCAGTTGCGCAGCATCTGCGCCATCCACAGGTATTGATTGATATCGCCGGTCAGCTTGACCGCCAGCGGCGAGTGGCGCTGCAGCAGCCATTTGAAGGCTTTAAGCGGCACGCCCGGCGCGGCCCATGGCGACGCATAACCCGGCGAGACCTGGCCTGCATTGGCGAAACTGGTTTCCATGGCAGCGGCGGGCTGACGGTCGACCACAACAACTTCAAAGCCGGCCCGCGCCAAATAATAGGCACTGGTCACACCAATGACGCCGCTACCCAAGACCAGAACGCGCATTTTCAGACCCTCATCGCGGCGTGGCCGCTGACGTGTGTTGTTAGAGCAATGATAGGCGCAGTATAAAAAGCAATCGGCAGTGCATTTCACTATATAACTGCCTATATTTGGCGACAATTCTCGGCAAAAACCCTTTTCACAGAGGCGTATCCCCTATGCGTACCAACACTCAGACCAAGCGGGAGCTGGACAAGATCGACCGCAATATCCTGCGCATCCTGCAAACCGACGGGCGCATCTCGTTCACCGAGCTTGGGGAAAAGGTTGGGCTGTCGACCACGCCGTGCACCGAGCGGGTCCGCCGGCTGGAGCGCGAAGGCATCATCATGGGCTACAACGCGCGGCTCAATCCGCAGCATTTGAAGGGCAGTTTGCTGGTGTTCGTCGAGATCAGCCTCGATTACAAATCCGGCGACACCTTTGAAGAGTTTCGCCGCGCCGTGCTCAAACTGCCGCATGTGCTGGAGTGCCACTTGGTGTCGGGGGACTTCGACTACCTGGTGAAAGCGCGGATTTCGGAGATGGCCTCGTACCGCAAATTACTCGGCGATATTCTGCTCAAGCTGCCCCACGTGCGCGAGTCCAAGAGCTATATCGTGATGGAAGAAGTGAAAGAGAGCTTGAACCTGCCGATCCCGGACTGACTGAACTCAGTGAATTGTGGGAGGCCCCACTGCATCTTTGATGTAGCGCTGTCGCGCGGGAAGCGGGCTTGGGGGTGTTCTTTGGGTTTTCGTGTATATCCGTTGTTTGGGTGATGGCTTGTATCGGTTTCGCTCTTACAGCGAGTCACTTTTGAAAGGACCCAAAAGTAACCAAAAGGTCCTCGTCCCACCACTCGGTGCCTCGCTTAGGCTCGGCATGCCCGCCCGCAGGCTTGAATCCGTGGGCCGCCGCGATGGGCCATCCTTGGCCCAGCGCGGCTAACCCGGCGTCCTGCCGGGGTACCCACGGATTCAAGCCTGCGTGCGGCCAGCGTGGTTTAACGGGGCGCTTCTCAGATCAAGATCACAAAGATCAAAAGCAAGAGCACGGCGGCCTGAAAGCCGACCTGAGTGGTTGAAGCGGATCAAAGGCAGTTTTGCAAACACGGCAGATCTGCTTTTTTTTGCTTTTGTGGGAGGGGGCTTGCTCCCGATAGCAGAGTGTCAGTCACTGCATCTGTGACTGATACACCGCCATCGGGAGCAAGCCCCCTCCCACAGTTTTTCCACATTCTGCTTGGGAGATTGGGTCGGCTTAGATGATCGTTCCCACGCTCTGCGTGGTAATGCCGCTCCGGACGCTCTGCGTCCCGCTTTTTCAGCCATAGAATCTCCCACATTTGACCGCATTCAGCATGTGAGATTGGGTCGGCTTTCAGGCCGCCTGCTTGTGATTGTGACCTTGATCTAAGGCGCCCGTTAAACCACGCTGGCCGAACGCAGATATTACGGAGCGGGTAAACCGGCAGGACGCCGGTTTAGCCGCGACGGGGCAGGGACGCCCCGTCGCGGCGGCCCGCTCCGTAATATCGGAGTGAGGGCACACCGAGCCTAAGCGAGGTGCCGAGTGNCCGAGTGGTGGGGCAAGAGCGTTTTGGTTACTTTTGCGCTGTTCAAAAGTGACCCGCTGTAAGAGCCAGCCCTTTCAAGGTCTTTGATAAAATCCCCCAAAACGCCAGTCAGGGGAACGAAATCGATGTGGGCAGAAGTTCTAGCGCGGTTTGAGAAAAAAGCAC